>REAP01000045.1 GCA_004294385.1 Oscillatoriales cyanobacterium | reverse complement strand
GGGCAGCAATATCACCGACGGTGGAGGTGCTGGCATCGGCTGAAACTACAGCTCTTGAAAAAGCGTCAAGCATTGAGTTCTCCTTAACTTAGACGAAAATTTATTTCTTATCTCAGTTGGTCAACTTGGTGACGAACTTGATGGTTTTGAATATATCTTTGGGGTGTTGCCTGTGTCTCATTCCTTAGAAACAAAGTAACAAATTGTTACTTTTGTGGCTAAAGCTACATTTTTTCGTTGAACTGATATCTTACACCATGCTCAAAAACAGCTCAAGCACAGGCAAGATGCCTGTTCCACAAGACATTATCAATGAAAGTGACCTGGTGGCGATCGCCCATTTAATCAATACTTGCGAAAAGGTCGATCGGCTCAATGATGGCACTACAATCTCGGAATTACAACAAGAATTTAATGAACCTTCCCTAGACAAAGCCCGCGATATCCGTCTTTGGTTCGATGCAAACGGCGAATTAATCGGTTTCGCTCAGTTGTGGATTTCTGAACCTGCCGAAGTAATCGACGGTTCACTATTGTTTCGCGTTCATCCTGACGCGCGCGGAGGCGATTTGGAAGCAGCCGCGATCGCCTGGGGTGAAGTGCGGATGCGTGAGGTGTCTGCGATACCGGGTGCGCCCGTGAAGCTCAGATCCTCGGCTCACGCTGAGGATGGCGATCGCATTTCTATACTGACAAATTGCGGTTTCAAGCCCGATCGCTATTTTTGTCGGTTGGCGCGATCGCTTTCTGAACCAATCCCTGAACCGCAATTCCCACAAGGTTTTACCCTCATTCAGTTCCCCGGCGAACAGGATGCCGAAGCATGGGTAGAAATGTTCAACCAGT
Source organism: Oscillatoriales cyanobacterium (assembly GCA_004294385.1). GTDB lineage: Bacteria > Cyanobacteriota > Cyanobacteriia > Cyanobacteriales > Microcoleaceae > Microcoleus. The sequence goes on along the minus strand of REAP01000045.1, from coordinate 55,800 downwards.
CGTTTATCGATCACTGGAATCATCACGATTTAACGGTGAAGAAATTCAAGTACCATTTAGCTAAACCCGATTACAGAAATGATTTAGACTTGATCGCTGTTGCTGATGACGGCAAATTTGTGGCTTTTTGCTACTGCGAAATTAGTGTCGATGAGTGCGATCGGACTGGACGCAATGAAGGCTGGATTGCGTGTCTCGGTACCAGGCGCGGGTTCCGCAAAATTGGATTGGGACGAGCAATGTTGCTAGCTGGTTTGCACCGACTGAAAGCTGCCGGTGTCGAGACAGCAATTCTCGGCGTCGATGCTGACAATCAGTCCGGTGCCATGAAGCTTTATGAATCTGTTGGCTTCCACAATATTCGCAATAGCATTGCTTATGTTAAGGATGTTTGAGCGATCTTGTGGAACAGGCATCTTGCCTGTTGCTGACAATGCTTCAATATCTCATACCTAACTCCGAGACATCTCATTCAATATCCTCAAGTCACAATATTTGAGCGCAGGATAGACGAGGCGATATCTCAGGAAGCTGATAAATTAACACGGCTTAGGCAATTTCACTGTTTGGTAATTCACTCCCGGACGCACAAGGGGTCAAAAACCCGGTTTCTATATCAATATCTGTCATAAAGATGCACGATTTTGGTCAGAAACCGGGTTTTTTGCGTCCAGGACTATAATAAAATCTTTATGCCGATCGCAATAACTCAATTTCTTATACAGTAGAGTAAGAGCAGCGAGCTCGATCGCCCTTTTTGCTTTTGTGCGTTTAGTCAGTAAAAATACGATCGCCCTGGATCTTAACACACAGTACAACTACCTAAGCTTGAACTATGGGAAAAAAATCTAAGGTCAAAAAATCCTGCTTGCTCTCCCAACGACTGCAAGAAGCTCTCGATAGAGGCAGTAAAGTTTGGATGAAAACAAATAGTAGCAGTTTCGGTGGCATCCCGATTAATTTGTCCGGGGAGTTTGCCGAAATTCTAGTGATAGTTCCCCCTAGCGAACACGGAGAGAACAACGATTCCTACGGACAAGTCAGTTGGCTGATTAGACTTTCAGATATTATTGCAGTTGCTTATCCAACTGAATATTGGTCGAAAGATAGATTGGAAAGTTTACTAAAGCCCGATGTCGTTACTTCGGAAATGGGAGATTATCCAGGGTAATCTACTGATGGTACACTGACATTTAAAGATACAATCAAAAGTCCTAAAAAACCGAAAAGAGTGAATTTTTAGGAAATTAAAAATTCACTCTTTTTAAACACTTTAATTATTTATTGCAAACAGAAAGTTGCACTTTACAGCTACCTCCTGGTAGTTCGCTGCAAGCCGCGAGAGCTTCAGATTCTGCTGCTGCTTTATCATCACCCCAACCCGCACCAGCTCCTCCTTTACCGACGACAATAGCTCCACAATTATTAGTATTTGATGTCAATGGTTTGCAGTCGTTAGCCCCTCCACTTTGTTGATTGCAAGCAGCTACTGCTGCGTTTAGCGCTGCTTTTTCTGTAGCATGATCCCAACTGATACCTGTGGCGTCAGAAGTGGCAGAATAAGCAGTAGCTCCGTGCTTATCCTGAGCTTGAGCTGTCTGGGAACATAGCAGGATTGGCAGTGTCAACACGGTTGCTAGGGCATACTGAGAAAAGAGCTTTGTAAACATATTGACTTGCTACCTTTACAGAGTTAAATTTTGGTGCTTAACCAATATTAAATTACCATCTGAATCGATGTCAATATTTTTGATGGCTGTGTTAGCCCGGTGATAAATATAAGTAAAATATTCATTTGTTTGTAAAATTAGATTTGCCAACACAAGTAATATTACGGCAAAACTCTAGTGACTCAAAACAATTTAGTTACAGACCCATGAATAAATTCGTGCGGGCGCTTTGGGTGCTAATATTACAGAAAGTTTGGCGCGATCGGGCTTTTGTCAGTTAACAGTCATTGATCGCGATCGCATCGAAGAACGCAACTTGTCCACTCAACCTTATTATCGATCGGATGTCGGCGCATTCAAAGCCAAAATTCTCGCCAACAACCTCTACCGCGCTTTGGGAGTCAAAATAGAGGCGCACTCAAAAGAATTGACATCCGCAAATAGCGATCGCAGGCTTGCCAACAGCGCCACAGTCATCGATACTATTGTTCGCTTTGTCGCTACCAAGGAGCAACAAAATTTAACTTGCACGATCAAAGATTTTGCAGTCAGACCACTTATATTGTAGAATATCTGGTGGCTGTTGCCAAAAACGCGATCGCTTGAGATGAGATAGCCCTATTCCAGAAATCAGGTTTATCACTCTCAAAGGCGATCGGCAAACACGCAAAATACGATTGATACAATTAACAGGGAAACTATGGTTGGACAACAGACTTTTTCTATTTTACTAGCAGTTCTAACCCTATTACTTTTGACTGGAATAGGTGGAGCAAACTATGCATCGGGTGGCGATGAATTTTGTCACACAAACGATTGCCATGAACCCCAAAGGAAATCCCATAAACCACACAAAAGGATTTTAAAACACGGATCGAGAGGGGAAGATGTCAAGAAGCTGCAAAAAATATTAAACGCGCGAGGTTTGTGTCCACAGCCGATCGTAATTGACGGCATATTCGGCCCGACAACTCTCACAGCAGTCAGAAAATTTCAGCGACAATCTCAGCTTCCTGTAGATGGAATTGTAGGCGGCAAAACTTGGGATAGACTCTTTGCTAGTTTGTAACTTGCGACACCGCGCAATAAAATTTCTTAAGTCAGTGTTGCTAATCAATAATCCCTCGAATACCCCTTATTTCTTAGTCCCTCTCTCCTGGGACTTCGTTTGCGTAGGGGCAATCCCCCGTGGTTGCCCCGGTTTCAACCGCCGATCTTTTCGATGCTTTGACAAACATTTGCCCTCCCAGAAACTGCCACAGAAAAGGCAGTCTCAAGTAAACCCTTAGCAACAACGGCGAGGCTGGCCGGCCTTTCGTAGAAAATGGCAAAAATCTCGGTATCATTAAATCTATTTCAAAACCAACAGTTTCTAAAAGCTCTTGCAATGATAAATGTGTAATCGGTAATTGATGGTCAATAAAATCGTAGTATTCCTTGTAAGAGTATTTGAAATTTGGCTGAATAACCAAAAGAGAACCTCTGGGTTTGAGAGCATCAAAGCAAAATAAAATAATTTGTATAAGTTCTTCTTTATTGCTCAAATGTTCAAAAAAATTAGAGATAAAAATGCGGTCAAACTGTTCTGTAAATAAAGTGCGATCGCCCAAATTCAAAACATCAATATTCAGCAGTTCAACATCAGGATTAGCAAATAACTTAGAATCAGGATTTAGGTCAATCAAACATTTTTTATCTGCCCGAATTTGGTTGATAAACTCGCAGTAGCCCCCACCAATATCTAAAACTGATGATTGGGAAGGAACATATTTTTGCAAAAAATCGTCTATTAAAACCTTCCAAAGCACAACCTTAGCTTGCATCTGTCTAGAATCAAATCGATTGGTATATAATTTTTTGAGATATGCGTCAGCTTTCATAGTAAAATAGCATTGAGTAAGTATGAGTTTATCACTTTCACAGCCAACTATGAACGTTATATCTACCGAAATACCGGAAGTTCTGATAATTGAGCCGAAAATTTTCGGAGACGATCGCGGTTTCTTTCTTGAGAGTTTTAATCACAAAGCTTTTGCCGAAAAAACAGGCGTGACGGCAGAATTTGTTCAAGACAATCATTCCAAATCGTCTAAAAATGTGCTGCGCGGATTGCACTACCAATTGCAGCAGCCTCAAGGCAAATTGCTGCGGGTAGTTAGTGGCGAAATATTTGATGTAGCTGTGGATATTAGAAAAAGTTCAGCGACTTTTGGAAAGTGGGTGGGCTGTATGTTGAGTGCAGAAAATAAGCAGCAACTTTGGGTACCTGCGGGATTTGCTCACGGTTTTTTAGTGGTTTCAGACACTGCTGAAGTTTTGTACAAAACTACAGAATACTATGCACCGAGTCACGAGAGGTGTATCCTGTGGAATGACACTGATTTGGCGATCGATTGGCCGCTGGATGGTGGGAAGCCAATCTTATCAGCTAAAGACAAAGCCGGACAAACATTGAAAAGAGCTCAAGTGTTTTAGATAATGAAAATCTTACTCACAGGTAGTGGCGGACAACTCGCCCAAGAATTGCAGTCAATTTTATTGTCTTCGGGAGAAGTAATTGCAGTCGATCGCACTCGTCTCGACTTGTCGCAACCCGAAAGTATCCGTCAAGCAATAGCTGAAATCCAACCAGATTTAGTCGTGAATTCCGGTGCTTACACTGCGGTAGACAAAGCAGAAAGCGAACCCGAATTAGCATACGCAGTCAACGGTATAGCCCCTGGAATTCTGGCAGAAGAATGCGAAAAGCTGGGTTCGACATTGATTCATATTTCCACAGATTATGTATTTGATGGTAGTCAAGGTTCTCCTTATCAAGAAACTGACTCTACGAATCCATTGGGAATTTACGGCAAGTCCAAATTAGCTGGTGAGGAAGCAATTAGACAAGCCGGAAATCGGCATATTATTATTAGAACAGCCTGGGTTTATGGCAACGGTGGCAAAGGCAATTTTGTCAAAACTATGCTGAGGTTGGGAAAAGACAGGGAAGAAATTCGGGTAGTAGCAGATCAAATCGGAAGTCCTACATGGACAGGTGATTTAGCTGAGGCAATTTCGCAAATTATTCCTCAGATTAAACCAGAAACTTTCGGAACTTACCAGTATACAAACAGCGGAGTTTGTAGTTGGTATGATTTTGCGATCGCCATTTTTGAAGAAGCCGAAAAACTTGGCTTTCCCCTAAAAGTTAAGCGTGTAATTCCGATTACCACCTCGGAATATCCAACACCTGCAAAACGTCCAGCTTTTTCCGTTCTTTCTAATGTGAAAATATCAGGAATTCTAGGCACGCATCCTCCTTATTGGCGGCAAGGACTCCGCCAAATGCTGGCAAGAGAAGTGAAGTAAAAATTGAGGGGTGAGTTTTGCAAGAAGCGAGAAACCGGGTTTTTTACCGAATCTGCGGGCTGTAACGAAAAGATATATCCCATAATTCTTGTGGAACAGGCATCTTGCCTGTTCAAAGCTGGCTTTTTAGAAGATCTCTAAAGATTGTGGAACAGGCATCTTGCCTGTTCAAACCCGGTTTCTTTGATCGAAGTGTGTAAATCCTGTATTTTAAACTCACCCCTAAGTCCACACTATTTGTGTTTCTAAATTAGATGAAAATCAATCCACAATATGTTTTAATTTCTGCATCAGTTCTAGGGATTATGATCCCAGCTTCATATATTTTGTACCTGATATCGCAAGCTGGAGACTTGTCTAATTTTGACTATTGGTGGATGACTTGGAATTTCTATTCAGTCGATGGTTTTTCTACTAATCCTTTTAATTGGATATTTCGGGCCAACGAGCATTTTGTGTTGATTCCGGCAATTATCTATGCCTTGAATATAGTTATTACCCAAGGTTCAAATATTGGTTTGTGTTTAGCTGGCTGGTTTTTTGCCTTGATTCAGTGCCATGTATTAATTGCTTTGCTACCGTTAAAATTAAGGCATTTTCCGCTGCAATTTATCTTAGTTGTAGTGGGTATTTCTATTTTTAATTTTACTCCGGCTGCGGCTCATAATTGGATGCGGGGATTTAGCGGTGTACACTGGATAATTGCTAACTTATTTGTAATTTGTTCGATATTTTGTTTACAAACTTATGCAAAAGATTTGTCCGTAGGGGCGGTGCCCCCGTGCCCGCCCTCATCATTACAAAATAAGTGGGTAATTGGCAGTATTATTTTTGGGATTTTAGGTTGTATTAGTTACAGCACTCCTTTAGCTTTGTGGCCGATATTGTGTGCTGCTGCTATTGTGCTGCGGTTTCCACGGCAAGTTACTTACTTATATTTTGCTGCTTCAATTGCGGTGATTGGTACTTATTTTTTAACTTATAAAACTCCAACTCATCACCCTTCTTTAACGAAAATAAACCCCCTTAAAACCCTCGAATATATTCCCACTTATTTAGGTGGAATCTTTAGTGAAAATGTGATTATTGCCTCAATTATTGGTATAATTGGTTTGATAGCAGTAACGGGTTTTGTAGGTTATTGGTTGTTTGACAAAAAGAGCGATCGCACCGAGTGGCTACCGTGGCTATCCATCCAGATTTACACGCTACAAACGGCGTTAATGGCCGCCGTTAGTCGATCGGGCTTTGGAGTCGAACAAGCCACAGCTTCGCGCTACGCCACACTCCCAGCACTGTTTTGGATGAGTACATTTGTGCTGACAGTATTGTGTGTGCGACAGTTACAACCAAGCCCTAGAATGCAAACACGTTGGCTGACACCACTCTTAGGAATCGCCACAGTTGCAGTCATTTTAATGTACGGTGTGGGAGGAGAGACCGCAAGTGCGATCGCGCGCAGAGCAACCTATCAACCCTTAGTTGCATTATCATTAAAATTAGGCATCACCGACGTAACCTTAATTAAAGAAAAAATCGGCAATAGACCAGCCGCTTTCATCGGGTTAATCGATGCCTTGAAAACTCACAATTTAGTACCATTTAACCGAGATGTCAAAAAGCACAACTTCTGTGCAGCATTAGATACTAAAATAGATGCAAATTTACTGTCAGTCCCCAAAGATGGAGTACCAGGATACTTTGATATAGTCACAAAACTTGCACCCAGCGCAGCCAGAGTAATTGGCTGGGTAGGAGACCCCGAAAACAATGTAAAATGTATAGCCATTCTCAATCAAGAAAATGTCGTTCGAGGTTTCGCCATGTCAGGATTTCCGCGCCCAGACTTAGTAAACTTGTTTGGGCCAGCCTACAAATCCGCAGCTTGGAGAGGATATATTCAAACATCACCAACCGACAAATTATTAACAGCATACGCATCATTTAAAAACCGCGAAGGCTGGATAGCTTTGCGAAATTCTCAACCTATCAAGAACAACTAAAAAAACCTCTAAATTCTCCCTCTCTGCGTTCTCTGCGCCCTCTGCGGTAAAAAAAATCATGCAAAAAGACCTCAGCTTCGTCATCCCAGTTCACAACGAAGAAGCTACCCTAAAAATACTATTTGAAAAAATCCAAATTGTCATGTCCCAAACCGGGATTGATAGTTACGAAGTAATTTTCATCGACGACGGTAGCCGCGATTATTCTTGGCGAGAAATCGTAGATTTAGCCAAGCATAATCCCAAACTAATTAAAGCGATTAAACTGCGTCGCAACTTTGGCAAATCAGCCGCCCTTGCTGCCGGATTTCGCAATTCAGCAGGGAGAATCATCTTTACCCTCGATGCCGACCTTCAGGATGATCCGGCGGAAATTCCCAGATTTTTAGACCACTTAGAATTGGGATTTGATTTGGTTTCTGGTTGGCGAAGAAAGCGGAATGACCCAATTTCTAAAACTTTACCTTCCAAGTTATTTAATGCTGTTGCGTGTTTGATGACTGGCGTACAAATGCACGATATGAATTGCGGTTTTAAAGCTTATCGCAAGGAAGTTTTAGCATCGATTAAATTGTATGGGGAATTACACCGTTATATTCCAGCTTTGGCGAACAATTTGGGCTTTAAGATTGGGGAAGTGGTTGTCGAACACCATTCACGGAAGCATGGTAAATCTAATTATGGTTGGGAACGTTATGCGCGGGGTTTTATTGATTTGTTGACGGTGTTGGCGACGACGCATTATTTGCAGAAACCTGGTCATTTATTTGGAGGTTTGGGTTTATCTTTTGGTTTTGTTGGCTTTGTTTCCCTTGGTTATTTGATTGTGATTTGGCTTTTGAATTTGCTTGGGATGAATTTTGGTCCGATCGGGAATCGACCTTTGCTATTTTTTGGGATTTTGTGTACAATCCTGTCGGTACAGTTGATTTCTTTGGGGATTTTGGCGGAGTTGATGGCGCGGAATGTGGATGCTGATTATGTGGATAAGCAGATTTGTGAAATTATTGATGATTCTGATATCGATGTTTGAAGGAAGAAGGTTCGGCAACGGATTTTGTAACGGATTTAACGGATGTTTGGCAACAGATTTTGTAACGGATTTAACGGATATCAGGGATTTAATTCCCAATGCCCAATGCCCAATGCCCGATGCCCGATGCCCAATTCCCCATTCCCAATTACCTAATTTTATACAGTATCCATTTGCCTTGTTTGTCGGCGATTTCCCCTTGAATATTTGGATGCCAGTCAGTACGAGTTAGGATATAATCGGCATGATATTTTCTGGCTACTTGGACTAAATCGGCACTGTTGCGACGGCTGAATAAGTCATTTCCACCCCAAATCATTTGCGGATTTAAGGGGACTCCTAATACAGTTTCCATCCGATTTTGCCATTCTTTGATGCCTTTTTCTGTTAAGGGAAAGTTTTTGAAGTTGACTACAATTGCCCTTTGTGAAAAGTATTGAAAACTGGTGACAGATGGAGGAATTAATATGAGTGCATCTTGATTGCTGCTTTGTGAGAAACGTAAAGCTAATTGGTTTAAGTCGTCCCTGGGAACAGCATTGATATTGACTCTGGTTTGAAATATCTCTAACATTGGTTTGGGGAGAATTCCGGCGAGTCCTAAAACTAAGATGCTGGTAGTTAGCAAAGCTAATATATTAGATATAATTTGTTTAATTGCTGTAGAAATTGATAGATTTTCTAAGATAAAAGGAAAGGCAATAATTGAGAAAAGAACTGGCATACTAATTAGGCGTTCTATTATTTCTCCTGAATTAGTCAGGGGATATATCAAGCTGAAAGTTAATGTTGCTGCGGTGAAAATCCACGGCAAAATCGTATAACGTTTGGGGATTGTATATTTTTGGGTTTGGCAAATTGATAAAAATATGAATAAGGCTAAAAACAAAATACCTCGGTTAGGTAAAGTGAAGATAATTAGTAGTAGCAACCCAATGGCTAGCTGTTTTGCTTGGTAGAGTCTATCTACTAGCAAACTGATAGCGATAAAGATGATTATTTGGGCAAAAGGTACGGTTCTAGCTAACTGGAGTTTTGCAATCAAAGCCACTGGGTAAACTTCGACAAATAGGTAATTTAGCAGCAGCGCCAAAATTGATGTGCCAATAATTATCGCAAAGTTAATTTTGTCTTCTTTTCGCAGTTCATTTGTATTGTTGATGCAAAGCAAACCACCAATCATCAAAGATATAAAGTTTAACCAATTGTTGCCGACATTCCAATTTGATGGTAAGATGTGATGAGGATTGCGGATGTTCGCATGAATGTACACAAAATCGGCATTATTCATAGTATGAGTGCCAGTAGTGCCTGTTAGCAACATTGGTAAATATACGATACTTGCTAATGTGGCTAAAATTGCGATCGCCAAAATTACGTTTTTGAACCTTCGCTGTCTTACGGATTCAATAATTAACACCGGCATCATCATTAACCCCGGCAATAAACCAACTAAAAATTGCAACAAACAAGCTAGTCCAAACAATAAATATCCTGCTAGCCATTTCTGACGCAAACTAAAATAAATCCCCCAGATTGCGAAACCCATTGCAAAGGTACTGGGTACTGATTTGGTGGAAAATATCAGCGTGTTACCAACATCTGTAAATGATGATGCTAAACATAGGAAAGTCATGGCTGCGGCGGGCAGTTTAGCGTTAGTATATATGTTGATAATGGCATGACAAGCTAGGACAACTGAAGCAAAGGCTAGGAATTGATAAATAAAATGCACGAAAGGAATACTTAATCCTAGACTTGCCAACAAATAAATGATATGATAATAGTAATATCTCGGATTAAATTTAATCATTTCCTGAACATGATAGTCATTTTTATATAGTTCAGGATTTAGGAGATGTTGGATTTGTGGCAATTCGGGAAAGTTGCCTCCTATGGGGAATCTATATCCTACTGCTATCAAGGAACCGATGATGACAAAGGTATAGATGGATAAGTTAAAATACCAGTCTGGTTTGTGATGTTTCTGCATTGACGGTTCAACTTTTTTGAGTTGATAAGTAGAAGGAAGTTCGGCAACGGATTTTGTAACGGATGTAACGGATTAAAGGATGAAGGAAGTTCGGCAACGGATTTTGTAACGGATGTAACGGATTGAAGGATGAAGGAATAATGCTCATACAGCCAGCTTTTTAGAATCGATATCTTATGTTTAATTAAGTGATTTAGTTATAGCTAAGTTTTGAATTTCTAGTTGGCATTGGTTGGTTAAATCTTGTTTGTTTTTGCTCAATACCTCAAGTAGTAAATAATTTGGGTTCTTTCCCTCAAGTAATAGATTTAAATTGGGGGAAGCCATCGAATTATAGGCTGTTTCGGTGGAGTTGATTAATTTACCTTGGTTGTTCCACAAAGTCAAATGCAGGGAAACTCCCTCGCATTGTTTGTTAGGTAAATTGAGTTTGCCGGAAATTTGATTTTTTTCGGATAGGGAACCTAAATATAGAAAGGATGTATCTAGTTGCTTGGTATTTTTAATTGGATGAGTTACAATATTATATAGGTAATCAGATTCTTTTTTAACGGGATAATTAGAACTTGTGTGAACTGACTGATTTAAGCTGATCCAATCTAATTGAGTCCCCGGCTTCTCGGCTATTTGCTGCTGCATGACATTGAGAGTTTTGATGGCTGTGGGGATCGCACTTGGGCGCATTCTCTGATAAACTCTGACTATGACACCGTTTTCTAGCTGAAACCGTTCTGGTAGCAGTTGGAAATCGCGGGAAATTTCCCAATTTTGAGTAAAAGCGTCGTATACAACTTTAACAACATCTTGTTCGTGCGATCGCAAAACCTGTTCATCACTCAGCAAAACTTGCTGAAAAGGCGTAGCAACCACCACATATTCGGAAATCAACAACTCTGGTAACGGATAAGTATCGCGAGAGTCAATTAATGGCCTACCAAGAGTGTTTAATTTCCACCAACCTTCGGGAGGGTTCAACTTACGGTTAGCTTGTTTAAGAATATTAGCATTAAAACTATTAGAAGCGCCGGCAATATAAATCGGTTCCTGATTTGGTGCTATTTTTCTGATAAACTCAACTAATTTTACCACTTCGCCGTAGTCCGATCGCACTAATGGCGCAAAATTCCCCATAAATATCCCAGACAAACCGAATTTCAGTGGAATCAGCCCCAAAAATGCGTTGATACTCAGATACAAACCAGCAACACCCAGCGTCAAATACCGAACTTTACCCTGGAATGTCAGCCAAGTTGTCCAGAAAAATGCCGATAATCCTAAAAGTGCGATCGGTGTAATATGAATTGTATAGTGCAAATAGCCATAACGCAAGACCAAAAGCCATTCAATCAGCGACAAAATCCCAAATATTGCAATAAAAATAGTCGTCGGAGGTAGCAGAATTCTAGTGATAATTCCCGCCGAAAAACCAATCATTACTAACAGCCAAGTTCCCAAACCGTAGAAGGACGCATAACGAGTTACAATATCATTAACTGGCAAACTCCAAGCCAGATACAAATTGCGATAATCAACCGTCAGAGCACTGCGCGTAAAATCTCCCGCCACCAGCATTAGAACCGCAAAGCTAGTTGCCATAATTAAACCCAATTTCATGCCAGATGTAAACAAGTTTTTCCAAGCTTGATTTTTGAGATTTTTATATGTTAAAATAAACTCGATTAAATATTGGAGTATAGCAGCATCAAAAAATGCGATCGCACTATAAGCAAAATGTCGCCGAAACAAAATCGCCATAGCCAGCGAACAGCCAATTAACGGGATTTGCCACCAATATTTTAGCTTAACATCGTGCAGATAAACTAAAATTGCCAAAGCTACAAACACACATCCACCAGTATCAAGATATCCCCGCAAAGTCGGAATCCAACTCATCGGAATTAGTAAACTCAGCAACACAGTTGACCAAAACACCCTGCGAGGATAAACAGGAATTAATTTTACTGAAATTGCCCCCAACAATAAGCGAAATGGCAGTACATAAATCAGGGATACGCTGAGAATATAAGTCAATCGAGAATCACCGAACAATAGAATAAACGGTACTAAAGGCAATGAAATTAAAAGATTTTTTTCCTTACCAAGCGATTGGATAACTTCATGTATCGCTTTGTGTGGAGATTCCCGAAATGAATTAGCAAGACCGATTGTAGCATTATTATAACCAGCATAATCCCACCAATAAAAAGTATGTTCCGTAGAAACATAGATTGAAGTTACTATAACTGTCACCAAAACAAGTAAAAACAGGAAAAATCCATCAATCAGAAACTTGCGAGACAACTTAAAAAAAACAAAATCAAGTAATCCTATCATCCAAATAGCCCCAAATAAAACCTAAACTTTCTCTTCCTCTCTTCCTTCGCGCCCTTTGCGCCTTCGCGGTTCATTAACTTACTTTAAAACAGTACCTTGCAAAAAACCTTCCAATTTTTGTGCATATTGCCGATTAGCGATCGCACTTGGATGCAAATCATGCGGTAAATTATTATTAGCCGGTACTTTCAAATCAACAGAAATATCCACCGTCGCCATACCTACCTGATTGAGCTCCGCCAACATCTTAGCAGAACCAGGGTTAATTCCCGCAACCACCAGCTTCACCCCATTCGCCTCAGCCAAACGGTTAAACTCTGCAATAATTGCCTTAGAAACCTCGTGGCTTCTGTAAAATTCCTCCTCAAATTGATTGTAATTAACCTCCAGAAAATTTACTAACGCCGAAACCCGCATCAACGGCAACTCCTGATACTCAAGTTTTACCATATTGTAGCTAAAACCCTCTTGTTTATTCAGCCTAGCATCAGGTTGGAACAGAATACCGAGTTTATTCCAAGTAGCCATTTGCTTTCTTCTCGCCCTCGAAAAGGTATTGCGCCTGTCGTGAAATCCCGCATAGGAAATTACCACAACTTTAGGTTTATTTCCTTGTTTAAGTGCTTGTTTAAACTGAATAAGTGAATGTATGGTTCCATAGCCGTTAACCCCAAAATTTACTATTTCATATTGTGGTAATCTCTCTTGTAACAACCAAGCATAAGTTTCCCGATCATTCAATGACCAACCGTAGGTAAAAGAACAGCCAAATATCCAAATTTCTGGCTTTTTTGACTGTAAATTGTAAGTATTGAGAGGGTGAGTTATTCTTAAACTATTATTGAGATGAGTTGCATTAAACGAGTAATTGCCGTTAAGTGTTACTTGGAATTTCCCCGGTAAATGTTTGTATCCCAGTTCAGAATCCTTAGTGAAAAAGTTACCTTTAGGTTGAATAGCAACATCCACATTTTCTATTTGCAAGGGCTTGTATCCCGCAACCCGTAAGACAAGTTCCGCACTACCGACAGATAGAAGTATTGGAAAAATTAGATAAGTGATTAATCTGAAAGCAAGGTTCTTTGCAATATCTTTGTTCATACTTAAGCCTTTGATGAACAGGCAAGATGCCTGTTCCACAATAAAAATCATCTCTTGTGGAACAGGCATCTTGCCTGTTATTGAAAATAGTCAACTGCTAAAAAGACACAATCAAATAACTGTTCAGGAACTTAGCGCCCGTAACAGATTTTCCTGTTAGCTGCGGAGGTAACAAAATATTACGCCGCTGATCGCCTGCTTCGATCGTCACTTCTGGCCCCGATTGAATCAATTTAATTTCTTTCTTGTCAAATCCGGGCAAAAATAAACTAACTTGACGTTGTGCAATATTTATGTCGATCGCCTTTGGAGCTCTTGCAGCCTCAGAAAAATCGGGCAAAGCGTCAATTAGCGGTTGCCAATTATGCTCACTATGGGCCGGCACCGAAACTGCTGTCAAGGGATCAAAATCAGCGGCAATAGTTTCTGTAACAGCTACTTGATTGAGAATCACACCGCCCACAGTCAAACCAATCTGTTGAGAACTACCCCAAAGATAGCGGGCCGTGGCGATCGCACTTGCATCCCCATTCGTCACCAAATAAGCAGCAGTACGGTTCGGATTTGCCAGCGCTTCCTTGCCCTTATCCAAAAAATTATCGACTTGTTGAGTAGACTTAGTAGCATTGTCGCCCGACAAATCCACAGTCAAAACCGTACTAATCACCGGTTGAATAAACGGCGACAAAGCTTTACCCAAATCGGAATCTACCAAAGCTTGGCGGAAGCGGCGAATGTACCAACTCAGAATTTCCGGCATTCCCAGCATTCGCAGCGTATCCATGCCGCCGGTGCCATCATAAACGATCGCATCATATTGTTTGCTATCGTCATATTCCCGCAGTTCATTCAGGGCCAACGCGCTATCCATTCCTGGCAAAACACCCAATTCTTGACCATAAATCTGCTTGAAAAAGGGTGTGCGGACATATTGGGCTTCCAATTGTTTAACCTCGTCCCATCTACGTTCCAGCAGTGGCGCACTTTGCACCTGAACTGCTTTGAAATTCGGGGCGATTTCTTGCGGGCTCGAAGTCAGGACTGTTCCCAGGAGGATGCCCAATCCAGGGCCCGGATCTTGGCTCAGTAGCAGAACTCGCTTGCCTTGAGCCGCATATTTCTTAGCAGTTGCGATCGCGATCGTACTACGGCCCGTGCCACCTTTGCCCAAAAATGTCAAAATTAAAGCCATTTTCTGTTCTCATTGCCAAAGCTTACTATTTAACATTTAACCGCAACTTTTAGACAGAGTGGGAGAAGGGGAGACGGGGAGACGGGGAGACGGGGAGAAAATTTTTCTTCCTTTTTCCTTCTTCCCGACATCCGTTAAATCCGTTACAGAATCCGTTGCCGAACTTCTCCCCTCTTCCTTCTGCTAAACGGTTTCCAGTTCGTCTTCAAAAAACCAAGTCGCAAAACCGTCAAACTTAACAACCAAACCGACTCCACTACCGTCAACCATTCTGAAACTGTCAACAGTCCCGACTGGATTCGCTTTCAACTTGCTTACGATATTTGCAGGCATCCGATCTCTGAGACGGCGTACTTTAACTTTTTGACCTACTTCTATTGCCACTGAAAATGTTCTCCTGCTTTATATAACCTATATTCAACAGTCCATTTTACTGTTTGCCGTCTACATCCGAACAGGTCTTTTCCATTGGACATTTGTGATAATTATTGTGGAACAGGCATCCTGCCTGTTCAAGACAGGCTTTTTTGGAGATGTCCATTAGTCGTGGACGCAAAAAACCCGGTTTCTTTCAAAAATTGTCATTTCTTTGACAGGACTTACGCAGAAACCGGGTTTTTGGTACCCCATCGGTCAGCCTATCTATGCAAATATACTCAGTCCCAAACTTTTAGCTATTTGTTCCAGCAAAAATAAGCCACCTACCGAATTTCCCTCTTTGTCCAGGGGCGGACTGTAACAGCCGATCGCACCTTCACCCGGAATCACCGACAATACAGCCCCGCTAACTCCCGACTTGGTAGGCAATCCCACCCGCACCGCAAACCGTCCCGATGCCTCATACAAACCACAAGTTGTCATCAATGCTTTGACAGTGCGGCCCTGTTCTGAAATTGTGCGATCGCCCCTATTGACCAATAGCATTCCCAGTTTAGGCAAATCCTCCACAGTTCCCGACAAACAACAGACCCGATTGTAAGTTTCCAAAGCAATTTCCGCATCGGAAATTACACCAGATTTTACCATTTCTAAAGCAAGATTCTCATTGTTTTGATTGGGATTTGCCTTGACTGAATCTAACATTAATTTATCAACAAATAACTGACTATTTGCCTGTTGATTTAGCCAGTCGAGTAGGTTTTGACAGCGAACGATCGCATTTTCACCAGGGATCAGAGATGCCAGCGCGATCGCACCGCTATTAATCATCGGATTTCTGGGTTTTCCCTGGTCTATTTGGAGTTGAGTCAGGGAATTGAAAGGTAGTTCCGAAGGTTCGCATCCAACCTTCTCAAATACCGCTGTTTCTCCCAACTCACACAGCAGATAAAGCAACACAAAAGGCTTAACTACGCTCATCAGCGGAAATACTTGATCGGCGTTACCCAAGCCGAATTTTGTACCATCAATTGACCAAATTTGCAATGCAAACTTTTGGCGATCGGCTTGAACAAGCAGGGGTATGTACGCGGGCATTTGACCGGACAGACTGCGATTAATTGCCTGTGCAGTCCAAATTTCCAGTTGTTCTGGTTGTAGACGAGATATAGCGGGCATGGGGCATCGGGCATGGGTCATCGGGCATGGGGCATCGGGCATTTGTTGTTTTTTATAACAACACCTTGGCGGTTGCTATAACTGTTGACTGTTGACTGCTTTGGTCATTGAGCGGAGCGTCGCCCTGAGCGTAGTCGAAGGGTCGAAATGTCCACTTCGACGTAGTTTATCCTGAGCCCAACGACTGCGTTTATCCTGAGCGTAGTCGAAGGGCTCAGGATAAACGCAGCCGAAGGGCTCAGTGACCAGAAGTACCCTAACCACCTTGGCGACTGCTATAACAGCCCGATCGAGATCACAAATCTTTCCATGCCAGATTTTAGAATAAATTTAAGAAAAAAAATTACTCTGCATAAAAACCTGCTCTTAACCCAGATAAATAAATAGCAGCTTCAAAGGCAAAGTTGTTAACCGAACAACCCAGCACTAGCTGGGTCAATCGCGATCATGATTTTCAAACCCCAACAAGGGGGCAGCGTGCCTCTACTACTTAATTTTTTCAGAGAAATTGGTAATCCTTCCGGAAAACCCCCCGAACCTCTGAGAATTTACTATTCAACAGAATTTACCAAAATCAGGATACCAAAATGGCAGATGCAGCGAAAACCGAAGAAAAAAAACCAGAAGAAGCCGCAAAACCCGCCCCGCTGACTTTTAAGGGTGTATGCAAAGACGGAGTGCTCAAAGGCAAAGAGATTGAAGGCAAACTAGACATCAAAATCAATGTCGAATCAGTCAAAGCCGTAGAGGACAAGCCAAAGCCTCCCCCTGCATGGGAAGCAAACATCTTTTGGGCGGTGTTTTTATTGGTAGCCAACCTGGCTGTCGGCGACCCCGCCGGAGTCAGAAAATACTACCACAACTCCCCACAAAGGTCTCCTTCATCTAGTGAGATGTTAAACCAATCTGGGGAGCAGTTTGCATTGCCTAACAACACTTCGAGACTTCGGCGGAGTTTATCCTGAGCATAGCCGTTCGCTTCGATTTAAAGGGCGAGCGTGTGACGCTTCGCTCAGTAACTGTTAGGCCCGATTTTAGGCATCTCGACCCTGCCAGTAATACAAATAGTCATAAAACTGCCTGAAGTATTCATCGAATACTTCAGTCGTTCTTACCAAAGCTTTTGCGGTGGGTAGAAAATCTGCCGCATTTATATGCAGCCTAGACCTCCCTCCCGATGTGCTATTAAAAGCGTAGGAATCGGTAGCTCTAGGAATCACCTCGATTCCCGCATTCGCAAAAGCGCGGGTAGCACGGCGCATCTGAATCGCAGAAGTAACCAGGAGTACCTTACGATCAATGCCCCGGCTATCCAAGATCTTTCTCACTTCCTTAGCGCTGGTGCGGATGTTCTTGCCGTTCTCGTCGAGAACAATGTTGCTGCGAGGAACACCCATATTGCTTGCTAGCAAAGTCTGGATATCCTTAGCTTCGCTATCATAACTCTCCAACTCCTGTCTGGGCCCAGCAGTAACAATCACCAAAGGTGCTAATTGTTTTCTGTAAAGCACAGCAGCATAGGGCAAACGATTGCCTGTATCTGTTAGTTGAATCGACACCTGGTTGGGGATGTGAGGCTGAGTCGTACCCTTGCCCAACAGGACAATTGCCGCAGCAGTTTCGTCACAGCAAGGTGTCCGAACATTGGCTGCGGCTTCCCGTCCTGCTTGATCCACAAACCAGTGGGACACAACAGGCATACTCGAAAGAATCAAAACTAGCAGGGATGCCAGGATTAATTTGGGTGCTGGGCTTTTGATGCCACCGTTTGTGATCAAGGCCGATGCAATCACCAGCGACGTAATCGAAAAACCTAGTGGCTGAAAGAAGAAAGCTAGTAAACCGCCAATCGCATCTCCGACGGGGGTATCGGAGGCAAAAAATGCCAGCAGCAAAAAGCTGATCAGCAATAAGACACGCAGCCGGTCTAATAATGGATTGTCTTTGCCTCCTGATTGATCCCACCAAGACCTGATCAGTGAGAACAACAGGAATAGAAATAGAATGCGAGCTAGTAGTACAAACATCTTGCAATATTGTCTGTATTTAAGTTACTGGATTTAGTTACTCGGTAATTGATGATAATTGGCAATGGTGATTGGTAAAATCAGTAATCGGTCGATCGCAGACAGGTAGAATTGACTATTTTGCCTGATTCCTGCTGTCTGCTATTTTTCCCTATTACCTGTTACCCATTCACTGCTACCAATTTATCGGCGTTTCAGTTGATTCCGAATTGCCTGCGTTACCGTTTGAATTACTTTAACACGAGCATAATACTTGTCATCGGCCGCAATTGGTGTCCAGGGAGCAGTCGGCGTGCTGGTGCGCTGAATCATTTGATTCACCGCGACTTCATAAAAATTCCACTTTTGGCGATTCCGCCAATCTTCGTCGGTGAGTTTGTATTGTTTGAAGGGATTACTTTGTCGTTCTGTAAACCGTTTTAGTTGCTCGTCGGGACTGATGTGCAGCCAAAACTTCACTAAGACACAACCGAAACTGGTGAGTTGCTCCTCAAATTCGTTGATTTCCTGGTAAGCTCTGCGCCATTCGGGTTCGGTGGCAAATCCTTCGACTCGCTCGACCAGCACTCTACCATACCAACTGCGATCGCAAATACTAATTTTGCCAGCCGTTGGTAACTTCCGCCAGAATCGCCACAAATATTGATGGGCTTTTTCTTCGTCTGTCGGGGCCCCAAACGGATTGACTGTGTAACTGCGGGGGTCTAGGATATCCGTCAAGCGCTTGATTGCGCCTCCTTTACCGGCGGCGTCCCAGCCTTCAAATAGCACTAATACGGGGATTTCATCTTCGTCAATACTTTGTTGCAATTTGCCAAAATGGGTTTGTTCTTTGCGAAGTTGCTGTTTGTACTCTTCGGGCGACAGCGATTGAGTTAAATCAACTTGGGCGAGCAAGTCTGGTTCGGTAGGTTGTAAGTGTTCTTGATGCGGCAATTGTATTGGTGCTGATTGCATCGTTTGTCTGTCTAAGGCTTCTGTAATTGTTGAGGCCATTTGTGTGAGAACCTTTACCCTCGCCCAACGTTCGCAATCGCCTTCTACTAATGTCCAGGGCGCTGGGCCAGTACCTGTTTGGGCGACCATTTCTTCGGCAAAAGTGGTGTATGCTGCGTATTTTTTGGCCTGTTTCCAGTCTTCGGGGCGCACTCGCCAAGCTTGTAGGCTGTCGTCTTCTAGTTTTTTGAGCCGATGTTTGAGTTCTTTTTTGCTGAGGTGAATCCAGAATTTGGCAATTGCTGCGCCGTCATCTACCATCTGGCGCTCGAAGGAGTTGATTTGTCTGATGGCTGTCGGTACTTGGGCGTCGGATACGCGATCGAACAATCGGTCTTCCAACACATGAGTGTACCAACTATGGTAGAAAAAACCAATGCGACCGCGATCGGGCAGTTTCTGCCAAAATCGCCACAAAAAAGGATAGCCCAACTCTGCGACTGACGGCGGCCAAATCGGGTGTACTGTAAATCCTCGCGGATCCATGTAACCGACCATTTTTTTGACCAGCGCGCCTTTGCCCGCAGCCGCCCAACCTTCGAGGACAATGATGATGGGCAGTTTTTTTTCCCAGCAGGCTTGTTGGAGCGATCGCAACTGTTGCATTAAAACTTCTATCTTGGCATCGTAGGTTTCTTTATCTAGGGAAATATCTAAATCCAGGTTGTCGAGCATATTTGTTTTTTACCAATCAGAAATTCTAGTTTAACGTTAGTTTAAGATTTGTCTAAATTTCAATCTCATTAATGCTAGCAAGATTACCTTCATCTGAAACTTGCCAAAAAAAACCTGAGCAGTTATAATTGAAATAGATAGCAAAAGTAAAAATCAACTACCCACTGGGGGTGACAACTTCTTTACTTAGCTTAAACAACTTTATTCAAACAATAGTTACTCAAGCACCAAGCTCGGTAACGCCAGAGAGCGCTAATTCAATCTAAGACTCATATACAAATCAGCCCAAAAGGGCAAACCAATTCTTATGATTGCGCGATAAGGTAAAACCTGAAAGCCTGGGTGATAGAAACAGGTTTCTGAGTTTTATCGACACTATTCTCAAAGGACACGGCAATGCCGTTTCCATACTAAAAGCGGTTTAGGTGCGGACACGCAAACCCGCGCCACAAGAACATTTATTTCTTGTGGAACAGGCATCTTGCCTGTTACTGACATTTCTAAAAAATGTCCGAATTTCTGTACTTGTTTGTCAATATCCAACAATAGGAACAATCCGAATTTACGGAGTGTAAGTTTTTTTATGACTACCTTGAAAATGCGTTCCTACGGGGGCGAAAGTGACTGGTGTGCGATCGCAAATTTGATCGAAATCTGCGAAGCAATCGATAAACTCGGCGAAGAAGTCTCAGCAACTGAACTCAAGCTAATCCTAGACGCACCCAAACTAGACCAAGCCCGCGACGTCCAATTGTGGGAAGATGGCAACTACAAACTTATCGGTTTAGCGCTGTTAGATATGCCAGATTCCCAGGATACAATAGATGCTTGTCTCTGGTTTTATGTGCATCCAAATGTACGGGGTGAAAGCTTAGAAAAAGACATAATTAAATGGGGAGAAACACGGCTGCGTGAAGTAGGAAAAGCACAGAATTTACCAGCGAAATTGCGTACCTATAGCCGTGAAGACAAAACCGATGAAGTCATGCTATTTGAAAAACAGGGCTTTGGAGTCGATCGCTATTTTTGGACAATGGCCCGATCGCTATCCGATCCCATTCCCACCCCCGAATTCCCCGCCAACTTTGCATTAACCCACGTATCCGGCGAAAAAGACATCCAACCTTGGGTAGAGATGTTCAACCAGTCATTCATCGATCACTGGAATCACCACGATTTAACTGCGGAAACCGTGCGATACTGGATGCAAGACCCGAATTATCAGCCAGAATTGGACTTAATTGCTGTTTCGGGCGATCGTAAATTTGCAGCTTTCTGCGACTGTCAAATCAAACCGCAAAAAAACGCCCATAGCAGCACAAAAGACGGCTGGATTGAATTGTTGGGCACACGGCGCGACTATCGGAAAATGGGTTTAGGAAAAGCCATGTTACTGGCTGGTTTGCATAGATTAAAAGCCGCCGGTGCAAATACTGCGAAACTCAGCGTCGATGCTGACAGTTTGACTGGTGCGACAAAGCTTTACCAATCAGTCGGTTTCCGCCCGATGGAAACTTGGATCGAGTGGGCTAAGGCTGTTTGATAGTGGCCAATAGTGCCCAGAAACCGGGTTTTTGTCAGAGACTTTGCTACAACTCCCAAATTTAGGAAAAAACCCGGTTTCTTGGATTGATTGTGGGTGAGTGACGAGAAACCGGGTTTTTGTCAGAGACTTTGCTACAACTCCCAAATTTAGGAAAAAACCCGGTTTCTTTGATTGTGGGTGAGTGCTAAAAGAGGACTCATGATTTCTTCAGTCCTCTTGAGAGGACTTTTGCTATTAGACAGGGAATTAATTCCCTGGCGGACTCGTGGGATGATTAACGGACTTGGCGGGCTAACAGCTTAAGTTGACACCAATGATCATTGCCGTGTCCTCCGTTGCCAAAGAAAACGGGTTTCGACCCTTCGACTCCGCTCAGGACACCGCTTCGCTCAACCAGCAGGTTTTTACTAAATCTGTGGCTGCGACGAAATATTCTCACAAAAAAACCGGTTTCTGGGCCCCCGTGGTAAGTCTTGTTTAAGAAAATTTTGCATAAATAGCTAAAATAAAATTAATGCTTAAAAAACCTACTCCTAATACAAGGATCACAAAGATTGTGATACTGAAAATAGATTTGAGCCGATCGCCAATTCCGGGTTTTTCTGAGTTCATTGGTCAATTATTACCATAAATTTGGGACAAGTAATTGATATTCAGTAGGAGTTGCGCGCAAAATCCTGTAGAATAGGGGCGCGTTGGGGCGATCGCCACAAACCGCTAAATACAATAGATACATCATAATATGCCAACCATCCTGAACTGACTCGCTCAGGCAAAAACATCAGAGTGGCACGGAATAATGTAAAAAATATAAGTTAAAAAAGAGAAAAATCGATGCTCAACCAAATCTCGCAACCTTATCAACAACGGGAAAATACTATGACCCAAAGAGTTCTGCGGCAGCCAAACCCCTCAGTGTCTAAGCACTTGAGGCAAACAGTCCCCCAAAGACACTGGCTGGAGTTGGCAGAATATGCCTCCCTCGCAGCCTCTGGTGTCGGTTCCCTAGCCGTGGCGCTGTCTGGTCAAGCTTTTTATGGAGTCGCTCCCCTAACTTTAGCTTTGTCGCTGAATGTTGCTAACCGTTATCGATTTGAGCAGCAAGTCCGCGTTTATCAAAACTCCGAAATTGCTGAAGTCCAAAAGTCTGTTAACAAAATTGAGAAAACCGCCGCGACGGTAATTCTGAAAGTGCGTAAGCAGTTGTCAACAGATATTGAAGCACTTCGACAGCAAATAGCTGCACTACCGCGCCCAGAAAGCTTTGAGGATTCGATTGATGTTGAGGAACAGTTGCTGAGTTTGGGCCAGTCAGTAGCTTCTTTACAAGAAATTGTGGCATCGGCTGTGATTGATGTTCGCCAGCAAGTAAGCGAACAATTGCAAGATTTATCCGTGGGAGAACCGACAAATCTCGAAGCAATTGAACAGGCGATTGAAGAACTACAAAGTACGACTCAACTCTTGGGAGAAACTTCGATTACCCAAGATGACTGGGAAGGGGTAAATACTCGATTTTTGGAAATCCAGAAAGTGATGGCTAATCTCCAAAGCCAACTGCAAGCCCAAGCACAGCAATCGGATTTGTCGATGGTGAAGGCTCAAATCGATAATTTGGAGCATGAACATCAAGAAGTTGTCAAGCCACACCTGAAGCGCTTAATCTCCGTGGTAAAACAGTTGCAGAACACATAGGAAATTAGTTCGTAGTTCTCCTTTTTTTGCTATCTGTGTTAAACCATTAAGAGCTAATCTGTCTAGCTGAACTTTATTCAACCTGTTACCAGAAACTTAAATGACTGCAACTGCAACTGTCACAATCACTCAGAATCCGTTACTAATTGGCAAAGGATTGCCTCCTTTTGAATCGATCGCACCAGAACACATTGTCCCTGCCATCGCCCACCTGCTGACCCAACTAGAAGCAGAACTGGCTGCTTTGGAAGTCTCTGTCGAGCCAACTTGGAGTGGCTTAGTAGAACCTCTACAGGAACTCGGAGACCGTTTAAATTGGACTTGGGGCATTATTGGACATTTGATGGCGGTGAAAAATAGCCCGGAATTGCGATCGGCTCACGAAACTGTACAGCCACAAGTCGTAAAATTTGGGAGCAAGCTCAGTCAAAGTAAACCGCTTTATGAAGCTTTCAAAGCACTGCGGGATAGCGAAAATTGGGACAACTTAGATGCAGCTCAACAGCGAATTGTGGAAGCGTCTCTCCGAGATGCCGAACTCTCTGGTGTCGGTTTAGAAGGCGAGGAAAAAGAGCGTTTTAATGCCATTCAATTAGAATTAGCAGAAGCTACTACCCTATTTTCTAATCATGTTCTAGACGCAACCAAAGCCTTTAGTATCACTCTCACAAACAAAGATGAAATTGATGGTTTACCGCCCAGTTTGTTGAGTTTAGCCGCCCAAGTTGCTCGCAGTGCCGGTGCAGAAAATGCCGATGCCCAAAACGGCCCTTGGCGCATTACTTTAGACTTCCCCAGTTACGCCCCTTTCATGCAGCACAGCACCCGCAGTGACTTGCGCGAAAAATTTTACAAAGCTTTTATTAGCCGTGCTTCTAGCGGAGAATTGAATAACTGGCCGTTGACCGATCGCATTTTAGCACTACGCCAGGAACAAGCTGCTTTGCTCGGTTTCAGCAGTTATGCAGACTTGAGTTTGGCTAGCAAAATGGCTCCAAACGTTGCCGCAGTCGAAGCTTTATTAGAAGAATTGCGCCTTGCTAGTTACAGTGCAGCAGTCAAAGATTTAGCAGAATTGAAGGCTTTTGCTGCTGAAAAAGGTGCTGCGGAAGCTGGAGATTTGAAGCACTGGGATATTGGTTTTTGGTCGGAACGGCAACGGGAAGAAAAGTTTGCTTTTAGTGCCGAAGAATTGCGTCCTTATTTTGCTTTGCCGCAGGTATTGGAGGGTTTATTTGGATTGGTAAAACGGCTGTTCGGTGTGACAGTAATTGCTGCGGATGGTCAAGCTCCTTTGTGGCACAAAGATGTTCGCTATTTCCAAATAAATAATGAGTCAGGAAATGCGATCGCTTATTTCTATTTAGATGCGTATAGTCGCCCTGAAGAAAAGCGCGGTGGTGCTTGGATGAGCGAGTGTGTGGTGCGTGCTAAATTTGTGGAAGCGGGAGTCACTAAGACGCGCTTACCTGTGGCATATTTAACGTGCAACCAAAGTCCGCCCGTTGATGGTAAACCGAGTTTAATGACTTTCTTGGAAGTAGAAACTTTGTTCCACGAATTCGGTCATGGTTTGCAGCATATGTTGACAAATGTGGATTATGCTGGAGCATCTGGTATCAATAATGTTGAGTGGGATGCTGTGGAATTGCCCAGTCAATTTATGGAGAATTGGTGTTACGATCGCGCTACGTTGTTCGGGATGGCAAAGCATTATGAAACTGGGGAAACTTTGCCGGAACACTATTACCAAAAGTTGTTAGCATCGCGCCATTACATGAGTGGTAGTGTCATGCTTAGACAAGTGCATTTTAGCAGAGTTGACATCGAATTGCACCATAACTACAAGTCCGGTGGTAGCGAAACTGTGTCCGATGTCCGCAGCCGCATTGCTGAAACTACTACTGTTTTGCCTCCTCTGAAAGAAGACGCATTTTTGTGCGCTTTCGGACACATTTTTGCTGGTGGTTATGCGGCTGGTTATTACAGTTATAAATGGGCGGAAGTGCTGAGTGCTGATGCTTTTGCTGCGTTTGAGGAAGCGGGTTTGGAGGATGAAAGTGCGATCGCATCTACAGGTCAGCTTTTCCGCGATACAGTATTAGGATTGGGTGGCAGTTTGCATCCGATGGAAGTGTTTAAAACTTTCCGGGGACGTGAACCGAGCACTAAAGCTTTGTTGAGACATAGCGGGTTATAGGGAATTGGGAATTGGGCATCGGGAATTGGGAATTGGGAATTGGGCATCGGGAGGGTAGGGACTAAGGCCCCGTGCCCATTGGTGTCAACTTAAGGTAGAACCAATAGCCCGACAGGGGTTTAACCGACTGTCTTCTATTAGACAGGGGTTTTAACCCCGCTTAGGACTCGCGTGCTCACTAACAAACTTGGTGGGCACGCGAGCTTAAGTTGACACCAATGGCCGTTTCCCTACCCCAAAATATCGTCGATAGTCGGATACATATCAGTGTTATTACTTAAAGTTTTGATAAAGATTGGACTCCTCGGCTATTTGGATTTTCCCCACAGATGAATCCGGGAGTTGATGACCAAATTGCTTTCAGTCAAACCAATGTAGCTAGCAATTCAAAGAATTAGTTGAAATTAATTTTAAGTTGGTAAAAAAACAATATTTGTAGATATGATGAGAAATCAAGAATAACAGTTCGTCATTCACATACATTAAGATTTTCATGGATATTCAATTAATTAATATCGGTTTTGGTAATATTGTGTCTGCCAATCGAGTTATTGCCATTGTGAGTCCAGAGTCAGCGCCAATTAAACGGATTATTACTGATGCGCGGGAGCGAGGACAACTGGTGGATGCTACTTATGGACGCCGCACGAGGGCGGTAATTATTACTGATTCGAGTCACGTTATTCTTTCGGCGATTCAGCCAGAAACGGTGGCGAATCGTTTTGTGGTGAGCAAAGATGGCCAAAGTCGGGATGATTGAGCTTGTGTAGTTGCAATTTCAGCGCCTACAGTCTAGACTAAGTGACAACTTAAATTGTTACAAGTTTCTATTCTTAAGATGAAATCAGGGAAATTAATTGTTCTGACGGGGCCTAGCGGTGTAGGGAAAGGTACTTTAGTTCGATCGCTCCTCACGCGCCATCCCGAATTACATCTCTCTGTATCGGTGACAACTCGTGGGCCCCGTGAAGGAGAAATTGAGGGACAACATTACTATTTTGTCGATCGCACTCGCTTTGAACAAATGGTTGAGGGTGAGGAATTAGCCGAATGGGCCGAGTTTGCGGGTAATTTCTATGGTACTCCCTACTTTGCTCTCCAGCAAGGTATAGAGGAGGGAGAGTTTATATTGCTCGAAATTGAACTTGAAGGCGCTAGACAAATTAGAAATAAATTTCCAGAGGCGGTGCGAATTTTTATTTTACCTCCTTCTTGGGAAGAGTTGGAACGCCGTTTGCGGAGTCGAGGTTTGGATTCCGAAAGTGCGATAACCCGTCGATTGTTGCGGGCTAAGGCGGAAATTGAAGCAGCAGGAGAATTTGATTTTCAAGTTGTCAATGATGATTTAGAAGTTGCTTTGAAACGGCTGGAATCTGTCTTCCCAATTCCCAATTCCCAATTCCCAATTCCCAATTCCCAATTCCCAATTCCCAATTCCCAATTCCCAATTCCCAATTCCCAATTCCCAATTCCCAATTCTATAACCATCTTTCAGTACGGGCTAAGACTTCGGCACTTTGTTTGATAGCCAGACAAACTTTTAGATTCAATTCTAGAATGTTTGATGCAGGCGATAATCTCCTGATCGGTTCTATTTCGCGGGCTGAACAACCTAACATTTCCATGTAAGCTAATGTCCATCCAATAGCTGAAATATCATTAATATTCCCAACACCTTCACAAAGGTGACAGCTAATTTCACCTTGAGGCCCGCACTCAGGACAAACCCAATTAATAATGGATAAATCGGACGAATTTGTGTGAGTATGGGATGCGCTTTTTAGGGCTTTAATGTGATTTTGAACTACTTGGTCAAAACTTCCAGCTTGCTTGAGATAGTGAATGGATTTGCTGTGTCGCACCGGATGTACTACTGGGTGTCTGGGCGCAACAACGGATGTTATTTTGTCTTCAATTGTATGCCGAGATTCCCCTAAATTCGCCGTCATTTGAATAGTGTAATCCTTGAACTCTGGACGATTCTCCGAGTGCGGAGAGTCTGTCGAGGGAAAGGAGGAATTGCGATCGGGATTAGTCAAAGATGGTGGAATGCGATCGCCCAAACCTTGCATTGAGAGATGATGTTCGATCGCCAAAGACCAAGTTCTTCTGTGTCGAATGTTGCCATACTTTCTGGCTTCTTCCTCAGTAATACCGATCGCCTCCGCCTCTTGGCGCAACATATTCATCGAAGTCATAACATCTGATATCATTGATAGATTATTTCCCAACAAGCTGAATAAATCACCTTAGATATATTAGCCTAGATTTGCCAAATTAGGACGATCGATGAATTCAAGTATTTCCGACATAGCTTTATCTGTTGCTCGACTCACATCTTACCTCCAAGACTTGTTGGAAGGCGATAGCCACTTGCAATCCCTGTGGGTGACAGGGGAGGTCGCCAGCGTTTCCGAACACCCCAGCGGCACTTATTTCACCCTCTGCGATGCCGACAAAAGCGCTGCAATTCGATGCGTAGTCTGGAAATCTCAGCGGCAAAAATTAATAGAAAAACCGACAAAAGGAGCGAAATTGCTGGTATTGGGAAGCCTCCGCGTTTACAAAGTTCGTGGCGAGTACCAGTTGACTGTTTCCGAATGTGTAATCGCTGGGGAAGGCTTACAAGCTTTGCGATTGCAACAATTGCGATCGCGCTTAGAAGCCGAGGGTTTATTCTCACCCGCCCGAAAAAACCCTATCCCCGCACACCCGAAAATCGTCGCCGTGGTGACATCCGATACCAGTGCGGCTTGGGGAGACATTCAACGCACTCTGGCTCAAAGATATCCCGGTTTGCAGGTGTTGTTATCGCCGACTGGGGTGCAGGGCGAATTGGCTCCTGTGGCTATTGTGAGAGCGATCGCCCGCGTGGAATTGGACGGTAGGGCTGATTTGATCATTTTAGGACGGGGTGGCGGTGCTGCCGAAGATTTGGCGAGTTTTAATGATGAACGAGTAGTTAGGGCGATCGCGAATTGTGCCATTCCAATTATAACAGGCATCGGTCACGAAAGAGACGAATCTCTCGCCGATTTAGTGGCCGATAGACGAGCTCATACTCCGACAGCGGCGGCGGAACAATCAGTACCTAATTTAGCAGATATTTACCTCCAACATCGACAGCGAGTCGTCAATTTAGGAAACGCTGTACGAGCAAAATTTCAGATAGAAGAGCAACATTTACAACTGCTGCAAAATCGATTAAAGCGTTTACCTACGACATCTCGAAGTTTACAGCAAGCCAGTGGTAAATTGGAGGTGTTGCAAGAAAAGTTATCGGCATTAAATCCGGCGGCGGTTTTGGAAAGAGGTTATGCTGCGGTCATCCAAAGTGATGCTACGATCGTCCGTACAACAGATGGTTTAGTATTAGGACAGGAATTGACTGTTAAGTTGAGTCGGGGCATTTTGAAAGTTAAGATTGTCGAAATATTGGATGCAGAAAAAAGTTATGATTGATTCAGAGTTAGACTGGAATTATGAAGCAACAGTCGATCGCATAGAAGCAATAATTCAGCAGGTAGAATCTGGACAATTGCCTCTAGAACAGGTTTTTGAGCAATTCTCGGTAGCCGTCGAATGTTTGCAGGAGTGCGAAAGTTTTTTGGCGCGGGGAAAGGAACAGATGAATTTGTCGATCGAGCTTTTGGATGATCAACCAGATTTTTAAATATGACATCAGATAGGTCGTAAGATTGAATGAACCGCGAAGACGCGAAGGACACGAAGGAAGAGAAAGAAGAAGATGCAGTTCTTCCTTCGCGCTCTTTGCGCCTTCGTGGTTTAATTATTCCGATGCTACCCGATGTGCCGTTTCAATCATCTCTTATTAAACTTTGCTTGCAAATCATTAACAGTAGATGTTTTTTGCGGTAAACTGATTTTAACATCGCTTTTTAGCTGTTCTTGCGATCGCATTGTCAGACTAATCCGCTTCAACTTCTCATTCACCTCCAAAACACGGACTTTCACAACTTGTCCAACTTTGACAATCTGTTTCGGATCTTCCACAAACCTGTCAGCCAACTGAGAAATATGCACCAAACCATCTTGGTGCACACCCACATCCACAAAAGCCCCAAAGTTAGCTACATTGGTGATTATCCCTTCCAATTCCATCCCAACTATCAAGTCTGAGACTTTGGTAATCCCTGCTTGGAATGTAGCATATTTGAATTCCGCTCGCGGATCTCTTCCCGGTTTTTCTAGTTCCGAAATAATGTCTCGGAGTGTGGGTTCGCCAACCTTCTCAGTCACATATTTCTTAATACTGACACCCTTGACTTTTGCTGCGATTTGTGTTACATCAGTCAGTGGTAAATCTAAGTCTTTGGCGATCGCCTGAACTACAGCATAACTCTCTGGATGGACTGCTGTATTATCCAACAAGTTTTCGCCGTTACGAATGCGGAGAAATCCGGCCGCTTGTTCAAAAGCTTTTGGGCCGAGTTTTGGCACTTTCAGGAGTTGGCGGCGATTTTTGAATGCGCCGTTTTCGTTGCGGTAATTGACAATATTTTTGGCAACCGTTGGGGTCATTCCTGACACAAAGGTCAGCAGTTCTTTGGATGCTGTGTTTAAATCTACTCCGACATAGTTTACACAACTTTCGACGGTTTCATCTAGTTTCTTTTTAAGCAGTTTTTGGTCAACGTCGTGCTGATATTGTCCGACTCCGATGGATTTGGGGTCAATTTTCACAAGTTCGGCTAAAGGGTCTTGTAAACGCCTACCAATGCTGACTGCGCCCCTGATTGTGATGTCGAGATCGGGAAATTCGGCGATCGCAACTTCACTCGCTGAATAAATCGACGCACCAGATTCATTCACCATCACTTTAACCGGTTTGCGGTCTAATCCAGCCAAAACTTCCGCCACAAATTCATCTGTTTCGCGGGAAGCAGTACCATTGCCGATCGCAATTAATTCAATCTGATACTTTTCAATTAAATGCTTGACAATTTTACCAGCTTGTTGTCTCTGGCCGGCCGCTTGGTGCGGAAAGATGGCTTGATATTCCAAAAATTGTCCCGTTTCATCCAAGGCGGAAACCTTACAACCCGTGCGAAAACCCGGATCGATCGCCAATGTCGGCTTCATACCCGCAGGCGCAGACAGCAGCAATTCCCGGAGGTTTGTTTCAAAAGTTGCGATCGACTCAATATCAGCCTCAGCCTTGTTGTGCGATCGCACTTCCGTCATCAAAGAAGTCTTCATCAGTCGGTTAAAAGCATCCTTCAACAGCGATCGATAAAACTCCTTGACAAACGGTATCTTAGTTCGGATTTCCTGAGACTCCAAATAAGTCGCCACTGCTGCTTCATCAAAGGTTAAGTCTAAGTCTAAAACCCCGTCAGTTTCCCCGCGAAACAGTGCCAACATATTGTGCGACTGAACATTTCGCGCCGCAATTTGGTAATTGCGGTACATCTCAAACTTGGTACTTCCTTCAGGAAAATCCTCTTTAATTTTCGATACAAACATTCCTGTTTTCATCAAAAAATCTCGCAGATATGCCCGTAATTCTGCTTTTTCCGAAACCCCTTCAGCTAAAATATCCGCCGCACCTTTGAGCGCTTCTTCTGATGTTTTCACCCCCTTTTCTTCAGAAATGTATTTACCCACTTCGCCATCAATATCTACCGATTGAGCTTGAGGCAGATTCAGAGACTTGATAAATTCTGCCAGCCCTTCCAAACCTTTCTCTCTCGCAATCGTCGCCCGTGTCCGCCGCTTTTGTTTGTAGGGCAAATAAAGGTCTTCAAGTTCAGTTTTCAGTAAACAAGATTCGATTTTTGCTTCCAGTTCTGGGGTGAGCTTGCCTTGGGTAGAAATAATACCTAAAATTGATTTTTTGCGGTCTTCAATTTCCGTGAGATAGGTAAAGCGATCGGAGATATCGCGCAAATGAATTTCGTTGAGAGAATCGGTTCTTTCTTTCCGATATCTGGCAATAAATGGAATTGTTGCGCCCTCGGCGAAGAGTTCCAGGGCGTTGTTTACTTGGGAAAGATTGATGGAAAGTTCTTGGGCTATCAGTTGAGGAATGTTGAGCATGGTGCAGAAGTTATGGTCAATTGCTGGGAATTAAGAGGAATGTTAACCGCAGAGGGCACAGAGTACACAGAGGAGGAGAAGAGAGTATTAAAAATTCGAGAAGGTTTTGATGATAATCATGTGAATGTTAAACTGATGTTAGCATAAATGCAGTCTTTTCTCAATCTTAGTATGTTGCCTTTTAAATATCCAGTGCCACAAACTGACCCGCCCCGTTCGGGCCGAGAAACGCTACCGACAATGTACGATTTACCTAGCGAAGACCCGGAGGAACCTGGTTTGCCTGATGAGTTTCACGATTTGCAGCCGCAGTTGTTGAGTCTGACTTTTCGGCCTCCGAATTATCGGGTGTCTCAAATATTTAGTGGCACTGATATGAATCTTTATTATGATGTGCGACATCCGATGTGGCACAAACGGCCGGATTGGTTTGGAGTTGTGGGAGTTCCTCGACTTTACGATGAAATTGATCTGCGGATGAGTTACGTTGTTTGGCAAGAGGGTGTGAATCCTTTTGTAATTGTGGAATTGCTTTCGCCTGGGACTGAAAAAGAAGATTTAGGCGAAAATGTTAATGAGGAAAAGTTGCCGGATGAGTCTGGAAATGGTGCTGGTAACGGGCAAGTTATTCAGAATCAGATGGATGGGAAACCGCCACGCAAATGGGATGTTTACGAACAGGTTTTACGGATTCCTTATTATGTGGTTTTCAGTCGCTATACTAACAGGTTGCGAGTGTTTGAATTGGAGGCTGGACATTATTTAGAATTGGAGTTATCTGATTCGCGAGTGTGGATGTCGGATCTGAATTTAGGTTTGGGTTTGTGGCAAGGGGATTTCCTCGGAATCGATCGATTGTGGTTGCGCTGGTATGATATTGATGGGAATTGGATTCTGACTCCAGAGGAACAGGAACGGCTGCGGGCTGAAGTTGCTGAATCTAGGGCCGAAGAAGCAGAAGCTCAATTGGAGTCTTTAATTCAGCGACTCCGGGAATCTGGTATCGATCCTGATGTTTTTTTAAACCGTTAAAATAGTATTGTAGGGTGCGTCAGCCCGCAGCGTTTCCCTTGTAAGCGTAAGCGATCGACCCGTGGCACCCTACAGGCCTCGTTAGTGGTTTAAATGCGTAACAGCTTAGCATCAGAATTGATATTATTTGATAACAAGTTCTGACGCTGAAGCTTTTTTGCCCTTGATGCCATTGACATTCAATGTTTCAGCATAAGGGGATTGATGCAAATATGCTTTGTCCGCAGAACCAAAAAGTTTTAGTTTGTCTGAAATGACCGATCGCATTGCATCGATCGCTTTTGTCATAACTTCCAACAAATCTGGATCTGACAAGGAACTGCTGGTTTTTAACACATCCATATAAGCTTCCCGCACTTCCGTATTGACATTAAATTTAGATACACCTAATTTAATGGATTGATTAATCATTGATTCCGGCAAACCGCTAGCACCATGTAACACTAACGGGACTGAAACTGAAGCCCGGATTTTGGCTAAACGCGGAAAGTCTAGTTTCGGTTCGCTGAAATATTTGCCATGAACATTGCCAATTGTCACCGCCAAGAAATCAACTTTAGTTGCTTGAATAAACTCAATAGCTTCCACAGGATCGGTCATTTTCGCCGCCTTTTCTTCGATGGTCAAACCGTCTTCAGTACCGCTAATTCTGCCAATTTCCGCTTCAACTACCGCACCGTTAGCGTGGGACAATTTGGTCATTTCGCGGGTAAATATGAGGTTTTCTGCGTAGGGCAAAGGAGAACCGTCTGCCATAATTGATTTGATGCCGGCGCTGAGGGCTAGATGAATGTCTTTTTCTGAGGTGCTGTGATCTAAGTGTACTGCGATCGGTACTGAAGATTGACGCGCTGCTTCCATGCAAAGCGCAACTAAAGGCGATTTTCCGTATTTAAGAGCACTGGGATGAAGTTGCAGCATAGCTGGACTCTTAAGCGCTTCAGCGGCATCGATTACCGCTTTTACTCCTTCGAGGTTGTAAACGTTAAAAGCGCCGATCGCATAAGAGTTTCTTCGGGCAGTTTCCAGCAATTCGCTAGTTGATGTCAGCATAGGTATAGAAGAAGGAAGAAGTTCGGCAACGGATTATGTAACGGATGTAACGGATGTCAGGAAGAAGGAGAATAATAAGCTGTTACGCATTTAAACCACTAACGAGGCCTGTAGGGTGCCACGGGTCGATCACCCCAAAGGCCAAGGTAAACGCTGTGGGCTGACGCACCCTACAATACTATTTTAAGTAACAGCTTATTGTAATCTTGTCCCCCCCTTATTAAGGGGGGTTAGGGGGGATCTCCGGGTTTCTCAGATTAGTAGTAAGTTCAGGACTTGACTATTTTTGTGCGTTCCCAGCGTGCAAACCACACTCTTTCAATGTGGATTCTTCCCACCACCAACGACCCTCGCGTTCGTGTTGATTGGGCAATATTGCCTTCGTACAAGGTTCGCAACCAATGCTGATAAAACCGCGTTCGTGCAGCTTATTGTAAGGCACATCCAAAGCGCGTATGTAATCCCAAACTTCTGCGGAAGACCAGTTTGCTAAAGGGTTGAATTTAATTAATTCATGGTCTGGAGTTGAGAATGCACTGTCAACTTCAATCACCGGAATATGGTTGCGGGTACTGGGGCTTTGGTCTTTTCGTTGGCCGGTAATCCACGCATCTAAAGTATTCAGTTTGCGACGCAGTGGCTTGACTTTTCGCACTCCACAACATTCTTTGTGGCCGTCTTCATAAAAGCTAAACAATCCCTTTTCATCTACTAAGGCTTGTACTGCTGCTGCTTCAGGAAACATTACTTCTATTTTAATGCCGTAATGTTTTCTGACTTCCTCCAAAAACTGATAAGTTTCCGAGTGTAAGCGTCCAGTATCTAGGGTGAAAACGCGGATGTTTTTGGTGATTTTTGAAGCGAGATCGATCAGCACTACATCTTCGGCACCGCTGAAGGAAATTGAAATATTATCAAAAGTTTCTAGGGCGAATTTTAGAATATCTCGCGGTGTTTTTTCGCTGTACTCTGCTTCTAGCGCGACAATATTTAGATTGGTCTGGATGGCAACCATAGTTTCGTGTTCTCCGTGTTTTTTTTCTCTAACCCTGAATTATAACCGATCGCCGTCTCTGTCACACCGATCGCTTTGAGCGAAAGTATCCAGGGCGCAAGATGTGAGTTATATTATATTTGCATCGGGGTGAATTTATCCGTAAAGCCCTACACTCTGAGAGGCGATCGCTTCACTGAGCATAAAGCTGATCCACCGTCAACAATCATCAGGAAGTGTGGAACCATGTCAAAAATATTAGTAGTAGATGATGTTCCGAGTGAACTAGAAATCATCTGTCGCATTCTTCTAGATGTGGGATTGGAAGTGATCCGGGCGGGAGATGGCGAAGAAGCGATCGCCCGCATCCAAGAAATGTCCCCGGATCTGGTGGTTTTAGATGTAGTCATGCCACGAATGAACGGATTTGAAGTGATTCGAGAATTGCGGGGCGATCGCAAAACTGCAAAGTTGCCAGTAGTATTTTGTACTCACAAAAGCACCGATATTGATAAAGCTTGGGGAACTGATTTAGGTGCTGATGCTTATCTTAGCAAACCCTTTGAACCTCAACAACTTGTGCACATCGTACAGCGTTTGCTATCAGCATAAACTCAATATCAAAGGGGATGTTTTGCATAAGTAAGGATGAATGGTGACTTTTTGTTAATGGCGATCCTCTCCGTTGGCGCAGCCCCCGTAGGGGCGGGCTGCGCTAACGGACAATGGCAAATCACTCAAACAAAATTCTATTTTGTAAGCTACACTAGAAATTAAAAATAAGCCATGAAAAAAAACACTCCCCTAGCAGCTCCTAATCATACAAGTGGAACAAAGCAATTTCTCGTCTTCGCTCAAGGAGACAGTCTGTTTGGGGTAGAGTTAGAAGCAGTGCGGGAAGTGCTTTCCCTGAAAGAACAACCCCTAGAGCCGGTGCCGAACACTCTGCCATTTTTACTGGGATTAACTAACTTGCGGGGAGAAATCTTGGCAGTAGCAGACTTTGGTCACTTCACAGGTATCGCACCTGTTGACATCCACAATCCCAACAGTCGCATCTTAGTGGTGGAAGCGCCAGATCCGCGAGATGCCAGACTGTCTAAAATGCGGATTGGGTTAGCTGTCTCCCGTGTTGAAGGAGTTTTACCTCTCAATCCCGATCGCACTGTTTCGGCAGTAGATGTCAGTGCCGACCTCGCTCCTTTTTTAAAAGGTCTGTACAATTGTGATGGACGTTTGCTAATGATTGTTGATATAGAGGCGATCGCCCATTCCGAACGTTGGTAATGGGAATTGGGAATGGGGAATTGGGAATGGGGAATTGGGCATGGGGAATTGGGCATGGGGAATTGGGCATGGGGCATGGGGCATTGGGCATTGCTAACCTATGGTTAGTTATTGCTAGCTACTGACAAATAACAAACAACAATTAACCCAACGACTGCGTTTATCCTGCCCTTCGACCCTTCGACCCTTCGACTACGCTCAGGGTACTGTAAATAACAACTAACAACTAACAAATAACCAATAACAACTAACTTATGACACTTCTCTATGACTTTCTGGCAACAACTTTCACCCTGACATTGCCTGACATCTCCCAACCGCTGCTGATTGGGGTAGCGAATTCTATCGTTTCTTTGTGTTACTTTGGGATCGCCTCACTGATTAGCTTAGGTTTGTGGCGCAGCCGCCAATTCGGTTTCGACACCTTCGCCACAGTCACAGCATTTATATTTTGGAGTTGTGCCTTCGGACACAGCGGTCACGCCGCAGAACACTTAGGATTGCCGCATTCCCCTGTTTTGCAAACTATTTCCGATTGGATTACTGTAATTCCGGCGATCGCCTTTTTAAGCCTCTCCAACCGCTACAGCTTATTAGTAGGTTCCACCCAGATTCTGCAAGCCAAAAAAGATACAGAACAAGCCCTCAGCGAAACGACTCAGCGATTTCAGGCAATTTTCGATCAAGCTTTTCAATTAATCGCGCTATTAGAACCAGACGGTACTCTGATCGAAGCCAATCAAACAGCGTTGGAGTTGGGCAATTTCCAAGCGTCAGAGGTACTCGGACAAAAATTTTGGCAAATACCTTGGTGGGCATCATCCCCAACTAACCAGCAACAACTAAAAGCTAACATTCAACAAGTCTCCGCAGGCAAATTTGTCCGATCGGAATACGAAATCATCGGATCAAATCACCAGGTGACAGTAATTGATGTGTCCTTTAAGCCTTTATTAAATGAAGCAGGGGAAGTATTTCAAATACTCGCCGAAGGCCGCGATATTACCCAAATAAAACAGACAGAAGCTGAGTTGCAGCAGCTAACAGCAGAATTAGAGCAGCGAGTGAATGAAAGAACTGAGCAAATTCTGCAAACTAACACTCTATTGCAACAAGAAATTCGCGATCGCACCGCAGTCGAACAGCAGCTATTACGGCTCAAATCAATTTTAGAAGCAACAACAGACTGGGTAGCTATGGCAGACGCCAAAGGGCACAGTCTTTATATGAACCGCGCCACCAGAGAAATATTGAATGTTGGAGACAGTACAGATTTAGCAGGAGTCAGCATTTCTGACGTGATATCTCCCAAAAGTAAGGAAACTATTGTGAAAGTCGGCATACCCGCAGCTTGCCGAGATGGGGTGTGGAGTGGCGAGATAATTTGGCAGACTTTAGACGGGAAAGAAATAGCAGTTTCTCAAGTAATCATTGCTCACAAATCCGAGGGTGGAGAAGTAGAATTTTTGTCAACGATCGCCCGAAATATTACCAGCCGCAAGCGCACGGAACAAGTGATGCAGCAAAACTTGCAAATGCTCGACCTCGCCAGCGATGCTTTCATTATTCGAGAACTAGACGGCACGATTAATTACTGGAATCAGGGCGCCGAGCGAATGTACGGCTTTTCTAGACAAGAAGCTGTTGGTAAAGCTACTCATAGCCTGTTTGATACCATCTTTCCCAAACAACAACCTTTAGCAGCAATCTCGGTGCAGCTAGAACAGCAGGATTATTGGGAAGGAGAACTGATTCATACCACTAATCACAACACTCAAATTACAGTATTTAGCCGCTGGACTTTGCAGCGAGATGAACAGGGAAACCCTAAAGCAATTTTAGAAACAAACAACGATATTACAGAGCGCAAGCAGGTAGAAATCGAAAACAAAAGATTGATTGCGATCGTCGAAAACAGCTCGGATTTCATCGGCATAAGCACAATTGACGGACTGCCAACATATCTGAATCCTGCTGGCATGAAGCTAAACGGAATTAAAAGTATCGAAGACCTCAAAAGCAAAACTGTATTGGAATTCTTCTCGCAGGAAGAGGCGCAAATATTCATAGAAGAGATTGCTCCTGCTGTCATGCGAGATGGCTTGTGGGATGGCGAATTCCGGTTGAAAAACTTTCAAACCGGCGAAATTATTCCCGTTGACTTTACCTTATTTACCCTCAAAGACCCAGAAACAGGCGAGCCTATTGGTTTAGCAACTGTAACGCGGGATATTCGCGATCGCAAACGGGCAGAAGAGATGTTGCGCGATCGCGAAAGACTATTCCGAGCCATTTTTGACCAGTCATTCCAATTCATGGGGCTACTCAAACCAGACGGCACTGTTTTGGAAATCAACCAAACAGCCCTAGCCGCAGCCGGGGTGGGAATAGAAGAAATAGTAGGTACTCCGTTTTGGGAAACTGTGTGGTGGCAGATTTCCGCAGAAGCCAAACAACAGGTGCGTGAGGCGATCGCCTTAGCCGCCACCGGCGAGGTAGTCCGCTACGAAGCAGACGTGCTAGTTGCAGGCGGTGCAGTCGTAACCGTGGACTTCTCCCTCAAGCCGATCAAAGACGATGACGGCAAAGTCATTCTGCTGATTCCCGAAGGCCGCGACATTAGCGATCGCAAAGTCCTAGAACGAGAACTCAAGGTGCGACAAGCTCGCTTTGATGCTTTTTTCGCCGCAGCACCAGCGGGAATGTTTATCACCGACGACCAAATGCGGTTCGTACAGTTCAACCAGAGACTCTCCGAACTCGGTGGCCAGCCAGTTTCAGCATATATTGGCAAAACAGTATGGGAAGCTGAACCAGCAATGGCACAGGCGATCGGGCCGGTGTACGAGCAGGTTTTCAGTAACAACCAAGCGGTTTTAAACATCGAAATGCGTCATGCAACTACCGCACACCCAGATGTGATGCGGGATTGGCTGTCATCTTACTTTCCTCTGCCGGGAGCAGATGGAAAGCCGATCGGGATTGGAGCTTTCGTCTTGGAAGTGACCGATCGCAAAAACCTAGAACGAGAACTCGCCTTACGTCAAACCCGTTTTGACGCATTTTTTGCAGCCGCCCCAGCCTCCATGTTTATCTTTGACGATCAATTGCGGTTCGTGCAAGTCAACCAGCAATTAGCCGAAACCACCGGGCCCTCAGTTGCCGAACACCTCGGTAAAACGGTAAGGGAAGTTGTACCCGAAATGGTTCATACCCTACAGCCGATGTTGGAGCAAATTCTTGCCACCAACGAACCATTTTTAAACATAGAAGTTTCGGCCACAACCCTCAGTCAACCCAGCCTACTGCGATATTGGCTAGCCTCTTACTTTCCTTTGTCAGGAGAGAATGGCAAACCGATCGGTGTCGGCGGAGTAGCAGTAGAAATTACCGATCGCAAAAAAGCCGAAGCAGAGCGCGATCGGTTTTTCACCCTGTCCCTCGACTTGTTGTGCATAGCCGATTTTGAAGGCAAATTCAAGCGCGTCAATCCCGCTTGGGCAATAACCCTCGGTTACACCATAGAGGAACTGCAAGACCAACCTTTTCTCAATTTCGTGCATCCAGACGATCGCGAACAAACCGCAACCGAAGCCAGCAAAATATCCAGCGGCGTCGAAACAATCGCTTTTGAAAATCGCTACCGCTGCAAAGACGGTTCCTACAAATGGCTGTCATGGAAATCGCGACCTTTGCTCGAAGAAAAGATCATGTATGCAGTGGCTCGCGACGTTACCGAAAGCAAACAAGCAATTACTAAATTAGAAGAAACAACCAGCCAGTTAGCCCGTTCCGAATCCGAATTTAGACAACAAAGTAATCTCTTGCAACTGCTAATTAACAGCATTGGCGAAGGCATAGTTGCAGCCGACACAAAAGGCAATTTTGTCCTGTTCAACCCCGCCGCTGAAAATATCTTTGGCTTAGGTGCAACAGACACTCTTCCCAACGAGTGGCCAGCAAAATATGGTTTGTTTTTGCCCGATGCCGTCACTCCCTATCCCCCAGCCGAAATCCCTTTAACACGGGCAATTCGAGGAGAATCAGTTGACGACGCAGAAATTTTCACCAGACACGCAGGCGCACCGGAAGGCTTATGGGTAAAAATTAACGGCAGACCGCTCAAAGACGAAACTGGAGCGATCAAAGGCGGCGTAGTTATCTGTCGCAACGTGACCGAGGAAAGAGGATCCCAGCAACGAATGCAGCAGTTAGCCGAGACACAAGAAGGCTTGCTACAAGAGCTAAAAACGCGGCAAAATGCCCTCGATCAAGCTGCAATTGTCAGCGAGACAGACCTCAAAGGAATGATTACTTACGTCAACGAAAGGTTCAGTCAAATATCTGGTTATAGCATGGGAGAACTCCTCAAGTGTGACCACCGCATCGTCAATTCCGGCTATCACCCAAAATCATTTTTTCAAGAAATGTGGTTGATGATTACTCGCGGTTTAGTGTGGAAGGGCGAAATTAAAAATCGTCGCAGAGACGGCTCTTTTTATTGGGTAGATTCCACCATTGCCCCAATTTTTGATACCAGTGGTACAATTGTTAAATATATCGCCATCCGCTTTGACATCACCGAACGCAAAGAAGCCGAAGAAGGACTCGAAAAATTTGCAGCAGAACGCAAAAATGAAGCTGATTCAATGACACAGCAAGTTCTGAAATTGTTGGGAGAAATCAAAGGCGCGGCTCAAGGTGATTTGACCGTTAGGGCTGAAGTTACTAACGATGTTTTAGGTGCTGTCGC
Organism: Oscillatoriales cyanobacterium; assembly: GCA_004294385.1. Taxonomy (GTDB): domain Bacteria; phylum Cyanobacteriota; class Cyanobacteriia; order Cyanobacteriales; family Microcoleaceae; genus Microcoleus. The sequence continues at coordinate 15,248 of REAP01000045.1, read as the reverse complement.
CGATTCATTCAACTTCCTGATTGGTTCCCTCCGAAAAGTTGTCACTGGAATTCAAACTTTAGCTGAATTGGTAACATCTGCCACCGATGAGTCAATTACAAATACCAGCCAACTTACCGAACAAGCTGAAGTTCAAGCAGTAAAAATATCTGCGATCATGCGAGAAATCGATCGCATTGTCAACTCAATCCGCGACGTGCGAGATGTTTCGGTGCGGGCTGAAACAGTCGCCCAGCAGTCTTCTCACACCGCTGAAGCTGGCGGTATGGCGGTCGATCGCGCTGTCGAAGGTATTAACGAGCTCCGATTGACGATCGCCTCAACCTCCAAAATGATGAAACGTTTGGGCGAATCTTCGCAACAAATCGGCAAAATTGTCACATCGATTTCGCAACTTGCTTCCCAAACTAACTTATTAGCCCTGAATGCTACCATTGAAGCAGCCCGCGCGGGGGAACAAGGTTTAGGTTTTGCAGTTGTAGCCGAAGAAGTGCGAAAATTAGCAGAAAGATCCGCCGGCGCTACTGAGGAAATCTCGGAAATTGTCGGTACAATTCAAGAAGAAATCAGCCGTGTGATGAAGGCAATGGAATCAGGGACACTGGAGGTAGTGGAAGGTACTAAACTCGCCAGTGAAGCTAAAACTCACCTGAATGCCATCATCGAAGTTAGCCGAGAAATGAATGCTTTGGTACAAAATATTACTCGCGCATCGGCGAAGCAAACTATTTCAGCGGAGGAGATTTCTAGTAGTATGCAGCAAGTAAATGAGATTGCGAATACAACTGCCCAAAAAGGTTCGGATGTCAAAGCATCTTTGGATGATTTATCTGGTTCTGTTAGTAAATTGCAAAAGTCAGTCGCGAATTTTAGGAGTTAGTTATTAGTCATGAGTCATTGGTCATCTCAAATTTCATTAAATAACACAATTGCTGTAGGGGCGGGTTCACCAACAATCTATAATTCCCACTGACAATCTGCATAAACCCGCCCCCACCAAATGCAAAAAGTGCGATCGCATTTCTGTCGTTGGGGTAAGAAACCCGGTTTCTCCGAAAAATTTGGGTTAAGTACGATAAATTTAGGAAGAAACCCGGTTTCTGAGATTATTTGGGTTGAGTCGTTGGGGGCGGGGCGGGTTTATGTAGATTGTTGGTGAGAGTTATAAATCAGGGTTAACCCGCCCCTACAGCAATTACGGTCAATTCACCGAACATCATCTAAGAAGTGACTAATGACTAATAACTAATGACTAATTTAATATGAACGATGACGATTTAAATGAATTAATAGATGCTTTCACCGCAGAAACCCAAGAGTTTCTCCAGTTAATGGAGACAAGCTTGCTGGGAATGGAAACTGGTGATTTAAAAGAGCGACAAGCCGCAGTTAAAGAAATGTTTCGGGCGGCTCACTCGATCAAAGGTGCGGGTTCGATGTTGGGGTTTCAAAACGTGTCTGCCGCAGCTCACACTCTGGAGGAGTGTTTTGTCATTTTTCGCGATCGCACAGACTTGTCGGCCCTGGAACCAGCAACTGTGACTGTTTTGCTACAAGGTGTGGATGCTCTCAAAAAAATTACTACCGAATCAATTCACCACTCCGATGTCAACACTCCCGATCAAAGGTCAAACTTAGAGGCGATCGCCCAAATTCAACTTCAGTTCGAGCGTCAATACGGCAAGCCAGAACCACCGCCACCTCCGGTAATCAGCAAGTCGCCAGCCCCAGAAACCCTAAAATTGATTTTTGAACACGAACTACCGCCAGTCTTCAATCGCCTAGAAACCGAACTTTCCCAAGCTTCTGAGGCTGATTTGGCAAAAAGTGTTACCGCACTCAACCAAGTTTATTACCAACTCTCCGGTTTGGCTGGAATGTTGCAATTGCCAGAATTTGGGAAAGTTGCTGAACCTCTCAGAGATTTGATCGACTCAAAGGATTTGACTCTAGAACGCTTACAATCCGAGGGTTGGGCGATCGCGCAAAATCTACAAACCGCACGAGGGCAAATATTAGCAGGAAAGGCGATCCTCTTCGAGGGCTGCGCTAACGAACCCCCCGAAATTTCCCCCGTCGCCATAAACGACGAACAAGAGGGCACGCACGCACCATCCACCGCCCCTACACCGGGCGGGCACGGGGACACCGCCCCTACACCGGGCGGGCACGCACCATCCACCGCCCCCACACCGGGCGGGCACGCACCATCCACCGCCCCTACACCCCCAGTCCCTAATCCGCAGCGGCCGACAATCCGAGTAGACTTAGAACGCTTAACAGAATTAGTCAATCTAGTCGGCGAATTAGTCATCAACCGCACCAACTTAGAACTGCAAGAATCCGAACTGCGTGGCGAAGTCAAGCGCATCCGTCGCAATATAGTCGATTTGAACCAATTCGGCGGTCAGTTGCGAGAAGAGTACGACAGGATGAGTTTTGGAGACTGGAAAAGTGCACATGATAGCCCAAGAATCGGAAAATTTGCAGAACTAAACCAAGAATTTCCAATTATTAGTAACAGCAAATCTTCTCAGTCACATCCTCACTTTGATGTCTTAGAGATGGATCAATATACAGAGTTTCACTCTACAGCCTCCGAAGTAATCGAAACCACCGAAACAATTGCTCAATCTGCCACCAAATTAGACTCCTTATCCATGAGATTCGAGCGCAGTATCGACCAACTGCGTCGCATCACCGAACAACTACGCAGCCGAGTCATGCAGTTGCGAGTTGTCAGTTTCAGCCGCGCCGTCGATCACTTGCCGCGAGCACTCAGGGATATGTGTCTCACCTACAATAAAGATGTCAACTTACTGCTATTAGGAAGAGATACTAAAATTGATGAAAGTTTGCTTGATGCTTTGCGCGACCCCTTAATACATCTAGTCAGAAACGCTTTCGATCACGGCATCGAAATCCCCGAAATTCGGCAGGAAATGGGCAAGCCAGCCAGCGGTCAAATTGAAATAGAAGCCCGACACCAAGGTGGCCAAACTATTATCACTGTCGCCGATGACGGCAAAGGAATTGACCCGGAAATCATTCGCCGCAAAATTGTGAAAAAGGGTTTGGCAACGGAGGAACAAGCCCAAGATTTTTCCATTTCCGAAATCTACGATTTTCTATTTTGGCCTGGTTTTAGCACAGTCGAAGAAGTGAGCAATCTTTCAGGGCGAGGAGTCGGCCTCGACGTGGTACGGGCGAATTTGCGGACGGTGCGGGGAACTGTGAAGGTGGATTCTCGCCTGGGAAAAGGCACGAGTTTTATCCTTAAACTGCCGCTATTACTGTCGATTACTGACGCCTTGATGGTAAAGACCGATCGCAATAAAATAGCAGTACCACTAGATGCAGTCGAGGAAATTCTCCATATTAAAGCCTCGGAAGTACACACTGCTGGAAATCAACCAATGCTGTGGTGGCGGGATGAATTTATTCGTTTGGTACGGCTGCAAGATTTGCTGGAATACAGCGTTTTGGGGCCTGATGCCCCCTCTCCTGACCCTTTGACCCAGGATCACATTCCGGTGCTGGTGTTGGCTTCTAGCGAAGGAATGCTGGCGGTGGCGGTGGAACGACTCATCGGCCAGCAGGAAATTGTGGTCAAACCTTTACCATCGCCTCTGTCTAAGCCTCGCGGGGTTTTGGGAAGTACGATTTTGGGGGACGGCCGAGTGGTGACTATTTTAGATGTGGATGATTTGGTGGGTCAACCTTTGGTAAATAGTTCGATCGCCCCTGTGTCTGGTAAAGTACCGCATTTGGCACCAACTTCGAGTCAGGCACCGCAGATTTTGGTAGTGGACGATTCCTATACAATTCGGCAATTGCTGTCTCTGATGCTGACTAGGGCTCGCTACCGGGTGGTACAGGCGAAGGACGGTTTAGACGCGCTGGAGAAGTTGCAAAACGGTCTCGATTGCAGTTTAGCGATTGTGGATATTGAAATGCCACGGATGGATGGATTTGAATTTTTGCGATCGGTGCGATCGACCCAACGGTTTGCTAAAATCCCCATAGCCATGCTAACTTCCCGCAGCGGCGAAAAACACCGGCAAATGGCAATGGAACTAGGCGCAAATCAATATTTCACCAAACCTTACAGCGAAACATTACTGTTAGAAGCCATCCCCAAATTAATCAAACAATAAACAATATGATTAACGAACCGCGAAGACACAAAGAGCGCGAAGAAAGAACAGCATTTTCTTCCTTCCCCCTTGGGGAGTAGAGGGTGGCAGGGGGGTTCTTCCTTCGCGTCCTTCGCGCCTTCGCGGTTCAATAATCTTCAATCCAAAATCCCAAATCGACATGACTCACGCCAACTACAATCGCCGCTTCCGCAACCAGAAACAAACAAATGCCAGATCCCCTGCCCGCAAATTAGTTTCCTTTGACCTAGGCAGCGTTTATTATGCTGTTCCGATTGAACGAGTACAGCGCGTTGTCAAAGACTTTAATCCCTACGGTTTTTTAGATAGTGGTAATAGTTTAGTCAGACATCAGGAAGAACTGATTACGCTAATTGATTTATCGAAAATATTTAAATTAACTAAAAGTATGGCTGACTGCAACTACCTAATTGTTTGCACTTTCAATCAAGGCGATCGCTTGGGAATCCCCATTCCTGATATGCCGAAGATTTTAGAAATTTCCGAAGCAGCTTTTTGCGAAATTCCCCTATTGTACCGCCAACAGCAACTACCTGCGGCTGTAGAAAAGTTAATTAGCGCACCGGATGGTTCCGAAGTCTTTTATTTAAATTTGGATTTATTGAGTTTAATTTAGCTCAGTTATAACATAGAATATAAATGGTATTTTGTCAACGATATATGAAAAAAAGACAATGAAAAAAATTACAATATTGTCGATCGCGCTACTAATCTTTGCAGTAATTCCAGAGTGTCCCCAGGTGGGACTAGGGCTAAGTGCGATCGCCCAACCAAAAACTGCCCAGCCACCCAAAAAAGACGACCCCAAAAGCCTCGGTTACGTCTCCCCGGAATTTGCCGAAAAGGTATCCCAACAGGAAATTGAGCAAATCAACGCCAACGTCGAAACCCTACTGCTAACTCAAAGCTGCATCCGCTGCGACCTCCGAGGTGTAAAATTAGTTAACCTTACTTTAAAAAATCCGATCGTTACAGGAGCAGACTTATCAGATGCCAACCTTAGCGGAGGTACTTTCGAGATAGCAGATTTTGTCAACACTAATCTAGCACGCACTGATTTAAGTGGCTCAGTTTTAATAGGAGCGAGAATTAGTAATACTAATTTTAGGAAAGCTAATTTAACAAATACTAATTTAGACGGTGCTGATTTGCGCTTTGCTGACTTGAGAGATGCCAATCTTTCTAATGCGAACCTCCGCAATGCTAACATGGATGGTGCTAGTCTCGATCGAGCCAGTATGGGAGGCACAACCATGCCCGATGGGAGGAAAAACCAATAATATTAAAAAAGTTATTCATCAGTCATCCCCGAAAAACAAATCTATTATATTAGCTATCTTCCTCTGTTGTTTGCTGGCGGCGTTTCCGAAAAATACCAGTCATATTGATTCCTGTTACCAGCAGAAAAATCACACCCAAACCTACCAAAAACACATAGATTGGCATCAAAAAATCTCCCAAATATTCTCCTTGGTGGATATTCAAAAAAACTTCTCCTACCTCTTTCGGCATCTTAAACCAGCTTCTGCCAATTCGATAGATTAGACCTGTCACCGTACTGACTGTTAAAGGCAATAAAATAATCGGTGCAGCAATACGGTGAACCTTACGAAAATCAAGTTTAGCACCTGGTCTTTCAGGGCGTGCGCCACCAAAAAATTTGGTCATCGTCAAACCAGTGACTATCAGCCCAATCACTCCCAAAGCCAGCAAAAGCACATAAAATGGTCTGAGTTCCTTTCCGAGATAGCTTCCTTGGTGAATATCCATAAAAATCTTGGCAGCATCACCTTCTATACCAAACCAATCTTCTCCCAGGCGATAAGCAACACCAGTTATGGCACTCAATAGTAAAGGAATGAAAATAATCGGTGCAACTTGGCGGTGAAGTTTGCGAAAGTTAGCGCTAGCCATCTATTTATTCTCCTATTTGTTAGATGTTTTGTTGTTGACAAATTAGATAGTTTTGGACGCACGGGTAGGCAGAAACCGGGTTTTTTGCGAAAATATTTCGTTGTCACCCGCAGATTCGGTAAAAAACCCGGTTTCTTTGGTCAAAGTGGGTAATTCATGTTGCAAAAAACGGTTTAGCGCCAGATTTACCATTAAGAAAAAGTAAAATCAGTCGCGTTAAGATTTCCAGCATTAACTCCTTTCAATACTACTAAATATTGACCGGTGCCTGCTATCTGCAACAGAGTATCGCTTGCATAAATTCCAGTTCCTTGAGTGATATTAATGTTAGAAAATCCTAAGCCATCTTTCAGCTCCAGTATGTCTGCGCCTTTTTGAAAGTCAGTGATGATATCAGCGATATCGAGAGTATTTGTAGCCGATCGCCCTTCCAGCTCAAATAAATCCGAACCTATACCGCCGGTCAGAATATCTTTGCCCTTCCCTCCTTCGAGAATATCATTGCCTGCACCGCCGTCAAGCGTGTCTTGACCCTTGCCTCCTTCTAGTTTATCGTTGCCGCTGTTGCCGCTCAAAATATCATTGCCATTGCGTCCTTTTAAAGCAACATTATTGCCAGGAATTCCTGTCAGGATGTCGTTACCATCTGTACCTTTAATTTCATTCTGATAGAAATTACCGCCGCTTTCGTATCCCTGAGAGCTGATAGACAAACTGTTTATAACTGGGGTATAACTGGAAGAAGCAACAGGTTGATTGACAGAAAACCCCATCTCGTAACCGCTTTCACCACCGCTTTCGTAGCCAGAATTGCTGTTATTAATGTTGTAACGGCTGTCATTGCCACTTTCGTAGCCAGAATTGCTGTTATTAATGTTGTAACGGCTGTCATTGCCACTTTCGTAGCCAGAATTGCTGTTCCCACTTTCGCCACTTTCGCCACTTTCGCCACTTTCGCTAATGGAGAGTTGGTATCTCTCCGATGATGTTCGATCGACATCGATAGAATTGTCTTGTGTCACATAAGACTGTCCCACACCTGTCCAAATTTTAGTTTGGTTGCTCATTTGTCAAATCCTGGTTGTTTAACTCGTCTACCATTACTGTGACAAAACAAAGTAAAGAACTCGGAAAGACCTAAAATTTATTTCATCCGCTTCCAAAACCTCCTCAATAGTTCTGGATGCACGACATCTATATCTCGTGTTAATCTAGGGGCAATCCCCGTGGTTGCCCCAATCCCTTAGTCTCTTGCGTAAGTCCTGCTCAACCTAAACATCAGCCCATTTTCGCAGCAAATTAGCAATGCTTTTGGATAGCAAGTCAAACTCCGCTGTCTTTCCAGACTTCTGAAAAAGGGTATCGCGAACCGTATCCAAATCAAAGAGAATTTCTCGATTATGAGCATCCCGAACTAAACTCTGCACCCAAGTCACCGCCGCTAGTCTTTCACCTTCAGTGACAGGTTCCACACGATGTAAAGTTGTAGTAGGATAAACAACCATTGAACCAGCATCAAGTTTAAAAGCTTGTTCGCCTTGGGTACTTTCAATCACTAATTCCCCGCCCGTATAAGTGGCTGGATCGCTGAGAAATAGAGTGAGAGATAAATCCGATCGCATTAGTTTTTCATCTCCCATAATCGCATTATCAATATGTGTCCCGTAGTACATTCCTCCCTGATAGCGACTAAACATAATGGGACGAATTGCTTTAGGGCGCGCCGCTATTTGGAATAAAGAATTGCGTTTTAGTGCTTGATTGACTAAATTTCTTATTTTTTACTTGTTGGGCGTACCAACCTGCTGTTAACTTCCCATCGACAAATTCAGCATTTTTTAGGCGATCGACAATTAATCCTAATTCCTCTGAACTCAGAATATTGGCCATACAGATAATCATTTGGGACACTCCTACAGGTTGCTAATGGACTCGCATTGTAGCAATAAGGTAATGTCTATGCAAACAATTTTTAGAGGTTTTTGGTTCTTTCCGAGTTCTTTACTTTTTTCTGGGATAGTAGGAGTAATACCAAATCCTGCCTTTTTATCTCCTCTATGATTCGGCGGTTGAAACCGCTACTACACAAACGAAGTCCGCCTCCGCGGACTAAGAAATAAAGGGGATTTTTAACCCGGATTTGGTATAATCACCCAGAATAAGGCTTTTTGAAAGATGCAAAGTAAAACTAAGATTTGGCTCGGCATTGGAGCTTGCGTTTTAACCTCTGTAGCTGCTAGTGCGATCGCATCCCAGAATGATAGCAGTGTTAATCAATTTTCCCCTATTTCTCTTTTAAGTAATGCTGCTAATTCATCGATGAGCAACAGCAAGCCGGTTAAACCGATCGTCTTAATGAGTAGCAGTGGCGGCGAACAAGGAGAAAGCGGCGAAGGAAAAAAACCAAAACCCCGGAAAAAAAGTAGTTTCACTTCTGAACTTTCCTTGACAGATAGTAATGTCACAATGACAGCTTCCAAGGGCGGGGAAGGTGGAGAAAAAGGGGAAGAGGGAGAAAAAGGAGAAAGCGGTGAACAAGGAGAATCTGGGAAGAAGAGTTAAGGTTTTCTATTAATATCAACTCTTAAGCTACTGAGGAGAATTTTACTTGAAAACAGCTACCTACTCCTAGCTGACTGGTAACGCTAATTTCTCCTCGGTGGCTTTGGACAATTGCTTGGGCGATCGCCAATCCCATCCCCAAACCCCCTTCGCGGCGATTTCTAGCTCGATCTGCTCTCCAAAATCTGTCGAAAACTAACTTGACATCTTCTGGAGCAATGCCGATGCCAGTATCCTCTACACTCACAATTGTCGATCGGTTCTGTCTGCTCAGAGAAACAGTCACAATTCCGCCCGCTGGTGTATAATGAATTGCGTTTCCGAGCAAGTTGGAAAACAAACGAGTTAGCTGTGCAGCATCTCCCATTACAGACGTATCAATGGCTAAATTTGACTTGAGAATAATTTGCTTTTCTTGAGCTTGCAGTTCCCACAAATCTAGCAAATCCTCTAATAGTTCGTCTAACGGAACCGCTATCCACTCGCGGGCGATCGTGGCTGCTGGTGCATCCATTCTAGTTAATAAAAGTAAGTCTTCAACTAACTGAGTCATCTGTTTAGTAGCAGAGGCGATCGCCACCATTTTCTTAACATCGGCTGCATGAATTCTCTCAGGATGACTCTGCATCACCTCCACTGAAGTTTTAATCGCCGTCAGCGGACTTCTCAACTCGTGGGAAGCATCAGCAGTGAATTGTTTTAACTGCTGAAAACTATCCTCAATTGGCTTGAGAGATTGCTTAGTCAGCCACAAACCACCAACCGCAGTCAAGCTCAGAAAAATAATACTTCCATAACCCAAATTCCAGCGGAGTCTGCTGAGAACTTCTTCGACTTCTTTAGTAGATTCGCTGGTGCGAATATAACCTTTTAATTCTTGTTTTTTATCATTATAAGAAATGTAAACTGGAATTGTCGCCGACCGAATCTGCCCGTTTTGTATAGTTTGGAAACCCGATTTTATTATTACAGGCGGTAAAGTCTTGCCGGAATTTCCTAATATTTTACCTGATTCATTAAACCATTCTACAGATTGATCTGGTTCCCGCAGATTTTGCCAGGGAATGTCTAAGTCTCCGTCTTTGTCTAACTGGCGCGTTAGTTTTTCGCGATCGAGTTCAATCTGAAAGTCATCATTGCGCTGTTCGCTTTGTTTGTCAGATTCATCGCCTTTCTTTTCTGGATGTTCTGAAAGATGCTGCTTTTCGATCGCAACTAAACTGTGAGAAGCTGCTTGAGCCAAAACCTCCAATCGCTGGTCTAATTCTTGATACAGACTGCTGGCAAATAATTCATAAACAGCAATAGCAGAAGTTCCTAAAATAGCTACCATCACTGTTAAGTAAGATAGCAATAAACGCCATCCCAAAGCTTGAAATTGGGGATTAGAGGTTTTGGTTGAGCCGATAACCCATGCCATAAATAGTCTCAATAAAATTAGCTGGTGCACCTGCTGCTTTCAGTTTTTGTCGCAAACCCCGGAGATGAACTTTTACGGTTTCTTCTCCTGGCGAGTCTTCAAAAGCCCATATATGGTCTAGGATAGCACTCCGTGTTAAAACGCGCCCTCCTGTTCGCAGGAATAATTCTAGCAAACTGTACTCCTTTGGTGTAAAGTGCAGCAAATTATCGCGATAAGTAACTTCGCAGGTATTCGGGTTTAAACGCAGATTTTCCCACTCTAATACTGGTGGCAAAGTTGTACTTCCCCGCCGCAGTAAGGCTCGAATTCTTGCTGCTAATTCTGGCAAATCGAAGGGTTTAACGACATAATCATCTGCTCCGGCATCTAGTCCTATTACTTTATCATTGCTGGTGTCTCTGGCTGTTAGCATGAGAACGGGGGTTTTTAAACCTTGTCGGCGCAAGCGCTGACAAAGGGTAATTCCATCTATTTTTGGCAGCATCACATCTAGCAGAATTAAGTCATAGGTAAAAGTTTCTGCAAAGTTCCAACCTTCTTGACCGTCGGCGGCTATGTCTACGGCATAATGTTGGTCGGTGAGGGCTTCTGCTAATGCTTGGGCAATGCGATCGTCGTCTTCTACTAACAGAATCTTCATAACTCACTGCTAAAATATTGTTGATTGTTGATTGTGATATCGCATAGTTTTTTTTCGGAATGATTAAACCGCAGAGGCCACAGAGTCCGCAGAGTCTCCAGAAGAGAGATGAATAATTCGGATGCCAACGGATTTGATATCATTCCTAATTTTTTAATCTCAAATCTAATATCTAATATCTAATGCGGACTAAAGACCGATCGCTGTTAAGGGTTCCCAACTTGTGACATCTTCAAACAAAGATTGATACCCCGCCACATTGGGATGAAGCCCATCTGCAATTAAGCGCGATCGACACCAATCACTACCCCGATCGCACCATTTGTCAAAAATATCTAAATAGGGGATTCCCCGCTCCAAACAAGCCACTCTGGTTGCTTCTTTATATCGATACTGGTCAGCATGACTGTAGTACAAACAATCCTGAAAAGGCATTTTACTTTCATCCACTGGCACCATCCCGACAAAAATCACTGGACAAAGTTGTTGTGACAAATTTAACAAGTTATCCAAAACTGTTTTAAAATGTTCAAAATCAGTATAGTTACGCCCGATCGCAGATTGTACCCTCGCCGAATCATTCAGCCCTACCGAAACAATCATCGCATCCGGGACACGATTTCTGAGCTCACCACGGTGACGAAACTCATTCTCTAGCCGTTGGGAGACTTGATAAGCGCGATCGCCTCGAACCCCCAAATTATACAGAACGTGTCCAGGACTCTCCGACAACATCCATTGGCGCCGCAGTCGTTCCACCCAGCCCCCGCCCACACTATCGCCAAAACCATAGATTAAGCTGTCCCCAAACGCCACTAATTTGAGAGGATGAGAAGTTATCGGGCGCAAGTGATGGAATGAATGGGCTGTGGCTACCTGCATAACAAAAAGGTACTCAATGAATAATTCATATATTGACACTATATATTTCAATGTGACTCGATCGCCTTCAACCCGATCGCACTTAGACCGTCGATTTACCCTAATTTTTTGGTAAACTAGAATCTAACATCAGATAAGTAGGTAGTCTCATGGCTAAGCGTCCACCCTTTGATTCAACTCAGCTAACCCGTAGGGCCGAAGAGTTGATTAGTGCTGCATCCAACCGATATCGGATTACGGTACAGGTAGCGAACCGCGCCAAACGTCGTCGCTATGAAGATTTTGACAACAATATGGATGACCACCAAATGAAACCAGTAATGCGAGCTATATTTGAGATGTCTGACGAGTTGACACAGCCGGAAATTATCGGAGATATCTAATAGACATTTCCTAAAAAGCAGGTTTTGAACAGGCAGGATGCCTGTTCCACAAGAATTATCGGAGATATCTAATAGACATCTCCAACAAATAATCTCTTTTCTGTTTGAGAGATGTAGGGGTGAAGCATTTGGGCTACAATTTATGTTAAAAACTAATGATTTCATACCCAAATGCTTCACCCTCCCCAGGCTGAGAAACAGAAACTTCTCGATACTTTCTAAGTTTCTGAAATTATTTTATATTTGAACAAATCATCAAAACCGTGAAGAAATTAAAGCTGGCCTTGAGTTTTTTGTTAATTACTTTGAGTGTGGCGATTTTCACGCTTTTGAGTTGGATATTGGAATCGGGCGAACTAAGTCTATCGGCGATGGAACCTTCGGTATTGCGGGCGACTCAATCTGTATCTGAAGTACGGGTTGCTCAAGAACCCCAGCCGCAGCAATTGAGAGTGCAAGATGCTTGGAAATTTGTCTATCAAAAATTGCCTGATTTCCCCCTAGCCAATAATTACATTTCTAAAGAAACTGGAAAAGTAGACCCCAATAATACTTTAGTCGCACGCTTGATTCGATATCATGTGTTTGTCAAAGGACGGCCACCCAATTATCGCTTTGATTGGAAGTTGAGTTTAGCTGATTATTTGGGGGTGACTCCCGATTATTTGGTCGAAAGTGTGTATCCCGGAAACGATGTTTTGCGCTCAAATCCGATGGAAGGCGATCGGGCTGCGATTCAAAGTTTAAATAGAAGTCAGCGCGATGCTTTGGTTCAAGCTTTAGTTGATGTTTTTACAGGGGATTCCGGGCCAAAGCGCGCACCGACAACGGGGGGAAAACCAGAAGGGCGATCGAACTCGCCGACAATACCTGAACCCCAGCCCGGAGATGCCAAGTTGCTGGCACCTTAATATTGTGTTTGTCTGTGTTCTCTATTAGACATCATAATAATCATTGTGGAACAGGCATCTTGCCTGTTAAATAATTGTGGAACAGGCATCTTGCCTGTTAAATAATTGTGGAACAGGCATCTTGCCTGTTCAATAATTGCCTGTTAAATAATTGTGGAACAGGCATCTTGCCTGTTAAATAATTGTGGAACAGGCATCTTGCCTGTTAAATAATTGTGGAACAGGCATCTTGCCTGTTCAATCATTGTGGAACAGGCATCTTGCCTGTTCAATCATTGTGGAACAGGTATCTTGCCTGTTCAATCATTGATATAACCCAATCGAAAATCAAAAATCAAAAATCGAAAATTCCCAAATGGTCGATCGCGTAATTAAGACTGGTGACGGGTGGCGTTTGGGCTGGAACCCAGATGCGGCGGACTTTCAGGGTTTGGTGGGGGGCGATGGTTGGGCGATCGAACTCACGGAAGCTGAGTTAAACGATTTTTGTCGCCTACTAGCACAGTTAGCCGCCACGATGAGTGAAATGGCGAGTGAGTTGATGGATGAGGAAAAAATTGCGATCGAAGCCGAAAGCAATTTGGTATGGATGGAAGTGGAAGGCTATCCCCAAGCTTACAGCGTAAAGTTGATCTTGAATGGTGGTAGGAGGTGCGAAGGTTTTTGGCCGGCGGCTGCGGTGTCCGGTTTAGTCCAATCCACGAAAATTTTAAAAGTTTTTTGAACTTTTTTCGGATTTGATGATATACTGTTAAAACTGTCGGGGCGTAGCGCAGCTTGGTAGCGCACTACTTTGGGGTAGTAGGGGTCGTGGGTTCAAATCCCGCCGCTCCGATAGATGGAATCCTTGAGAAATCAAGGGTTCCATTGTTTTTGCTACACTTCACAGTTTTTGGTCATTCTCAATAGGGGTGACAAACTACGTCAGACTCAGACATCCAATGCGATAAAAGTGCGATATGCCCAAAGGCACTGCAAATGCGGTGCGCTGAGCGTAGTCGAAGCGTAGAAGTTTTTAAGGATCGGCTCCGGCTTGCTTGGTCTTGGCAAGGTAAGCGATTCTGGTTGTACGTCGGTTTGCCGGACACGAGAGCCAACCGCAAAGTCGCCGAAATCAAAGCCCGGACGATCGAACTTGACATCACCTCCAACAATTTTGACCCATCGCTGACCAAGTACAAACCCCAGAAACAAGAATCAACTTTTGTTACTAAACTTTTCGAGCGTTTCATCGAATACAAAAAGCGCACAATCGTGCAGCACAATTTTACAGATTCTCCGAAAAGTGTAATTTTGCCGTGACGACTCCGCAAACCACTAAAATCATTGTATAATTTAAAATTAGCCTTTTTTTATAGTTTGTAACAGCAATATGATCAGAGGCGCAATTCCCGATGATATTCCCAATAATCTACAAGAGCAAATACTGCTTCAAGACGCTAAAGCTCAACCTGCCATCATGATTCAAGGTGGCTCCAGGAAACCCCTAGGAGATGCTCCCAGATTAGTTGCCCACTATGGCGGTCAACCTGAAGATTGGTATAAAATGGCTAGTAACCAAAGCGCGATTATCGAGGGGACTGTCGTGGAAATCCATTGGTATCGAAATGCCCAGACTCTGCAAAATGTAGAGTACAAAATCAAACGTACATATCCCAAAATAGCACCTAAAAACCAGTGAGGTATTATGAAAATTCGCTGTATTGCCAACAAAGGGACTCAACTGCCGGAAATTTACCTAAATCCACCGTTAGACATCACCACAGAAACTGAATTCAAACTAATCGTAGGTAAAGAGTATATTGTCTATGCTATGTCTGAATGGCAAGGAAACTTATCATACTATATTTGCGACGAACGGTATACATATTATCCCATACACAATCCAGCCCCGTTATTTGAGATAGTCGATGGCAGATATTCTCGGTATTGGCAAGTGCAATTAGCAACTAACGGCTTGTTAGAGATTGCTTTTGAACACTGGTTTTCTATACCTAATTTTTACGATCAACTAACAGATGGAGAAACACAATTTATGTTGATTTTTGAGAAAATCAAAGAACTCATGGATGCGGAATCTGCAATTCCTCAAGCGCCACCTTTCTCAGTTGAAGAATTGCTGGCGATGGCTCCATCTTTTGCATCATCCTAGATGCAATTTGTAGGGGCGGGTTCACCAACCATATAGATGGAAAACCCAAAATTTCATAAACCCGCCCAACCCCACCAACAATCTCAATGTACATTAATATTTACGGTGGGGCGGGGGCGGGTTTATTTGAATTGTTGGTCATCGTTATATATGGTTGGTGAACCCGCCCCTAGGAATATTTAAATTGCTGGTTCGGTTTTCTA
>REAP01000044.1 GCA_004294385.1 Oscillatoriales cyanobacterium | reverse complement strand
TCTTCTCTTCAGTCCTCTTTTAGAGGACTTTAGCTTTGAGGCGGGGGTTTCAACCCCTGCCGGACTATAGGTTTGACCTTAAGTTGACACCTATGGGCACTGCCGTGTCCTCTATATTAACTGCCGTGTCCTCTATATTAACTGCCGTGTCCTCTATATTAACTGCCGTGTCCTCTATATTAACTAAAAGTATTAATTCATAGCCAATATCTGCAACATTGCCTGTCCCGTAATTCCCAATCCCAATAACATTACTAACATCGCACTAATCCCAGGCAAAAACTGTACTACCGCCATTTGTTTTGGGAGTTGATCAAACTTTCCTTTCGCATAAACCAAGATTAATCCGATCGCAGTCAACACCAAAGCCAATCCCAAACTAAAAGCTACCACCAGCGTCATACCCAAACCAACACTACCCAAAGCTGACGCACTTAATAGCATCACCAAAGCCGAAGGACAAGGCAACAAACCGCCAGAAATTCCCAATGCTAATAAGCTTTTCCAAGTAACAGGAACACCATCAGCTCCCGGAGGTAAATGTGAGTGAACACGGCCATCTCCGTGATGATGATAATGCTCAGATATTTTTGGTTTCACAGGCTTAAATTCTCTTTCCCAACTCCCCCGATTTAATAGATTAACTGGTTCCTCATAGTTTGTGTAGGAACCGTCTTGGCTGTTAGGACTCTTCCGGTCACTGAGCGTAGTCGAAGTGAACATTTCGACGGAGTTTATCCTGAGCCCTTCGGCTACGCTCAGGATAAACTGCGTCGAAGGGCTCAATGACCAAATAGCCTTGGCGGTTGCTATATTTAGGACTTGACTCCTGAAATTCCAATTTGGATTAAATATTCTAGTCTTGACATATTTAATGACTGAACTCTTGACTACGAAGCTATTTTTGGTTCTTTCGATAAGTAGCTTGAAGCCAATTAAAGCTACCAAAAAACCAGAAATTAAATTCAACCAAGGAGTCAGTTTTTCTGGGTCAATTAAATGAGAAGCAAACAGAGTAATTCCGCCCACAGCAAACACGCCTGCTGTGTGAGTAATAGTAGTTGTCGCTGCTAAAAATACAGCGTGTAGGGGAGTAGCCCGCGAACCTACCAAATAAGCGCCAACAATTGTTTTTCCGTGTCCGGGCGACATCGCGTGGATAGCTCCCCAAGTAAATGCTCCTGCTAATGCTAATAGCAAACTCCAACTTGCATCCCAGATTGATTCATTTTGTGATAATAAAAATTCCCGATTTTGTGGTGTAAATACAAAGCTCTTGATCGCGCCTGCTTGGACAATTGTTGCTTGACAGCTAGCTGTGGTTATTCCTGGCACAAATAGATGATAATTAATCGAAAACTTGCTTTTTGAGGTTAAATTGGAAGTAGGTAAATTAGGAGTTGGTATTTGAGCAACTGCGGGCCAGGTGTAGTCTAAAAATAAAGTGCTGTGGGTATTGGGCTGCTGAATTAAGGTGGCTGTTTTTGCTGCTATTTCTAGCGGTTTGACTGCTACATTTCCAGGAATTCCGCTACTGTTTTTGATGGTAATATTTTGGCTAAAAAACTTTGCTAGCTGTGTTTTGTGGTTGCGAACTTCAGCGGGTTGTAGCTGACTGTCTTGATTGTCGTCTGCAAATTTTGTTAAGCCGGTTGGGAAGGTTAAGGTTATTTCGGTTTGGGAATCGTTGACTACTATTTCTGCTACGGATAAATCTGCCCAGTGTGAGTAAACTGGACTGATTGAGGTTGTTAGTAATAATGAAAGTGTCACAAAAAATAGGATGAAAAATTTTGGAAATCGCTTTGATTTGTTTTGCATAAATACTTCCTTTTATAGATGATTGAACCGCAGAGGTCACAGAGAGCGCAGAGGAAGAGAAGAGAGAGATGAATACAGGACGATTAGTCTCAAAATTCATCATTTCCTAAACCTAATGCTTGACCCGATCGCCTTTTGAGATTAGGATCAATTTCCTTAGCCTTTTGGAAATAAGCACGAGATTCAGTATTTTTACCTAACTTATGCGCGATCGCACCAGCCCGATCGAACATACCCGCATCTCGAATGCCCGATCGCACTATTTCGGCCATCACATCATCAGCCTTTTGCCACTCACCAGCACTGGAAAGCGCCCAGGCTAAGGTATCCAGCGTCACAGCATCCCTGCGAATTTTCACTTCCTGTTTCATTAATGCCAATGCTTCGGCGATATCCTGCGATCGACCTTTTTCTAGCAGCAAACTCGCCAAATCCCGGCGGTGTCCGAATCCGCGAACTCCCAAAACCTGTTCCTGTCGTAGCCCAGCCTCAGCTTTGTCCAGGAGTTTTCTGGATGCGATCGCATCTCCCTGTAACTGCTTAACTCTAGCCATACCGCGATCGACAATGCGATCGTACACCGTCGCAGCCCCTCCAGAATAGGCAGAAACCTTGCTGTAATAACTTTCTGCTTCCCGATAATTGCCCGATCGCACTTCCAAATCTGCCATATAAATCAACGCTAGCGGGTATCGAGGTAGCAACCGCAAAGTTTCCAAAAATAGCGCTTTCGCCTGCACAAACTGCCCACGACGGCTGTAAAATCGACCTAAGAGCGATCGAGTCCGAGCCGAACCCGCCACCTCTCCCGGCTCCTCCAGCGCCAAAGCTTGTTGATAATCCTGCAAAACCTCAGCATCTCGCCCCTGAGACTCCCTCGCCAAAGCCCTCAAAGTCAGGGAACCCAAGCTGGGAAGGCGATTCACTAAAGCTTCCGCTGCTGCGTTCGCCTCAGTGACTTTTCCCATTGCTAAGTGAGATGTGACCGAAAGTGCGATCGCATCTTCATTATCAAAACCCACTTGTTTCGCCAAGCGCAAAGCAGTCACAAAATCGTGTCTAGCCTCAGCAATTCGAGCTAAAACCAACAGCGCACCATTGTTGTTAAAAGGCAAATCTGCGATCGATCTTTGAGCCGCTTGTTCAGCCAACAAAAACCAACCGCCCTCCCCAGTAGCGCGACCCATTTTCAAATAAACCCCAGCCAATGCAGCCCTGTTCAAACCACTTTTTGAATCAACAGTCAACCGCTGCTGATAAAAAGCAATTTCTTGTTGAAGTGCTTCCTTTTGATTCGGATTATTTCTCAAAACATCCGAAAAATGATATCGGTAATTAGCATCAAGATTTGCCGGACTCTTTTCAGAAAACTGATCCGCAATCAAACGTAAATTCGGCGGCAAATTAATCACCACAATACCAACCATAGGAACTGCTATCAGCAGCCAACACCAAAAAACATCCGATTTAATTCCTCGTCCTATTTTCATACTCATAAATCTGCGTTCATCTGCGTTCATCCGCCTTTATCTGCGGTAAAAAATCCAAATTAAATTAGTTATTAGTTATTAATCAATAACCAATAACTAATAACTACTAACTAATGACTAATTCGGCAAAGCCAAATAAGGAAAACTCGGTTGTAAAGGCTTGTGTCCCTGACCCGGATTTCCCGGTGTTCCATTATAAGAAACATTATCTCCAACCGGAGAACCCACCAAAGCTCCCAGAGTGATATCAATCACATCATCCAGCAGCATCCGACCTCCAATCAGACTTCCTTGAGAATTTGTCGCACTACCATAACCGCTTGCTTTAGTCGTATCAATCCGCATCACATCAGGTAAGAAAGCTCCTGCGATCGCATTTGGATCGACATTATCGCTACCGTCCAAAAGATCCACAGCATTCAGAGTAGCAACAGCTTCTTGGCGCACCGGAGCCGCAGCCGGACTCAAATCCAATCTGGGAGGAATATTATTAAATGCCTCCATAAACCCAGGAGTAATTATCAAACCTTCATTAATTGCAGGTCTAGCCAATCGCTCAAACTGTTTGAAACCACCAGCTCCATCTCTGATCGAAACCGTTGACCAAACATCAAAAGTATTCGCCCCTGTTCCTGCTTGCAAAAATGCTTTCGGAACCCGCACCGCAATTGTATTGACATTATAACCTTTAGCAAAATCGATCGCTTGACTTACTGGCTTAAAACCTACTTTCGCCCCGGTGCCCAAAGCTCCAGCACGCACACGGAAAAATTGTTCAACATCGAAGAAAAACGGATCTTCCCGCAAACCTGCAAATACAGTTAAGTTAGAACCGCCCACAGGTACTGTATTTAAAACAGCATTAGAATTGAGCGGTGTTGTGGCAATTAAGCTATTATTAACTGTTGTCTTCGTAGTGGTTTCTACACCGCCACGAACCACAGTCACAGCCGCCGCTTGCATACCTTGATTATTGGGCGGACTAAAGGCCAATCGCACAATTATATCTGCTCGTCCCGTGGGAGTAGAATTCACATCACCCACCTGCGTAATGTGAAATTGGTAAAGAGCCGTAGTGCTGAAATAATATTGATAGCGAGCTACAGAACGGGGATTTGAATTCATAATGAATACTAAATCTCCGTCAGCAGCACCAGAATTCTGGTCTTGTTCGCGAAACACATACAGGTCTGTTAAATTGACAGTGCGACCTTTGATGTCTACTTCGCCATCGTCGTGATCGGAAGCTGCAATTATCCCTGGAGTTAGTACGGCAATTAGAGCCAATTCTATCGCTAGTATTGTTCGCCGAAAATTTTTGCTTAGTTTCACAGTTAGCACCTCTATTTTTATGATTGTTTTTGGGATGACTGAACTTTATCTGATTGGTATACGAAGGTTTGACAATTTTGGATCTCTACCAAAACATTAATTTCTGTAAAATCCATCAACTTAGGTGATAAACTACAAGACAATCTGGAATCTGCACAATTTAAGGCACTGCAAAACTAGCCCGAAAAGGCATTCTCCAGCTTGTATCCCCAACTTCAAACTTATACTTATGTTCGGGTTCTATAGTGATATACGCTGAATATTTTATTTTGGATCTGTGCAGTCAAAACACATTTTTTCCGGTACACTGAAATGACAGATCAAAAGTCAGGGGATGAATCGCTACTATTAGTACAGATTGCCCAAAAAGACCAAACAGCATTAGCTAAACTGTACGATCGATATGGTCGTGCTAGTTATGCTCTTGCTTACAAAATCCTGGGTTCGGTAGAAGAAGCGGAAGAAGTGGTACTTGATGTTTTTTCCCAAATCTGGCAAAAAGCAGCAAGTTATGATGTTTCCCGCAGTCGAGTAGATACTTGGTTGTTTATGCTGACGCGCAGTCGTTCCCTCGATCGACTTCGAGTTTTGCAGCGCAGTTTTCGGGCGGTTGTTGCTTCTCTGGAAGATGCTAAAGTTCCTACTTCTCGTATTGCAGAACCGATGGAAGATGCCATACTAGAAGAACGGAGCGCACAAGTCAAAGCAGCGCTGGAAAAATTGCCCGCAGAACAGCGACAGGCGATTGAATTAGCCTATTATCAAGGATTGACTTGCGCTGCGATCGCCACTAAGACAGGTATTCCTATGGGCACTATCAAAACCAGAATTAGGTTAGGTATTTCTAAGTTGCGTCAAGCTTTGAGCGAAATAGTTTAGATTATGGAAATAATGCCAGATGAGGAATTTAATATCCTTGCAGCCCTTCGAGCTCTCGATACGATTGACGAGTCAGAAAGTCGCGCCCTTGAAGAGAAATTGCAAGAGTCTCCAGAACTTGAAAGTGAATTAGATGCTTTTGAGACTGCTGTTGGTGCGATCGCCTATACGGCCCCTCTAGTACCTGTTTCACCTAATCTCAAACACCGTTTGTTCCAGCGTATCGCGGAACTTTCCCCAACTCCCATTGAGGAAATTAATGCTCAGCCTGTTATTCCTGCTGCTGAGAACAATACTCCTTCTGTAATTGTGCGATCGCAGAATGTGAAATGGAGAAAATATACAGTTTCAGGTATTTCGTTTGCTAACCTTTATGTCGATCGAGAAAAGCGCGAATTTACCTGTTTAATGCGGTTAGAAGCGGGGGTCGAATTTCCGCTACATCGACATGGGGGAGTAGAAGAAGTATTTATGTTAGAAGGAGATTTAGAAGTGGAAGGAGAAATTTGCTATCCAGGGGATTATATTCGCTCATTTCCCAATTCTATTCATGGGCCAGTCTCCCACAACGGATGTTTGTTATTGGTCAAATCATCCCTTGATAATGAAATGATAGTTTGTTGACTGTTAACTGTTCACTGTTATAGCCAAGGTGGTTAAGGTATTTATGCGATCGTTCCCTGAGCGGAGTCGAAGGGCAGGGCGCCGCAACTAATAACTAACAACCAACAACGAACCCTTCGACTACGTTTAGGGCGCTGCAACGAACCCTTCGATTACGTTTAGGGCGCGGCAATTAACCCTTCGACTACGCTCAGGGTACGGGAGGAACTAACAACTACCCTTCGACTACGCTCAGGGTACGGTAATAATTAACCCTTCGACTACGCTCAGGGTACGGTAATAATTAACCCTTCGACTACGCTCAGGGTACGGTAATTAACCCTTCGACTACGCTCAGGGTACGGCAATTAACAAATAACAAAGGAGTTCAGTATTATGCTAAATCGCTTTCATTTAACTGCTATCATAGCTGCTATGTTTATTCAACTCATAGCTACTAATACTAAAAGTGCGATCGCCCAAGAACGCGAAGGATGTTTTATCGTCAACTCAGCGGGAGAAGTGATTAACTTAAACCAGTTGTGTTCTAGTCAGGAACCTACGGTTAAAATTAGTGGCAATGATGGTAAATTTGTTGAAGACTATAAACGTTTAGCCAAAAGCTATTCGACAGCGACAACGGATAGTTTATTACAAGCAATCCAAAGCAGCCCTGGTCAAAAAATTGCCGCAGCTAAAAGAATGTGTACCGAGGCAAAAGCTGGGCTTTCTCTGTCGGAATTTAAATTAAGAGCGATCGGGCAAGCGGCAAATATGGAAAATCCCATTGCGAAAGAAAGCTTTCTGGCGGATGCTGATATTACCCTAACTCTTGCTTCAAATCACTACTGTCCAGAATTGGCTAGTAAATGAGTCGAAGGAAGAAGGAAGAAGGAAGAAGGAAGAAGGAAGAAGGAAGATGCAATAAAATCAATGGTTTTGGTAATTAAAAAGCGATCGCCTTTTTACTAAAAAGCGATCGCCTTTTCTGAATAATTAGTTAACAACTATTACTAATTAGATCATTTCCAGTTGCATCGGTATTATTCAAACAGTCAACAGTTAACAGTTAACAATTAACAATGATTCCGGTGCAACCAGAATTGATATTACCAATTAAGCTGCTGGTGTTGCTTCTGCATCTTCTTCAGAACTTCCTTTACCTGCCAGTACGCTGACAACTACCTGATTTGGTTCAGCAACAGCTACAACTCCTACTGGCAAAACCAGTTCGTGAATATGCAGTGCATCCCCGACATTTAAATTAGAAATATCTACTTCAATGGCATCAGGAATGCTGTCAGGTTTACACTTAACTGTTAATTGCATCATCACGGTATCCAAAAGGCCACCGCCCATTTTGACACCGACAGATTCGCCAACAAAACGTAGGGACAAAACTACTTCGAGGCTATCTTGACTTCCTACAGCAAAAAAGCTGAGGTGATAGGGAAAACCTTTCCAAGGATGACGTTGTACTTCCCGTAGCAAAGTTTTGCCTTTCCAAGAAATCTCTGGAATATCCAGGTCAATTAAGACGTTGTTGACAACGCGCTGTTTGAGGAGAGTTTCAACTGCTTTGGCTGGGATGGTAAGTGAAATGGATTCAGAACCTTTGTGGCCGTAAAGTACGGCGGGAATCAATCCTGAGCGACGTAAGGCATTTGGTTTGCTGCCTTCAGCTCGTTTTTGACATTCAACTGCGATTTGCATTTTCTGACTTTTGGCTTATTGTTTTCACATTTTACCAAATTTGTGCTAATACGATCGCACTTAATTAAATTCGCTGAAGGTATTGATCGAACTAACTTATTAAAGGACTCGCTGAAGATACTGATAATTTTCATTTTCCACACACTTCAGCAAGTCTAACAATTTCCTCAGACGGTACGTTCCTGCTTGGTATTCTTCTTTGAGAGGGGAATCACCCAGCTTAGCAAGGACGGTATCGCTTTCGCAGATGATTGCATCGCGGAAAAAATTTCTAAACTTCTGGCGTATATCTTGATCTAACTCAACTAAAGGTAGCTTTTCCTCCTCTTCATCTATCAAAATATTTCTGGGAACAGATTTGCCAATTTTGGAAAATTCTGATTTTGCCAACCACTCATAAACGTCTTCAGACATTCCAACATAGTGAGGTGGCTGATTAGTTTTGAAGGCATAAAAAATCATGTCTAACATTAGCTTTCCTCCTGACCTTCCTGATTCAACAACTTACTCTCTGGAAAATTTTCTACCCAAGCTACATCTGCTTTATCGAATACAACTTTAGCTGGTTTAGTAATTGCCCCTGTGGTAATAACTCCAATTACAGTTCCTTTTTGACATATTTCCTTAGCTTTTGTGGAATCTATTTTTTTGTTTGTCCAGGCTTTGATTTCAATATGCGGTTCATTCATTATTATTTATACTTTTTATTATTTTGATAAATTAACCATTGAATTCTGGTTGACTATCAAAATATCACCTTTGGGATTGTTTCCGGTTGTTCTTTTGGCTTCTATTCCTTCTTTGCTCAACTCCATTATAAGCCATCCAATCATATCTCTGTGAACTTCTAGCCGTGCTATCAGTTCATCTTCGTCAGTCATTTACTTGACTCCCTGTAAATAAGGATACACTTGACCTCGCCGTGGGTCAAGTGCACTAAATCTGCTGGAACTCCGAACTAAGTGGGTCGCGGCGAGACTGCCAAGAGCTTTGAGTATGATTGATTGATACCCAAAATGATATTTTAAGGCAACATCAGGCTGGCGTACCGTCAACCGATAATAATCCGCGCTTGGGGCCGTGAATTGGGTCTTCGACAATGATAGTTTGGTCGCGGCCGGCACCGAGAGATACGATCGCGATCGGCACTTCCATCAAATCTGCCAAAAACTTCAGATAATCCAATGCTTGTTGCGGCAAATCTTCCAAATTACGGCACTCTTCCGTTGACTGTTTCCAACCGGGAAGGGTTTCATAGATGGGTTTGCAACGAGCAAATATGCGGGAATTTTTGGGGAAATCGATACAACGTTCGCCGTCAACTTCGTAAGCAACGCAGACTTTGATTTCTTCTAATTCATCCAAAACATCGAGTTTGGTAACTGCTAGACAGTCAAGTCCGTTGATGCGAACGGCGTAGCGGCCAATTACTGCATCGAACCAACCGCAGCGACGTTTCCGGCCAGTTGTAGTGCCGAATTCTGCGCCTCTTTCGCCCAAAATTGCGCCAACTCCATCTACCATTTCGGTAGGGAAAGGGCCTTCTCCCACACGGGTTGTGTAGGCTTTTGCTACGCCGATTACGCGATCGATCGCAGTTGGGCCAACTCCAGTTCCTACACAAGCACCACCTGCGATCGGACTGCTGGAAGTAACGTAAGGATAAGTGCCGTGATCTAAGTCTAATAAAGTGCCTTGCGCGCCTTCAAACAGAATATTTTTCCGCTTGTGAAGTCCCTCATAAATCTTCAGCGAACTGTCTACTACATGGGGGCGTAAACGTTCCGCATAAACATGATATTCATCAATCACATCTTGGGGATTGAGGGGAGGCAAATTGTAGAGTTTTTCCAGAATGACATTCTTATGATGAATCGTCCATTCCAGTTGTTCTCGAAACCCTTCCAAGTCCATTAAATCGAGCATCCGAATACCGGTACGTTCAGACTTATCCGCGTAGGTAGGGCCGATGCCGCGTCCCGTTGTCCCAATTTTATAATTTCCCCGCTGTTCTTCCGATGCCACATCAATTAATCTGTGGTATGGCATGGTAACGTGAGCAGTCTGAGAAATCATCAACTTGGCAGTAGAAACGTTCAGTTTTTCTAACTGATCCAATTCTTGAATTAAAACTTTAGGGTCAATGACCGTACCGCAGCCGATGATACATTCTGTTTCAGGGTACAGAATTCCAGACGGAATTAAGTGAAACCGGCGTTGACGCCCCCTTGGTAGCGGACAACGATATCTGCGGATTTGCTGAGCAAATCGGTAATTTTGCCTTTTCCTTCATCGCCCCACTGGGCGCCAATTACAACTACGTTAGCCAAGGGTTTTCGCGTTCCGTTCTAGTTGACACAAACTTTGATTATCTATGGATGTGTGTCAAATGTCAAATTAATTTTTGTTACAATTGAGAAAATTGAGGCTTTTTGCCATGACTTTACACGCTGAGTTGCACCGTCATCTAGGTGGTTCTGTGGTTCCTAGGGTGCTGTGGCGATATTTCGATCGCCACCACAATCCTGAAATAGCTAGCCGATTTCAAGCATACTCGGAGTTTGAGGATTTTTACACTCGTCCGCGCAATACTCTGGATGAGTATCTGGAATTGCACACGTTGGTAGAAAGCGTTCAAACTGTTGAAACTTTGCCTTATTTCATCTATCGGTTGATGCGGGGCGCTTACGTGTTTGAAAATCTGGCTTATTTGGAGTTGCGCTATACGCCTTATTTGCGGACTCCAGAGCATTTGTCGCAATCTGAACGGATTGATTTGATGGCAGAAATTGTCCAAGTTGTGGGTAAGGCAAGTCAAATTAGCGATTGTCCAATTGTGACTAGCCAAATTTTGTGTATGCACTCGCGTTTACCCTATGAAGTGAATCGGGCGATCGTGGATTTGGCGGCACAAATGGGAGAATATGTTTGTGCGATCGATCTTGCGGGCGGCGATGCTGCTATTGGCGATCGCCTGGACGAATTTGTGGGATTGTATGAGTACGCAAGGTCGATCGGCATTAAAACCACCGGACACCTCTACGAAACTACATCAGGTTGTTATCCCGAACTTCTGCCCTATCTGATGCGAATCGGTCACGGGATTCAAATTCCGTTAAAATATCCCGAATTGTTGCCAGAGGTGGCGCGTAGAGGTCAATGCTTGGAGGTTTGCCCGACTACCTATCTGAAAACGGGGACGTTGCAAGATATGCGGGAATTGAAGGTTGTGTTCGATCGATGTTTTGAAGCCGGTGTCGATATTGCGATTTGCACTGACAACGCGGGATTGCACAACGTGCGGCTGCCTTTTGAGTACGAGAATTTATTGACTCTGGATATCATTGATTTTCGGCAATTGCAAGCGTGTCAAAATGCCGCTTTTCGCCATGCTTTCGCGTGGCCATACGGGGAGCAACCGACGCAAATGTTGACTGGTTTGTTGCACCATGAATCTGTGCAGTAAGATTAAACGAACCGCGAAGGCGCGTTCCCCGCAGGGGTTCCCGTAGGGTAGGACACGAAGGAAGAGAAAGAGGAAGATATAGCAATCCTAGAAATAAGAAAAAGCTCTTTCTTTTCTTCCTTCGCGCTCTTTGCGTCTTCGTGGTTCGTTCAAGTATGTTATTTTAGAAAATAAAAGCATAAAAAAACGATGACAAATAAGCTGTTCGACATTTAAATTTATTGCTTGAACCCCTTACAGCATGGGGTCTGAGCCACAAATAGTGCAGTTTGAATGTCGAACAGCTTAGCTAGAGCATAAACTGCTGAGTCAAGAGAAATTCAAGAATTAACTAAGGAGCAGACATAGTAAGAGTGTAATTGGTGTCTCTAGCTTTTGACCGCACAAGAACAATGTAATTACCTACTCTTAAGTTGCTTTTAATTATTCCTGGCTTTGAGTTAGAAGCAGAGATATTTTCAAGTTGATATTGAATTACTCCTGTTCCATTCTTATCTGAATACAAAATCATTTCTACTTCGCTATTAGCACCACCCAAAGACAGACTAATGCTGCTAGGATTTGCCAGTTGAAAACTGTAAAGTTGCTCTCGATCATTTAAACTAATACTGCCATTTTTAGAGATGGTTTTTTCTTCTAAATAACCAAGTTTTTGAATTTGACTTGTATTATTAATAATTTGAAGTGAATATGGGGTATCTCTAGCTTTCATTTTCACAACAATAATGTAGCTACCCACATTCAATTCTTGTTTAATTATTCCTGTTCTTGACTTAATAGCGGATATATTTTCAAGTTGATATTGAATTAATCCGGTGCCATCTTTGTCTGAATAGAGAAACATTTCTACTTCGCTATTCACCCCATCTAAAAACAGGCTGATATTACTGGGATTATCTATCTTAAAACGGTAACGGTTCTCTAAATTATTAGAGCTAACATTACCAGGGAAGGTACAAGAACGATTTAGAAACTCAAGGTTTACGGTACTGCCATTTTGCTCTACTGTGCAGGGCTTCTCGTCAGCAGATAATTTTACTGGAGATGGCGATGGCGAAACTGGCGCTGGAGTCTCCGGCGCTGGAGAAGAAGTGGATATCGGTGATGAAGAAGGAATAATATCTTGTTTAATAGGCTCAGATGAAGGAGGAAATTTGGGGGGAAACGGTGGTGCTGGAGTCACAACTTTAGCATCTTCCTCACATCTCAGAAAGCCAACATCCACACCTTTCAACTTACACAGCACTGTATCTCCAAAAAGGAAGACTCCAAAACCAGTAATTGTGCCTAGAACCGCAACAACCGCTCCTATTGCTACCCAATGTACGCCACCACTACCGTTACTACCAGATGACATTAATAATTTCCTCTTCTACTAATAATTTTGTTCAGTCACATTGCTTTTTAATAACTAGCCTGATATTCTTGAGAGCGACATCAAGCTAGTAGCGTGATTTTTTGCCTA
Source organism: Oscillatoriales cyanobacterium (assembly GCA_004294385.1). Taxonomy (GTDB): domain Bacteria; phylum Cyanobacteriota; class Cyanobacteriia; order Cyanobacteriales; family Microcoleaceae; genus Microcoleus. The sequence goes on along the minus strand of REAP01000044.1, from coordinate 32,611 downwards.
GTTCCACCTAATCATCTTTTATATTGAGATCCTTAACGAAGAAGCTATCGAATAGATTATTGCCAAAAACCAATCCCGTTAATGCCCAACTTCCATCCGTATAGCGCGAGAATGTAGCTTCCCCAGGTCCCGAAAAGTTTTTGTCCGTTATTGTACCAAGAATGTCTGTTTTGACGATTAAATTTGATGCCTTTAGTGTAGCTACAGCAGTATTATCTGGATTTTCGCGAACTCCTGCTATCTCAATTGTTCCACTTCTGGAAGATTTCCACTTATTAACCATTTTTTCTGCTTTACTTGCAGACAGGGATTTATCCTGTTTAATTAAGTCACAGCCAGTAGTTAAAGTAGATAATACTCCTACACTACCAATATAAGATAAAGTAATTAAACTGAATGTTAGCAAGTTTTTACTTAACATGAAGCTTCCTGTTACTCAATGAATGAGCGGCAATTTTTTATCGAGGCTGGGGTCTTTATGATACTCAATCAACACTGTTTCTGCTGATTACATTTCATATTACCAAATCCACATCAGTCTTAAGAATGAAAAAAGTAATATAAAAGTATCTTAAAAGTAGTACAAAAGTAATAACCAAGTCTAAAGACAAAGTGGTGAGACTGTTGCGCTAAAATCTGGTATGATGGAATAGTTTTAGCTGTAAGGGACTTTAACATATGACCGTTGACGAAGCCATCGCGATCGCAGAAACAGCCCTTAACTACGATCGCCTCAACAAAGTTCAAGACTTAGTGTTTCGTCAATCCTGGGAAGGGCAGTCTTATATGCAAATTGCTAAAAGCGCAGGCTATGAATATGATTATATCAAAGATGCTGGTGCTAAACTATGGAAACTACTATCAAAAGCACTAGAAGAAAAAGTTAAAAAAGATAATCTTAAATCAGTATTAAAGCGATACTTACGGCGAACTCAAGTGAATCTACAGCGGAATCTGACCATCGAAGTTAACCTCAGCGGAGCAAATCTCAGCGGCGCAAACTTAAGTGGCGCTAGATTATTCGCAAACTTAAATGAAGCTGATTATGTTCAAACTGATTTAGATAAAATAATAAACGCTGACAGTGAAACTGAATTATCTGACTCAGAAAACGAGATTAACTGGAACGGTTTTTGCTTCCACTCCGACGCACAAGTGAAAATTGCCGAAATGCTCGATCGCACTTCCACACTCTTCATCCCCAACTCCCAACTCCGAATCACAACACCAGAAGGTAGACAAAACCAAGAAGCTGACTTTCTGATCTTCCACCAAAACAAGTTAGGAATGCTGAAAATTGACAGCGAATCATCCGATCAAAGCGCAACAGAAGATGAAATGTCCGGGCTTTCGAGAGATTCTGGCATCAGTCTTGTCAAACATTACGATGCTAACCGATGTAGCCAACAACCCGATTTAGTTGTGCAGGAATTTTTGGAAATATTGAGTCAGGCGTAGGTATGAAAAGACGCGATTATTCATCATCGTTGTCTGACTCTTGTATCATCCCTACTAACAGTCGCGTGGTTACTGTGTAAACATCTCGTCTATCGCCTTCTTTGCGCCGTCCTATTCCCACTACAACAACTAGCACTTGATCTTGTACAATTTGATAAATAATTCGGTAACGCTGACCTACGGCACGGATGCTGCGATACCCAGTCAACTCTTCTGATAAAGCTTTCCCTTGCTTTTCTGGCTCCTGCTTAAGCTTCTCCAATCTTGCTAAGAGTAATTGTTGCTCCCGCCTATCTTTGATTTCAGCAAATAGTTGCCGCGCTTGTGCCGTCAAAATAACTTGATATTCTACAGGCTCCATTTTTCACTGTTGTTAAAGTTTTAAATCTGCTTTTAACTGTTGTAAGTCTATTGTTTCTCCCCTCTGGGCTTGTTGAATGCCCGATCGCAAATCAGCCATAAATTCCCGATCCGAGAGAATTTCTATGGTTTCTAACAGAGATTCAAATTGTTTAAAACTGAGCGCAATGATTGCCGGTTTCCCATCCTTAGTGATGATAGCTGGCTCTGCGGCCAAGTCATCGGGCCACTTTGGCAGTTGTTGTTGTGCTTCTGTAATTGTCAGATATTTTGGCATATTTGCAGAGGTTAATTTTTATCATTATTATAGCACGGTTAATTCAGCACAATATCTTCGTTAGTAAAGATTACATCCTCATAGATAGCATCCATGCTAGTCCGAAAGTCCACACTAGCCAAGTGAATTTCGCTTCCTTGCGTGTAAGAATGCAAAACCCACAACCCCTCAGCATTGCGGCGAAAACACTCCACCCGCTGTCGCTTTTGATTAATTAACACATACTCTTGAAGCGTTTCTAATTCTTGATAGTCAGCAAACTTGTCACCCCGATCGAATCCTTCTGTACCTTTTGACAAAACCTCGATAATTAAACAAGGATGTCTTTTAAAAGATTGAAAAGCTTTGTCCCGTTCATCGCACGTTACCATCACGTCGGGATAGTAGTAAATATCCCTAGACTCAATCCTAGCTTTCATGTCTGACATATAAACACGACAGCCACTACCCCGAACATGATTTCTCAAAAGTGCAAATAAGTTGCCGGCAACTGTCACATGAGCATCACTTGCACCCGCCATTGCGTAGGTTTCACCCTGAATATACTCATGTTTAACCGGGCTGAGTTCTTCTAATTTCAGATACTCTTCAGGCGAGATGTAATTTTGGTTTTGATTTGCAATCATTGGCTTTCTATGGAGTTTTTTGTGATTGTGATTCTGAAAACAAGGTGGGCATTTGCCCACCCTTCAAATTAAGCAGTTTCGTGCTGTTGACGCCAAGCAGGATGCCAAAGCAATTCAGCAGTCGATCGCTTCTCGACCATTTCCGCAGTAATTGTGCAGCTAGCTACATCCTTACGAGAAGGTAACTCATACATAACATCGAGCATCAACTCCTCCAAAATGCTGCGGAGAGCTCTGGCACCAGTTTTGCGGCGACAAGCTTCCTGGGCGATCGCCCGCAGCGCATCCGGCTCAAATTCCAACTCCACACTATCCATATTCAACAGCTTTTGATACTGCTTCACCAGCGCATTCCGAGGTTCAGTCAATATCTGCATCAAAGCAGCCTCATCTAACGGCGAAATCACTGTCACCACGGGTATCCGCCCGACAAATTCAGGAATCAAACCAAACTTCACTAAATCATCGGGTTGTACCTGTTGCAAAATATCCGCCGCCCGCTTATCTTTCGGCAACAAAGTCGAGTTGGTGTCGCTTTCAACAGGCTGAATAAAGCCTAATGATTTTTTGCCTAAACGCTGTTCAACTATTTTTTCCAAACCGACAAAAGCCCCACCACAAATAAATAAAATTTTGCTAGTGTCAACTTGAATAAAATCTTGGTAAGGATGTTTCCGGCCACCTTGCGGAGGTACGTTAACCACCGTTCCCTCTAACATTTTCAGCAGCGCTTGCTGCACTCCTTCTCCTGATACATCCCGCGTGATCGAAGTGTTTTCGCTTTTGCGAGCAATCTTGTCAATTTCATCAATATAAATAATGCCACGCTGTGCCGCTTCAACATCAAAATCTGACATTTGCAAAAGCCGCAACAAGATATTTTCTACGTCGTCGCCGACATAGCCTGCTTCCGTCAGCGTCGTTGCATCTGCTACTGCAAAAGGCACTTCCAGCATTTGCGCTAAACTTTGGGCTAGCAAAGTTTTCCCGCAACCAGTCGGCCCGACTAGCATGATGTTAGATTTTTGTAGTTCTACATCACTGTCTGGGGAAGATTTGCCGCTATCTTTGGCTTGGTCAACGCTTAAGCGTTTGTAGTGGTTATAAACTGCTACAGAAAGAACTTTTTTGGCCGAGTGTTGACCGATGACGTGGTTGTCTAAATGCTGTTTAATGTCTGTTGGTTTCGGAATTTTACCTAAAACAATTTTCGCTTTGTTCGATCGCCCCCGTCGCGATTTTTGTCCCTGAGATTCTTGCATCTCTGACTGGGGAACCTGTTGATTGACTGTTTTTCCAGAGTCAAAGAACTCCTCCTCTAAAATTTCATTGCACAATTCTACACATTCATCGCAGATGTACACGCCGGGCCCAGCTATTAATTTGCGGACGTACTCCTGTGACTTGCCGCAAAAGGAGCATTTGAGATTGGAGTCATATTTTGACATATTTGCCTCTTAATTTAAATTTGCGGTTGCTTGTTTCGGTTGAAGGAGTTTTGGCGCGATCGAATATTGTTCTTTTCAAAGGAATTTTTGGCGATCGGACAATCAAGCCACTCAAGCCTCGCAGGCTCTATTTCTAAGTTAACACTTTTGACGCATCAGTCATTAGTCATCGGATTTTAGATTTGAGATCGAAAATTACTCCCATGAATAAATTAGTTCGCAGGTTGAATCAGATGCGGAGCTTTTTGATTGCTTTACGAGGGAAACTGGCTTACCACTTTTTGTAGGCTAAAAATTTTCCAGACATAATTATTTTTACCCGATCGCCTTTCGGGTCTTCTTCTTTCTCTACATCCAAAGTAAAGTCGATCGCACTCATAATCCCGTCCCCGAATTTTTCGTGAATCACTGCCTTGAGAGGCATTCCATAAACCTGCATAATTTCATAGAAACGATAAATCAGAGGGTCAACAGGAACTGCGGCATCTAAGGAACCTTTTAGCGGAGGTTCTGAGAGAATCTGAGCGATCTCGCCATCTAGTCCCAAAGCCGACACAATTTTTTGTGCTTCATCGACCGATGCAGTAGCTTGACGGTAAATCACCGCTGCAATCCAAACTTCATCACGATCCAGGAGTTTCTCCAAGTCTGCAAAACTAATTCCCAAAGCTTTTTTAGCCGCCAAAATTTGCTCTGTAATCTTTGAAATCGCCATGAATAATTCTCCAATTCGGTTTAGTAGAAGATTATGAAATATATCTCATACTTGGATTTTTTTGTCAATAGTAAATCGAGAAAATGTGATCAATAGATAACTCGGAACTCCGGCATCGCCATTCTCGTCATTTTTCAGAACTCGCAACTTAATAAATCCTAAAATAAGTTATCACTTACCTGCAAAAATGGTACAATTAGCAATGTGTATCGTAAAATTTACATACTCTCAGCCCTCCGATCCAGGGTATCAGTGCAAGGCTGATGCTCGATCGCGTCGCCGAAGTCCTCTTACCGCTAACAACAGACAACTAAAAAATTATGGAGATTAACACCAAAGATTACAGTATCCTGTACGATAGTGTTACCGAAACAGTCACCTGCTGTGGCTCTTGGAGGCTCAGCCAAATGGAAGAATATGCGCCGATCGTACAATTGCTCAATGACGTGGCGGACGGGGAGCCGAAGATAATTACTCTCGACTTGCGAAAACTAGATTTTTTAAACAGTTCTGGAATTAATATCATATCAAAATTTGTGATCAAAGTACGCCAGCAAAAAAATATTCAGATCGCCGTAAAAGGCTCCAAGCAGATACCCTGGCAGGGAAAATCACTCAAAAATTTACAGCGGCTGATGCCTTCCTTGTCCTTGGAATTGGAATAGTTAATCGCCCAAAGTAAAAGTGAATTTCAAGTAATGTCCGGGAAGGAGAACTAGGGAGTTGAAGTGGATCAAAATAAGTCATAATTTAAGTTGGCAGCCAACATTAAAAAAACTTCTGAACTGACCACAAGTTAACAATTGTCTATGGCTATGCAGGAAGAACCATCGAGAGAGCAGCTATTTTGGGAAGTTCAGAGTCTGCGTGCAGAACTTGAAAGGTTGAAGCACGAAAAAGCCGACCTAGAAATTTTGCTGGAGACTACAACCGAACATTCGGATACGGTGGAAGCTGACTTGCTATCGAAAGCTGAGTCAGCCGTGCGTGCCAGCGAAGATCAGTTTCGGGCGATCGCCTCAGCAACTCCCGTTCCCATCTTAGTTTCTCGGCTCAGTGACGGTTTAATCATGTATGCAAATGCTCAAATGGCTTTTCTTCTCGATACACCCCTAGCAGAATTGGTCGGGTACAGCACCCCAGATTTTTACTTCAATCCCTCCGAACGCCCAAAGGTACTCGACGCACTTGCCAAAGACGGGTACGTCAAAAACTATGAACTCCAATGCAGAAAAGGAGACGGTAGCGCTTTCTGGGCAATGATCTCTGTTCAGTCCCTACAGTTTAATGGTCAGCCCACAGCCTTGTGTGCGTTGTACGACCTCACCCAGCGCAAGGAAGCAGAACAAATTCTCCAAGAAAGCGAGAGGCGACTCCGCCGCCAAAGTCTAGCCCTGTTGCAGCTAGGTCGCCAGAGGACTATCAACAACGGGGCGCTGAATTTGGGAGTTCGCGAAATTACCGAAGCGGCCGCGCGCACCTTGGAGGTGGAAAAAGTCAGTGTCTGGTTGTACAACCATTTCAAATTTGGAACTCGCTACATCACGGATTCTCAGCAAAATTTTGTCGCCAAACCGATCGCCCATAACCAAACACAGGCAATTCATCCTATCGCGATCGACCAACAGCAAAATAATCTAGTTACTAACTCTAAGTTTAAAATCCCAAACCTCAAATTAGTTTGTCTCGATTTGTACGATCGCACCAACGAGAGCCATTTCAGTCGCAAAGAAACATCAGTAAAAGGTCCAAAAGTTTCAAATTTAGATTTGGAATGCGACACTGCGGGCGAAAATACGCGATCGAGCAATCCCTTAGAATTACCGCTCACAAATCAAAATTTTCTCAAAACAGATTTGTGCAACTTATCCTTAGAAGCAGAAAATTCTCCAGTCCTCCCCAACACTTGCAATCCCAATTCATCCATCTTAAATGTAGCCATTAGGCTCGGTGGCCAGATTGTCGGCATCCTCTCTCTGGAACATATCGGAGCACCCCGCCAGTGGGCATTGGAAGAGCGCACCTTCGCCGATTCTTTGGCAAATTTAGTCGCACTCGCGATCGAAGGATTTGAACGCCAACGAGCCCAAGAAGCCCTCTCCAAAGCCAAATCCCAGCTAGAAATCACCGTCGATCAACGCACCGCTCAACTCACCGCCAGCAACAAACTCCTCCGCATCGAGATTGCCGAGCGCAAAAGAGCCGAAATAGCTTTGCAAGAAGCACTACACAAAGCCGAAGCAGCTTCCAGAGCTAAAAGCACTTTTTTAGCCAATATGAGCCACGAACTGCGAACACCACTCAACGCCATCATCGGTTACAGCGAAATCATCGAAGAAGAAGCCTTAGAAGCAGGATTAGATAACTTAATTCCCGACAGTCAAAAAATTCAGATTGCTGGCAAACATCTGCTGACCTTAATTAATGATATTCTCGATCTTTCTAAAATAGAAGCTGGTCGTATGGAGCTTTACTTAGAGAACTTTGATTTAGGTAATTTAATAGAAGAAGTAGTAGTAACATTGTACCCTTTGGTCGAAAAAAATCGCAATCAATTACAAGTAGATTGTCCGATCGATCTGGGATTTATGTATGCTGACTTGACCAAAGTGCGGCAAATTTTGTTCAATTTGCTATCAAATGCCCTGAAGTTTACCGCAGGGGGAACCGTAGTCCTCAGCGCGACTCGCGAATTAACAGGGGACAGCGAATGGGTTTATTTACGAGTAGCTGATACGGGCATTGGAATGTCGGCCGGGCAGCAACAGGGTTTGTTTCAACCTTTCATACAAGGGGACGCTTCAACCACTCGCAAGTATGGAGGAACTGGTTTGGGATTGGCAATTAGCCGCCTGTTTTGTCAGATGATGGGAGGTGATATCAGCCTGGACAGCGAGGTCGATGTTGGCTCTACTTTTACGGTTCAATTAAAGGCAAAAGTTGACCTTGTTGAATAGTTATTAGTTATTAGTTATTAGTTATTAGTTATTAGTAGTAGCGGAAATTAGGAGACGGCAATGCCCATTGGTGTCAACTTAAGCTGTCAGCCCGCCAAGTTCTTCTCTTCAGTCCTCTTAAGAGGACTTGCGCTTTGAGGCAGGGGTTTCAACCCTTGCCGGACTATTGGTTGTACCTTAAGTTGACACCTATGGGCAATGCCGTGTCCCTACAATTAATCACGGTAGGGACACGACACTGCCTTGGACTCTATCATTCGGGTGTTACCGGAATTGATATAACTGCAAACTACAGTAAAAATTTGAATCGAGATCAGCATCACAATCCATCACTGTCATGGATCACGTCATAGCCTGTTTTAAAAGAATACAATATATTTATCATCTAACTAAGACTACACGCAAAATATCAGTATCAAAGGAGTGCATCCAAATGATTACACCTTGCAATCAACCACTTAAAAAAAACCCTTTTACCACTTATCGAGATCCAGTTACAGGTCGGTGGACTGTAGTCGTTGAAACAGTTTTAACCACAAGTGAAACTGACTCAAATACTAATGAAAAAACCGAATCCAAGAACGAAAGTAAAATAACAAAAATTCCGACTGCTTCCTCTGCTATCTGCATAACTAAACAAAACATTTCTTTCTCCCTATCTTTGGTTAAATACCAGCGCAAAAAATCTGCGGTTAATTTGACTTTGATCCCTAATAGACATCTCCCATAATCATTGTGGAACTGCATCTTGTCTGTTCTTAGCTATCTTTTTAGGATAGCTCTAATAGACATCGACCATATTTATTGTGGAACAGGCATCTTGCCTGTTCAAAACAGGCTTTTTAGGAGATGACTAATAACTTCAAGAGTAATTAATTGGATCGCAGCGGATTTCGATAATAAATCCGTCGGGATCGTAAAAATAAATCCCACGTCCGGTAGCGCGAGTGACCGGGCCACTGTCGATCGCAATTTGATTCGAGTTTAGCACTTCCAAAGCGCGATCGAACAATTGCGGATCAATATCAAAAGCCAAGTGATTAGCGCGAGTGAAAGCTTTTTCCGGGTCTGGATTTGGCGGTTCCAACTCAGGCTGCCAAAATAAGTCGATCACAGTACCGTCTGGAGTCACGAAATTGGCAACTTTACCCGCAGCTACCAACTCTACCAAAGTTGCGGGTACTTCTTCACCCGTTAGTTCGTGCAATCCGAGAATTGTACCGTAGAATTGTCGCGAAGCTTTCATATCCCGGACGTTTAAAGCGATGTGATGAACGCGACGCAACTCTCCGGGCGCGAGGGAAATTTTGACGATGTTTTCAGCAGTTTGCATGGCTGTCTTTGAAAAAATTTCAAATATTGTTGTTACTTTTCTTTAGGAAACGATGCAATGCCAGAAAACAGCATTACAAGGGCGGCTACCATAATTACCATCGCCAGTAAACCTACAGCTAAATCTAACCCTGATGTATTTTCCACTGAATATTTCTCCAATTAAATTTCATCATTTATCATTTCCGGTAGCATCTGAATTGTTCAAACCGTCAACAGTCAACAGTCAACAGTCAACATCATTCCGGTGCTACCGGAATTGATATAATTTATTTGGCTAATTCGCGATCGATTGCAGCAATCAACTCTGGCGATTCCGGCGACACACTGCTGGGGAATCTAGCAACCACTTCACCCTGTTTGTTTACCAAAAATTTCTCAAAATTCCAGGAAACATCGCCCTTGGGAGCGACTGAACTGGTAAGCTGAGCATACAGCGGATGTTGCTCACCACCTTTAGCGTGTACTTTGTCAAATAGTTCAAAGCTGACACCATATTTTGTAGTGCAGAACTCGACAATTTCTGAATTAGTTCCCGGTTCTTGGGCACCGAAATCATTGCAGGGAAACCCTAAAACCCGCAGTCCTGCATCGCTGTACTTCTGATTCAATTCTTCGAGTCCCTTATATTGAGACGTATAGCCACAGTAGGAAGCTAAATTCACTATCAAGAGTACCTTGCCAGCATACTCTCCTAGCTGTTTGTCTTCGCCTGCGATCGTTTTTACTTTAATGTCCGAGATTGTGCTGGTCATTTTCCAATACTGCTAGACTTTACCAACACAATTATACAGTAATTCAGAACAATTTTTCCTAAACTGAGATGTTGCACCATTATCAAGAACAGGCAAGATGCCTGTTCCACAAAGAGTCAATTTTATTGTAGAACAGGCATCTTGCCTGTTCCACAAAGAGTCAATTTTATTGTAGAACAGGCATCTTGCCTGTTTCTTGCCTGTTCATAAAAGAGTCAATTTTATTGTAGAACAGGCATCTTGCCTGTTCATAAAAGAGTCAATTTTATTGTAGAACAGGCATCTTGCCTGTTGATAAAATAGTGAATTTCATTGTAGAGCAGGCATAACGGTATTAGTCAATCCATTTTTGATAAGTCTCTTGAAGTTCCTTGTTTTCGAGAACGATTTCTAGGCGAACTTTGACACAACCGTGACGCGGCTGAGAGGCGATCGCATTTAGGATTTTGCTGGCTTTCTGCACCGACGCAAATTCAGCAATAACTGTTGGTTCCGATGGTTCTACCTTGATTTCGTTCAAATCTATACCAGTGATTTGTCCCTCACCCAAATCTATTTCTGCCAGCACCTTCGGATCATCACCGACTTGTTCAACAATCAGCTTTTCCCTCTGGATCGGCACTTGTACCATCCGAGTTTCAATTTCTTTGCGGACGATAACTTCACCGACTTTGCGTTTGCTGCGATTGATCACCAATCGTTCTTCTAGCAGGCGAATTACTTGTTGATCGACAATATCTAAGTTTTCCTGATTTTCCACAATTTCCTGATTTTCTATTGGGAAATCGACATCGGTTATATTTGACATAACTGGTAGGGGACTAATTTGGTGGCTATGATTCATATCGCTTGGGAATGCTGGGGCAACTTCTAAATGCTGTTCCGTGCCATTTACCGATTTTTCTGGAAGCATCTCTATTTGCTCTAAACTAAGTTTTGCAAAGAGTGATTTTTCGTGATAATCTACTTTTTTAAGCAGCTTTATATTTAATAAAAAAAGGCGCGGTTTTTGGCTATTGTGTCCGGTCACCACAAAGTTCAATTGATTGCTGGCATCGAAATAGACATCTTTTACTTTACCTACTAATTCACCATCCCTATCTTTGACTATAAAACTTTTTAGCTTAGTCCTTACCTTTTCAGGAACTTGGTTAAGATGGGTATTTGATTGAGCAGCTTCTATTTTTGGTACTGATACTGGGCTGTTCATTTTTTTAAATTTTCTGGGTTTGGGATTTTTATTATGGGTTTGTAGGCTGATCAGGTACATTTAATATCGACCTAGGGACATGGCAATGCCGTGTCCCTACCTTTTTGCTATCTCATATACCTGAAAAGCGCTGTATGTGTTTGTAGGGGTCGGATTTATGCTTAAAAGTTGGTCTGATGCAGACCAATTTGGCAGTAAACCCGTCCCCTCAGATCGGTAGTTTACGGTTTAGATCTTATTATCTACAACCGGAGTTCCATCTGTATTAATGTCTAGTTCTTCACGGCGCAAAGTTTCTTCACCATCCACCGTGCTACGAACCACTTCTTTTCTAATGTTGACTTCTTCTCGCAAGTAAGCTTCTTTATGAATGTCAGCGGTTTCTTCGTAAACTTCCATGCGTGCAACTTCACCAGATTGGAAGTCAGCCTCGCCAATAGAGACTACTTGACCCACTTCTGTCGGCGTTACTCGCTCGATCACAACTCGTTCTTTTTCAATGGGTACTGAAGCTCGCCCAATTTGAGTTTCAACACGCTTACCAACTGCTACTTCGCCTGTTTTTGCGCGGTTTTTATCGGCAATCAAGCGTTCTTCATACAGTTTCAGGGTTTGATGGTTCTTTTCGTTTGTTTCGTACAAAGGGCGATCCATATCGTAGTTGTAGCTACTGCGATCGTAGCTAGCAGGAGTAGAAAGGTTTGATACAGTTTTAGCAGTAGGGGTTTGATCGCGATAAACGCCTCTTACCTGTTCTTCGCGATCGTAATCTACAGGCTGTAATTCGTCATACGCTGGTAATTCTTCTGCTTGAGCTTTGCTGTGAAGACCGGTTGCATAAACGCGACGAGCACCGTAGTCAAAGCGAGCGGATCCAATGGGTAGCAATACTTTTTTGCCAAAAATCCAGATACCGGTATCAATTACTAAGTAACGAAAACGGCCGGTTTCATCTACCAAAGCGTCATAAATGTTGCCTACTTTTTCGTCGGAGTCCCCGGCATAAACATCAAATCCTTTGATGTCGTCGCCAGCAAAGATTTCTTCTCTATAGTTAGGATAAAATTCAGCGATTTTTTGAAGTGCCATGTTTTTTTCCTCGTTCTTCTACTTAAGTTAATACTAAAAATTTATTAGTTATTTTGCCTCTCTCTAAAGTCGGAAGTGTAGTATCTAAGCTGTTTAATACTATAGGAATACATTGGGTAATATTGGCTGCCGTACTCAACATTTTAAAAATCACTTACAGCACTCACAGCCAGGACACGGCAGTGCCGTTTCCCTACAATTCATCATGGCAGGGAAACGGTACAATTCATCACAGCCAGGACACGGCAGTGCCGTTTCCCTACAATTCATCACAGCCAGGAAACGGCAGTGCCGTGTCCCTACAATTAATGACAGTAGAGACACGGCACTGCCATGTCTCCTCTATCATTCCGGTGCAACCGGAATTGATATGAGGGGCTATCTAAAAGTTAGAAATTTGAAGTTCAGAGTTGATTTAGTTGAACTCTGATAGTTTCTATCCTTTTGCGGTTAACTCCTAAATCTGACTGTCCCAGACGTGAAGCCGATCGCACATGAATCACTTTTGCCCCTTCATCTACCAAGAATTCCACATCGTCAACGAACCCCATCAAAGGACTGGTAAATTCCACATAGAGGTAATTATCTGTTTGGTCGATAATTTTAGTTTTGTCCAAGGATGCGATCGCCCCTTTGAGACTAGCCATTGCCACTGTAGGCGTCGAACTGTATGCCAGAGGTTGAATTTGGTGTTCAGCATCCTGACTGAAGCTGCTGACACAGTTGGGGGAACTGGGGCACGCTGCGAGTTGTCCTGACTGAATACCGAGATTGGTAGGTCTTTTTCCTGCAAACATGGTTTTTTCTCCGGGAATGGCTAGGAAAATGGCGATCGACAGTATTGCTACTGCTAGCAATGACATTAAAGTAACGAGCACTTTTTTCAATGCTGTCGGCGATTTTGTTTCAACTGTCTGCAAAGTATTAGCCCTCATCAAGCTGAAGTTGGATCTAATCTTAATATTAATAGATATTTACATTTAAAAACCAAGAATCGATAAACCTCGACCATATTTATTTTGAAACAGGCATCTTGCCTATTCAAGAGTGACTTTTCTGGAGATGTCTAATTTACCAAAATCAATTCTCAACGCTTTTCTAGCAGCCAGTAAGTCAGCATTTTCCCTTTGCCTTTAACCTCAACCATCCCCCGTTCTTTAAAAACAAACTTATCTTTCAAGCGCTCATAAGTTGCCGTCGCTACTTGAATTTTTCCCGGCAATCCGTTCGACTCCATCCGCGAAGCAACATTCACAGTATCACCCCACAAATCATAGCTAAACTTGCTAATTCCAATAATTCCCGCCACCACCGAACCGCTGTGTATTCCGATCCGCAATTGAAAATTTTCTCCTATTTTCAGATTAAACTGAGTCAAAGCCACTTGCATCTCCAGGGCTAAAAGTGCGATCGCCTCCCCATGATCCTCTCGCGGTGTCGGCAACCCTCCAACCACCATGTAAGCATCGCCAATAGTCTTAATTTTTTCCAACCCACGCGACTCAGACAACCGATCAAACTCGCAAAAAATCCCATTCAAAATTTCCACCAACTGCGTCGGACTTTTGTGAGCAGAAAACTCAGTAAAACCAACCAAATCAGCAAACAGAACGCTCACTTCATCAAAATGATCGGCGATCAGCTTTTGTTCCTTTTGCAACCGGAGAGCGATCGGTTTTGGCAAAATATTTAGCAGCAATTTTTCGGTCTGTTCCTGTTGCCATCTCAAAGCAGATTCAGCTTGCTTGCGTTTGATCAGCGAACCTAGCTGAGTAGCAACAGCACTGAATAATTCCAACAATCGTGGCTGACATTCAAGACTCTTTTCACAATAAAAAATTACAACAGCCAACACTTGTTCGTCAGCCAAAATCGGCAAGCCGAAGGCTGCTTTCAAACCAACATTTCCGGCATTTTTAAAACGCCTAAAAACGTCTTCCTGTACTTGAGAAACATCCTCAATCCATTCAGGCTGCTGGGATAAAAAAATCCTACCCGCCATTCCTATACCAGGAGCAAAAGTCAATGTCAAACTTGTTTCTCTGAATTCCGAGAAACTCACATCACTAGCATACTTACCTCTAGCGCATCTTAAAATTTTGCCATCAGTATCTGGAATCCAAGCTTCCGCCAAATTCCATTCAATTGTTTCGCAAATCAAGCCTAAAATCACATCTATCGCTGATTCAAAATCCTCAGACTTACTAATAGATTGAGTCGCTTTTAGCAACAAACGAGTTTCCATTTCAACTTGTTTTCGTTCGGCAATTTCCTCTTGCAATTGATCGTTTTGTTCTGTCAGTTGACGATTTTTTGCTTGTAATTCCATCTGCAAAGAACGTACTATCAGTTGATTGTTAACTCGTGCCAATACTTCTTTCACCTGGAAAGGTTTTGTGATATAGTCAGATCCACCAACTTCAAAAGCTTTTGCTTTATTGAATACATCTTCGAGGGCGCTCAGAAAAATGATCGGAATTCCCCTCAAATGTGGATCGGATTTTAATCTTTCACAAATTTCATAGCCGCTAATATCCGGCATCATAATATCTAACAAAATCAAATCTGGACGACTAGATTGAATTGCCTCCAAAGCTGAAAAACCGTTAGTAACAGGTCTCACTTTGTAGCCCTCTTTTTGCAAAATTCTAATCAACAAACGTAGGTTGTCCGGCGTATCGTCAACCACTAAAATATCCGCTTGATAATTATCATTTTTGTCCGCATTCATCTCCATTTTCTGATTCCTCCATCTCGGTAATTAAATTAATAATTTTCTGGTAATCAAAATTATCTAAATGACTTTGGAGAATATCTGCTAATTCAGCATGATCGCCTCTAATTTCTTCTATAGTCTTAGCAATTAAATCCAAGTCAGCGCTACGAATTGTCAACCTCATATTATTTATCCACTCTGCTGGCAGTCTTGGTATAGAACCAAGTGTAACATTTGAGATCGACTCAGATAGCTGATTGCGATCGCCTGTTGAGCTAAAACCTGTTGAACAAGAATAGATATACTTTACCCCCAAATGTTTGGTGAGGGTATCGAATATATCTGCTTTGCGAAAAGGCTTACTGATAAAATCGTCACAGCCAACCAATAAAGCAAAAGACCGTTTTTCTCTCTCAATTATACTAGCTGTCAAGGCAACAATCTTCGAGATTTGGAATTGGGAACTTGGAATTGTCATCTCTTTATTTCTTTGTTGCTCTTCCTGTCTCTGCTTGATTCTGGCTCTAATTTCTATAGTAGCTTCGTAGCCATCCATGACTGGCATTCGCAGATCCATCAAGATTAAGTGCGGATGCCAACTTTCCCAGATTTCTACTGCTTCGTGGCCGTTGCTAGCTTCTGCGACTGCGAAACCAATGGGAGAAAGTATTTTTACCAAAAGTTGACGGTTGTCTTCGCGATCGTCCACAATTAAAATTCGATATTGGGGTTGATTGGCTTGCAAGCCGATCGCTTCGCAGTTGATTTTCGGCGCAGGAATCCCGGAGGCTTCGGCTGTACTGACTGGAATCTCGAATTTAAAAGTAGAACCTCGTTCCAGTTTGCTTTCTACCGTAATGTCCCCACCCATGAGCCGTACAAATTGGCGGCTAATAGTTAATCCTAAGCCCGTACCTTTTTGCGTTTTCTGACCTGATGCTGTTTGCACGAAGGCTGTAAAAATATTGCCTAAGTCTTCGCTGGAAATTCCAACTCCTGTATCTTCTACTTCAAATTGAATAAAAAAAGTAGAATAAACATTGTTCTCACCAGCAGGTACTGTTAATTTTTTTCTTTCATCCTGACTGTCTGTTGTGAATATAATTGGAGGAGCTATTGTTTTTAATTTAGACTCAATTTGATTCCCCGAAAAATCAACAGTTTCATATTCTTGTTTATTTGTTGCTTCTTCCGTCTTATTCACTCTTACTAAAACATGGCCAGTCTGCGTAAACTTAATTGCATTACTGAGGAGATTAATCAGGACTTGCCGCAATTTAATATGATCGGCTTGTACATACTGAGGAAGGTTGGGAGAACGCTGAAAAATTAACTGCAATTCTTGATTTCCCGCTCGCAGTTGGAACATATCTTGCAACTCGTCTAGCAGTCGGTATATATCAAAGTTTGTAGATTCGATTAACATTCTCCCTGCTTCAATTTTCGATAAGTCTAAAGCTTGGTTGATCAGGGTAAGCAAGTGTTCGCCACTACGGTGAATTATTCTGAGATTGTCTCGGTTTTCGCGGGTGAGATTGGGGCTAGGTTCCATGATTTGAGCAAAGCCCAGTATGGCGTTGAGAGGAGTTCGCAATTCGTGGCTCATATTGGCCAAAAAGGTACTTTTAGCTTTGTTTGCAGCTTCGGCTGCTAAGGCGGCTTGTTGCAGTTCTTCTGTGCGCTCCTGAATTTGTACTTCTAGGGTGCGCTGGTAATTTATTATGACTTTTTCGGCTTTTTTGCGATCGCTAATATCTTGAAAAGTTGCGATCGCGTAAACAATATTTCCCTTGATATCAAAAATTGGCGTAGCGCTGATCTCCAGCGCAACGATGTTCCCATTTCGGTGGATTTCTACGTCATCAACCCTGACAAATTCTCCTCTCAGCGCCCGCAAAATTGGCAGATTATCTGGCGGATATGGCTCATCACTATTCGCAAAATAAAGTTGATAACTAGCTGCTAATAGTTCCGCAGTGCTTTCCGAACTCATGTCTGCACCCAGCAATTCCTTAGCCGTAGGATTTAAATAGGCGATCGAGCCATCAGAACTATAAACAGACACCCCCATCGGCAAAGCTTCTAAAAATTGATTGAGTTGACTTTCACTAGCAGATAAAGCCTCATTTACCCGCTTCAACTCCAAGTTTGATTCTTGCCGCTTGATAATTTCATCTGTTAACTTTTGGTCTTGCAAATAACTATGAACAGCTTCTACCACAGTTAATTTTAAATCTTCATTTTGCCAAGGCTTAGGAATATACCGATACAACTTAGCATACTTAATTGCATTGCTGAGAGCTTCCAAATCAGCTTGCCCCGTCAGCATAATTGTCAGCGTATCAGGCGATCGTTCGTGAATTCGCTTCAGCAGTTCGTCTCCCTTAATATCCGGCATGATATAATCGGAAAGCACTAAAGCAATTTCGTACTCATCTGCTTGCAAATCGGCCAGTAATTCTAAAGCATCTTCACCACCTTCAGCCGTTTCAATAATACATCGATCGCCGATCGCTTTTTTCAGTTCAATTTTTAAACTGTTCAAGACATCAGGTTCATCATCTATACAAACAATCACAGGCTTTTTCATAACTTTGCCAGTCCTGATTTTATCGTTTCTATCAAATCTTCCCGCTTCCAAGGTTTGTACAAACAACAATATAAATCAGCGTGTTGAACCGCTCGTTGAATTGCTGCTGTATCCGCTTGACCAGTCAACATCACTTTAACAATTGTAGGATATTTTTGGTGAATAATCATTAAAAGTTCATCACCTTTAATTCCCGGCATCAACCAATCAGAAACCACAATAATCACTTGATTTTCTCCTTGAAAAGCTTCAATTACTTCTAAAGCTTCATCACCACTCTCAGCTAATTCATAAAAATAATTATCTTCAAATTCATTTTTCAGCTGCATCTTGAGAGTATTTAAGATATCAGCCTCATCGTCAACGCAAATAATTACAGGTTTATTCATCTTCTCTCCTCTTTGCTGGAATTTAAATTAGTCGATCTGGGGATAGTTTGATTGTACTTCATTTATTCTGGGCAAGGATATAGCCGATCCATGTTGCATCTTATTTTAATATAGCAATCCTAAATCATTTGTGAATTTCTGACTCCCTCCCTTTAGTAAGGGGAGGGTTGGGGTGGGGTAAAAATATTTACGACTCACTTAGGATTGCTATACATTGGTAACGATACTGTAAATATTGTCTCCCCTGGTACGGACTCTACATTAATGTTTCCCTGATGTTTATCAATAATTTTTCTCACAATATCTAATCCCAAACCGCTACCTTCGCCCGCAGCTTTCGTCGTAAAAAACGGCTGAAAAATTTTGGTGAAATTTTCTGGTGCAATGCCTTTACCATTATCAATAAATTTGATTAACAAGTTCCCATCTACAGACTGAGTTTCAATCGTCAAAGTTCCTTTATAATTCATTGCTTGTAGAGCATTGTGAATTAGATTTGTCCAAACTTGATTTAACTCATCTGGATAGCAAACAAGTTGGGGTAAATCGCCATATTTTCTGACAACTTCAATGCCATGTTTTAGTTGATTTTGATAAAGCGTCAAAACAGTTTCAATGCCAGAGTGTAAATTTGATTCCACTTTTTCTTGCTTGCTATCAAAATGAGCGTAGCTTTTCAAAGCAAATACTACTTTCCCCGACTTCGCAGTCGCTCTTTGAATTAAGCTAATACTTTTCTTGAAGCTCGTAAACTGGTAGGCAGTATTTAAAACTATTTCCCAATCTGGTAGTTGAAAAAGTGGCAAAAATTGTTCGATATCATCATAGATTTCCATGTCAACCAAAGTGTCGGCAATATCCTCAGAGTTTGCCACTTCTTTTGCTGTCAAATAATTAACTAGATTTTGCTTGAATTTGCGTTTTTCTTTGCTAGTAAATATAGTTTGTTTATCGATAGATGACCTATACAAGAGCTTCAAAAAATAAGCTTGACTTTGTGAAGAAGTTTGCTGGAAAAACCGAGGTAAATTTTCCAAGTTTTCTTCCCAAAAATTAGCAATATTATCAATAGAAGAACCGATGATGCCGAGGGGGGTATTGATTTCGTGGGCAATACCAGCAATCAGTTGTCCGAGGGCTGCCATTTTTTCCGATTGAATCAAATGCTCTTGGGTTATTTGCAATTCTTGGATCGCAGTTGCTAAATCTTCATTTCTTTCTTGCAAACTGTTTTGCAGATTACAAATTTTTAAGTGAGTTTCAATCCGTGCTAAAACTTCTTCCAGTTGAAAGGGTTTAGTGATAAAATCTACTCCCCCAACGGCAAAGGCTTTAACTTTATCCATCACGTCATTGATCGCACTGATAAAAATCACCGGAATATCTTTTGTTGCCGCATTAGCTTTGAGTTGCTCACAGACTTCATAGCCGTCCATCTCTGGCATCATAATATCCAGCAGCACTAAATCTGGGGGTATTCTCTGAGCGGCAGAAAGTGCTAATTTTCCGTTAGGAACCGGGCGAACTTGATAGCCTTTTCTGCTTAAAATACCTGACAAAAGATGCAGGTTTTCCGGGGTATCGTCAACTACTAAAATGTTCCCTTGATGTATTTTTTTTGAATTAGAAATCATGTCCACCTTAGTTATCCTCGCTTTTAGCAATTACGCTCAAAATGCTATCATATTCAAAATTATTAATACAATCTTCAAGCTTGTCACCAAGAGATGAGTTCACACTACGGATTTGTTCTATAGAAGAGGCGATCGCCTCCATATCCACACTCAAAATATTTTGCTTGAATGCAGCCACCCAGTCGGGAGGAAGAGTGGCGATCGCCTCTGGTGTCAGCACTTCCTGACTAGAATCCTCTGAACCTGCCACACTTACTTCTGTGGGATATTCATAAATATAGCGTACTCCTAAGTGTTTACTAATTGCCGTAAAAATATCTTCCTCTCGGAACGGTTTCCGCATGAAATCATCGCAACCAGCCGAAAGAATCACGGCGCGTTCTTCCTCTAAAACGCTAGCAGTCAGGGCAATAATCGCTGTTGCTTGCCCGCAAGTTGTAGTTTTGATTTGTTTTGTGGCTTCGTAACCATCCATCACGGGCATTCTCATGTCCATCCAAATCAATTGTGGTTCCCACTCTAGAGAAATTTCCACCGCTTCTTTACCGTTATTAGCTTCTCTCAATTCAAACCCTAGGGGACTCAGAAGTTTTACCAACAATTGACGGTTTAGGGGTTTATCGTCCACAATTAGCAAGCGGTAGCGGGGCTGATTTGGTTCGAGAGCAACTACTCGAATTTTTGGTTTTTTGTTTTCAATTTCGGTATCTTCAACCAGATTAACTTGGATGTCAAACTGAAATATTGTACCTTTTTCAACTTCACTACTAACAGTGATATCACCTCCCATTAATTGCACAAATTGGCGACTAATCGCCAAACCTAAACCAGTTCCTTCCTGAGAATCTCTACCTGTTTTTGTTTGTACAAATGCCTCAAACAACTGATTAATTTCATCAGGAGCAATACCTGCACCAGTATCTTGTACTTCAAAATACAGTGAGTAACAACCGGGTATTTTTGCATTGCTATTGTTGTGTTTCTTTCCTGTATCGCCTCTAACTTGCACTGAAACTGTCCCTGATAAAGTAAATTTAATTGCATTGTTGAGCAAGTTAATTAAGACTTGGCGCAACTTCACTTCATCGGTACAGATATAGTGGGGGACTTCCGCATCGCGATCGAACAATAACTGTAATCCTTTTTCCTCAGTTTTCAGAGCAAACATATCTTCCAAATCGTCTAGCAATCGATACAAATCAAAGCTTTTTTGATTGATGGTAATGCGTCCAGCTTCGATTTTTGATAGGTCTAAAACTTGATTAATTAAATTCAGCAAATGTTCCCCACTTCGCAGGATAATTCCCACATTCTCTTGATTGTCCTTAGATAGAGTTTTGCTCCGAATCATGACTTGAGCAAAGCCTAACACGGCGTTTAAAGGAGAGCGTAATTCATGGCTCATATTAGCAAGAAAGGTACTTTTAGCTTTGTTCGCTGCTTCTGCTGCTTCTTTCGCCTGCTGCATTTGAATTTCGGCTTCTTTATTCGCAGTAATGTCTTTAATAAAGCCTTCGTAATAAAGTAGGTTTCCTTCCTCATCGCAAACAATGCGAGAATTTTCGGAAACCCAGATAATACTGTTATCTTTTTTGTAAATTTGCGATTCAAAGTTTGACAGTATCCCGTACAAATTCATCAGGGACATAAATTGCTGACGGCGCCGGGGATTCACGTAAAGCCTGTTTTTTAAATTTGGCTGTGCTGCTATAAGTTCTGCGGTGGATTCGTACCCATATAATTTAGCCAAAGCGGGGTTAGCGCTGAGGTATTTTCCGTCAGAGGTAATCTGAAAAATGCCACTTAAGGCATTTTCATAAATGTTGCGGTACTTTTCTTCAGCTTCCCGGAGGGCGGTTTCTGCTTTTTGTCGATCGCTAATATCACTAGAAATCGACAAAAAACAAGCTTCTCCGTCAATATCAATAGTTTCTATGGACAGCAACGCCGTTCTCTCCTTGCCACTTTTATTCCGAAATTGCAGCTCATAATTGTGAATAGCCGTCTTATTTTTCAACGTCTCAATCATCCGTTCGCGTTCTCCTAAACTCGCCCAAAAATTCAGATCTACCGCTGTTTTGCCAATAATTTCTTCGTGACTATAGCCCATCATCCGACAAAAACTTTCATTTACCTCTATGTGGCGGCCATCGCTGATTCTGGTCAGCGTAATCGCATTAGGACTTAAACGAAAAGCTTTAGAAAACTTTTCTTCTGCTTTGGCAAGTTCTGCGGTACGTTTGGCAACTTGTGCTTCTAAATTTTGCTTGTATTCTCTGGAAAGTTTTTCGGCTTGTTTGCGTTCTGTAATATTTTGAAAAGCACACATCCCGTAAATAATATTTTCTTGTTCACCATAAATAGGAGTTCCTGAAATTTCCAAAGGAATAGTTTCGTTGATTTGAATAATTTCTACGTCGTCAATAGTTACTCTTTTTCCCTGCAAAGCATTCAAAATCGGATCGCGTTCTGCTGGATAAATTTCCTGAGTTCCTGCTAAATAAACTCGGTAAGATTTGCGTAAGTTTTCAGTATCTGATTCCAAAATGCCTTGACCCAAAAGTTCTTCTCCGGCGGGATTAATGTAATATGGTTTGCCTTGTGAATCGACAATAAAAATGCCGAGGGGAATAGCATTGAGGAACTGTTTGAGTCGGCTTTCGCTTTCCCTAAGCGATGTAAATGAATGCTGCAATTGCTCTGCCATGCTGTTAAAAGAATCGGCAAGTTCTCCAAGTTCATCTTTCCGATCGCTCGTTACTTTTGTATCGAATTGATTTTCAGCTAAAGCTTTCGCAGCCGCGTTCAATCTTAAAATCGGTTTGACCACCCATTTAGCGGTAATAATTCCCAGAATTGTCGCGATAATTAAAGCTGCCACGGACAGGAAAATAGTAGTGCGAGTATTAGAGTCAATTTGCTCCATAAAGTCAGACTCTGGAATAACTACGGCAATTAGCCAATCCAATCCTCGTTCATCTTTAAAAGGAGTTATCTGAAGAAACTGGCGCTTTCCATCAATTTCAAAAGTGAGCTGTTCCGAATTATTAATTTTGCCTAATTTACTGTATTTTCGATCTAAATATTGTCCTGTTTGACGAATGATTGAGTTTTTGCTTTCTGAAGCTTTGATGCGCTTTAGTTGTTGATTTTCTACTAAAGATTCGGGAGTTTGATTGGAAGTTGCGATTAACATTCCCGATCGCTCCATCACAAAAGTTTGCCCAGTTTTGCCAACTTTGAGGCTGGTGAGAAATTCTTTAATTCTGGAAAATAACAAATCGCTGCCAGCTACTCCTAATAGCTTACCACTGTCATCGTAGATAGGCATAGCGGCAGTAATTGCCAAATCTCTAGTTAAAAAATCAGTATAAATTGGACTCCAAATAGGTTTTCTTGCTGCCACTGCTTCTATGTACCAAAGTCGCATTCTTGGGTCGTAAACACTGGATGAAGTCTGCACTAATTTGACTCGATTTCCTTCAGCGTCAGAGGTGTATCGAGACAATTTATTACCTGTGGAGCTATCAGCGGCAGATATCAAAATCCGATCTTTAGTTTGGATTGCTCCAGAGTGTTCTCCATTTTTCTTGCCTACATAAATTATGCTAATCGAGTCAAAATATTGAATTTGTTCTAGGAAGTGATGTTCTAGTTTTTGTTTGTCTTCTAGATTCAACTGCCCCAATTTTATTCCTTGAACATTCAGATGATTGACAATGTGAGGAATTGACATATAATTTTCAATGCGGTCTTTAATGCGATCGGTAATTTCTCCTCGCAACTGAGCGGCAACGTCATTGACGGCACGCTGTCCGTTTTGAAATGACAGCCAACCTACAACTCCTACTGTACCCACGACTTGCAGTAAAAAAGGAACCACCAGGACTGTTTGTAGGGGGGCTTTGCCGATGATTTTAGTAGCCAAGCGATTGAGCTGTTTAGGAAACATATTCATCCTAAAATTAATTGGGAATAGAGAATGGGGAATTGGGAATGGAGAATGGGGAATGGGAATAGTTTTGATGGGAAATACGCTGATCTGATAAGATTTTTAGCGATAGCTCAACAAAAACATATATGCTGACTCTAATCTTATTTGTGAAAAAAGTCAATGATCTACGCCAAAAATCATGAAACAGATATCCCTGATGGCTGATATTACTATTGGTTATTATGGGATCAAAGTCATATTTAAGTTAAAATAATTAGTTGTAGATTTAATCAAAAATCCTTAATGAAACCATCTCAAAATTCCAGTTACATTTATTTACACGGATTTGCATCAAGTCCTGATTCCCTTAAGGCTAAATATTTCTGCGATCGCATTTCTTCCCTAGCAATTGACCTGAAAACTCCTGATCTCAATCAAAACGATTTTTCCCACCTCACCCTTACCCGCCAATTACACCAAATAGAAACAGAATTTTTGCAACCCCAAACCCTTGACTTTCAGGCAGAAAATGTCAAAAATCCTGGTGAAGTGACAATCATTGGTTCGAGTTTTGGGGGGCTGACAGCGGCCTGGTTAGCCCAGCGACAAATATCAGTAAAACAAATCATTTTGTTAGCACCGGCTTTTGACTTTCTCTCGCACTGGCTGCCGGTATTGGGACAGCAACAGTTAGAAAAGTGGCAGACTGAGGAGTATTTACCAGTTTATCACTACGGCGAACAGCGTTATCTGCCACTGAATTATCAGTTTGTGGCAGATATGGCTGAATACCCAGAACAAAACTTAATCCGGCAAGTCCCTACGTTAATTATGCACGGCTTGTATGATAAGATCATACCAATTCAAGCTAGCAGAAATTTTGCCGCCAACCGTCCCTGGGTGCAATTAACAGAACTAGAAGATGACCATTCTTTGGGAAATGTTCTAGCAGAAATTTGGGAAGCGATTCAAAAGTTTTGCCAATTCAACTAAAATTTGATTAACTTGCAAGTCTGAATACTCAAATGATTCAAAAAGATCGATCGCCTCGCACCTTAGCCGTTGACATCGGCGGAAGTGGCATTAAAGTTATGGTTTTGGATGCCGAAGGCACACCCCAAACGGAACGCAGCCGTTTAGAAACGCCTCAACCACCGAAACCGGAACCCGTACTGGAAGCCATCGCCTCCTTAGCCGGGGGACAAGGAGAATTTGACAGAGTATCCGTCGGTTTCCCTGGTGTGGTGCGTCGCGGCATCACTAAAACCGCAGTCAATTTAGATCCGTCTTGGATTGATTTTGACCTAGCAACTACCCTCAAAGATCGGTTGGGAAAACCTGTGCGAGTGGCTAATGATGCCGATATTCAAGGATTGGGAGCAATTGCTGGTAGTGGAGTTGAATTCGTAGCTACCCTTGGCACCGGTTTCGGTTCTTCCTTATTTGTGGATGGTATCTTAGTGCCAAATTTGGAAATGGGACATCACTCGTTTCGGAAAGGGGAAACTTACGAACAGCAATTAGGGCGTTTAGCCTTAGATACTATCGGTGCCAGAAGGTGGAATCGCCGTCTAGAAAAGGCAATTATCTCGCTACAAAATCTGTTTAGTTTGGATTATTTATATCTCGGCGGTGGTAATACTAAAAAGATTGTTTTTGAATTGCCACGTCAAGTTAAAATAGTGCCGAATGTGAGCGGTTTATTGGGCGGAATTGTCCTGTGGCGCGATTAAAATAGTTATTAGTCATCAGTCATTAGTCATCAGTCATCAGTCATTAGTCATTAGTAGATCATACCATGCTTCCTTTTATCCGAAAAGACTTAGCCGAACTTAGTGCATACACTCCTCATCCGGGTTCCGCATCAGGAGAATCATCGCACTCGGAAGGTGTGATAGATCGCCTAGATACGAACGAATGTCCCTACGACTTACCAGCGGAATTAAAACAAAAGCTAGCTTGGAATTACCAACAGCTAATTGAGACAAACCGCTATCCAGACGGTGGTCATGCTGGACTGAAAGAGGCGATCGCCCAATACGTCAACGAATCTATTCCTGTCCCCCCCCTTAACAAGGGGGGGCTAGGGGGGGTTCAACCTCCAATGACAGCCATTACAGCCGACAATATTTCGGTTGGTAACGGTTCTGACGAATTAATTCGATCGCTCTTAATTGCAACTTGCTTGGGCTCAGTTGGCTCGATTTTCGTAGCCAATCCCACCTTTTCGATGTATGGAATTATCGCCCAAACCCTGGGAATTCCGGTTGTCAGTGCTCCGCGAAAACCAGATACTTTTGAAATTGATCTTGAAATGGCAAAAAAGGCGGTCGCCCAAACGGAAAATCCCCCCGTGCGCGTCGTCTTTGTCGTTCATCCCAATTCCCCCACCGCCAATGCTTTGACAACCGATGAAATAGAATGGTTGTCAACTTTACCCGAAGATATTTTAGTGGTGATTGACGAAGCCTATTTTGAATTCAGCCAAAATACCTTAGCTGGACAATTATATCAACATCCAAATTGGATAATTTTGCGAACATTTTCCAAAGCATTTAGACTAGCATCAATGAGAGTCGGATATGCGATCGCCCATCCCTCACTCACAGCCGCCTTAGAAAAAATCCGTCTCCCTTACAACCTCCCCGCTTTCTCCCAATTAGCAGCCGAATTTGCCCTGATCGAGCGACAATTATTGCTAGCAGTAATTCCCGAAACTATATCAGAACGAGCCAAATTAATTGCAGTGCTAACTCAGCATCAAAAATTGCAAGTTTGGCCTAGTGCGGCGAACTTTGTGTACCTGCGAGTGAAAGCCGATGATCCTAATTCAGCAGAAGCCGAACACAAACAAATCATGCAGCAGTTAAAAGCTCAAGGAACCTTAATTCGACATACTGGGGGAGGTTTGCGAATTACGGTTGGTAGCCCAGAGGAAAATCAGCGAACTTGCGATCGAATAAGAGAAATTTTGACTTGACAAAAGTCATAAAAAATGGTATTGATTCAACCAAATGAATCATACCATTTTTAGCGTTCAAGTTCTCGTGCCGATCGAATAGTCTGGGGAAATACGCCGATTAAAAGTGCTAAAGCTCGATCGGGAATTTGTGCCACTGTTTCCGAATCAAAATATTGTTCAAACTGAGTTAACAGCATTTGTGCACGCTGCAAAGCTTCCGGCTTAGCCGTTAACTGTTCCATCAAGCGCACCCAATGTCGCCGAATACCGTAAGCTTTCTGTCTTTCTTGGGGAGATTGAGGGTAAACCAAACAAAAGTCACCCACGGGAATTGCCTCCTGAGAGTCAAGATCAAAAGCACTCCCGACGGCTGCCCCTGGTCCAGCAAACTCCGCATGGAAATGTTTAATCAAAATTAGACCGTTGCGGCGACGGCTATCTACCAGCAACAGTTCGCCAGTGCTGAGCTCTTTGATTATGTCCGAAGAGTAGAAGTTGTCAATCAAATCTGTCAGCCCCCGATACTATTGTGGCAAATTGGACTATTCGTGGGGTACTGCGGGTTCCCTGAAAAGAAAGCCCAGATTTTTTTCAACTGCTATTCTACCTACAAGCTGCATAAAGACAGCTTAATCTTACCAAGATATCGACACTGGGAACATAGAACCCGGAGAGATTTTAAATCATTTTTTTCGCAAGAAGGCAGAATCAATTAATCAATAACTAACAATCAACATCAATTTATTACTTGCTTGTAAATATATTCATACTGGCGAAGAATTTCGGCAGTCAATATCTGCTTATTACTAATAATATCAATTCCTGTAACACCGGAATGATATAGAGGACACGGCAATGCCGTGTCCCTACCAAAAATAATCTTGTAGGGACACGGCATTGCCGTCTCCTCATTTCGGCTTAATTACCTGAACCTAGAATTAAGCCCGATCGCGCCGGCAGACTCAATTCTAAATGCCGAGTTTCCCCTTCACCCTTCCAAACAAACTCACCTTTCCCAAACAATAACTTCCCGTGAGGAGATTTTACACTTCGACTACGCTCAGTGACCGGCACCTCAAAGCTAATATTTGCAGATTCAGTTCCAACATTCACAGCAACAACTATTTCCTCATCCCCCAAAATCCTCGCAAAAACATAAACCGTTCCCTCAGCAAACAAAATTTCATACCCTCCAGTGCGGAGAGCACAATATTTATGCCGCAAAGCGATCAACTGCTTGTGGTAATCAAAAACATCAAGTTCCCAGTCAGCTTCCAAGGGAAAACCACGACG
Organism: Oscillatoriales cyanobacterium; assembly: GCA_004294385.1. Taxonomy (GTDB): domain Bacteria; phylum Cyanobacteriota; class Cyanobacteriia; order Cyanobacteriales; family Microcoleaceae; genus Microcoleus. The sequence goes on along the minus strand of REAP01000044.1, from coordinate 4,866 downwards.
CGAATCAGGATCGAGAGCACCGGGTAAACCAACTTCATCGCCGTAGTAAATGCTGGGAGCTCCGGGAAAAGTTAACAGCAGCAAAGTAGCAAGTTCAACGCTTTTCTTGTCGCTTCCAGCAATTGTAATTAACCTCGCAGTATCGTGACTAGCTAACAAATTTAGTTGAGTTAGCTGTATCGGCCAAGGATACAATTCTAAAACCTGCTGAATTTTGTCGCCGTACTCTTTAGCAAAAAGTGGCGGATAGGGATGGTAAGCACGGTCTTTAACTTGGGCTAAATCTACTCGATGTCCGGCGGCAAAAGCGATAGTCGGTGCCGCAAAAAGATAATTCATTACTCCATCAAATTGACTGCCATCCAGCCACTCTCGCGCATCCAGCCAGACTTCGCCGACAATGTAAGCTTCGGGATTAATCGCTTTAACTCGTTCTCGAAATTCCTGCCAAAATCCTGGTGTTTTAATTTCAAAAGGAACATCTAGTCGCCAGCCATCAATGCCGAATTTAATCCAGTATTCGGCTACTTCCATAATGTATTCTCGCACTTCTGGATTGTCGTGATTGAATTCAGGAAGTGCTCGATTGCCGTCCCAACCTGCATAATTAGCGGGAAAATTTCCGTCGTAGGCAGATAGCGGCCAGCCTTCGATTTTAAACCAATCCAACCAGGGAGAATTGGGGCCGTTTTCCAGGATGTCGTGGAAGAAGAAAAAGCCACGGCTGGCGTGGTTAAATACGCCATCGAGGACGATTTTGATGTTGCGGTCGTGGGCGGCATCTAGAAGCTCTTTAAAAGCCAGATTTCCACCTAACATGGGATCGACTTGATAGTAGTCGTGGGTGTGGTAGCGGTGATTGCAGGCAGATTGAAAAATCGGGGTGAAATAAATGGCGTTAATGCCTAAATCCTGCAAGTAGTCTAGCTGTTCCATCACGCCCCACAAGTCGCCCCCTTTGTAGCCTTGGAGGGTGGGGATTTCGTGCCATTCTTCCCACATGAAGTTTTGCAGTAGGCGTTTGCGGGGTTGTTTGCTTTTGGCGAAGCGATCGGGGAATATTTGGTAGAATACGGCGTGTTTAACCCAGTCCGGCGTTTGAATCTGCATACAATTCTCCTAGCTTCTTATGGCTTAGGCTACTTTAGCAGAGGTTGCTGGGGTATCTAGCTTTTGGTAGAAAAATGAAGATTTTTTTCAAATATCCTCAATTTATTGACTGAGTATTTTAACTCAAAAATCCCAAATCTAAAATCTAAAATCCAAAATCCCAAGTTTCCCCCTTGTCAAGAAGTCCTCACCGTCAGACACTGGACTTGGAGAGTTCATCGGCCCCCAGGAGGAAGTTCCTTGAAAAGAGTATTAGCCATCATTCTCGGTGGCGGTGTAGGCACTCGCCTTTACCCCCTAACCAAACTGCGAGCCAAACCCGCAGTTCCCCTTGCAGGCAAATATCGCCTCATCGATATTCCCGTCAGCAATTGTATCAACTCAGAAATACTCAAAATCTACGTCCTTACCCAGTTCAACTCGGCATCCCTGAACCGCCACATCGCTCGTACCTACCAATTTTCTGGCTTCACAGAAGGATTTGCCGAGGTACTGGCGGCCCAGCAAACTCAGGAAAACCCCGATTGGTTTCAAGGCACAGCCGATGCAGTTCGTCAGTATCTCTGGATGCTAGAAGAGTGGGACGTTGATGAATACTTGATTCTTTCAGGTGATCATCTCTACCGCATGGACTACCGCAAGTTTGTGGAGAGACACCGCGAAACCAATGCTGACATCACTCTTTCCGTTTTACCAATGGATGAGAAGCGGGCATCGGATTTTGGTTTGATGAAAATTGACGACAATGGTCGCGTTGTTTCTTTTAGCGAAAAGCCAAAAGGTGACGCGCTGAAAGAAATGCAGGTGGATACTACCAAACTGGGATTGACATCGGAACAAGCCAAGGAAAGTCCTTACATTGCTTCGATGGGGATTTATGTTTTCAAAAAAGAGGTTTTGATTAAACTGCTTAAAGAATCCCTAGACCAAACTGATTTTGGCAAAGAGATTATTCCGGCATCTGCAAAAGACCACAACGTTCAAGCTTATTTGTTTGACGATTATTGGGAAGATATCGGAACGATTGAAGCTTTTTATGATGCTAATTTGGCGCTGACAAAACAGCCTCAGCCGCCTTTCAGTTTCTACGATGAAAATGCTCCAATTTATACTCGCCCCCGTTTCTTGCCGCCGACTAAGTTGTTAAATGCTACGGTGACGGAATCAATTATTGCTGAAGGCTGCATTCTGAAACAGTGCCGGATCGATCATTCTGTGTTGGGAGTTCGATCGCGCATTGAAGCTGGATGTATAATTCAAGATACCCTAGTCATGGGTTCTGACTTCTACGAACCCGATGCCGAACGCCATTCGGCATTGGAAAACAGCGGAGTTGCCCTCGGCATCGGTGCAGACACTACAATTCGTCGAGCGATTGTGGATAAAAATGCACGGATCGGCAGTAATGTTCAAATAATTAATAAAGACCGAGTAGAAGAAGCCAATCGCGAAAGCGAAGGTTTTTATATTCGCAGTGGGATTGTTGTAGTGCTGAAAAATGCCACAATTCCTAATGGAACTATCATTTAGTTATTAGTTATTAGTTATTAGTCATGATTTGCTTGACTAATGACTAATGACCAATGACTAATGACTAAGGAAGTGTCTCTATTACTGTCTCCGGTGATACAGAGATTTTTGCTCTTTTGCGTCTGGCGGATAGCTTCTGAGTCTTGATTTTGCGATCGTAGCAGGACTGACAAATCCGTTGCCCGCTTCTAAGTACAATACAACTCTCGGAGTTATCCTTCCAATCGTCGCAGCAGCCACAAGGCCAGCCGAGCGAATAGTTTAGCATCTTAGCACCCTAGTGATGTTCGTAATTCATTGAGTTACCATGCTATCCTATTTTTTCGGAAACAGTGTGTTCTAAATAACAGACAAGTAAATAATGTGTAATGATTTGTTAAATTAAATCTATCGAGCAGTAAAAACTCATACTTTAAACCCTTGACAAACACAACATATCTTTGGTGTCAACATCTGCCACCAAATCAATACCCTCCCGTGGACTAACCCATTTTTTGCTTTGGGTAAGCTGTTCAGCATTTAAACTTAGGGGCGTAGGGTGCGTCAGTATCTAAAGTTTTCCGTTAAGCGTAAGGGTTCTAGCTGACCAATAAGTTCAAAGGTGGTACAAGCCCCCAGATTTATCGGTGGAATCAATCCAAAACCCAAAATCTAAAATCTTCAAGCCCCCGAATTTATCCGTGGGGTCAATCGAAAATCCAAAATCCAAAATCTAAAATCGAATGACGCACCCTACTAGCCTCGTTACTGGTTTAAATGGAGAACAGCTTATCTAGTTTTATTGATTTTATGTTATCATAAAAAACCCAAGATCGCTTTGGAATGCAAAGCACAAGCTTTGATGGCAGGAGTTTCTAAGTCTAAAATCTAAAATCTGACACGGTGTGGAAATTGCGATCGCCAAGCTTGTAACAACCGCACTCGATCGCGGGTAAAAATTTGATAACCTATAATTTGGATGAGATGCAAGATGAACTTTTACCTAAAGCATCAAACTTATTCGCTATCCCATAAAGCTGGGATTTATTGCTTCTAAAAACTAACAACTAATAACTAATAAAGAGGAGATTGATTAATGGCTGCAACAGATTTTAAAGACTATTATGCTATTCTGGGACTCAACAAAAGCACTAGCGCTGATGAAATTAAAAAAACTTTTCGGAAACTAGCCCGGAAATATCACCCGGACATGAACCCAGGGAACAAGGAAGCCGAAGCTCGTTTTAAAGAAGTTAACGAAGCCTACGAAGTTTTGTCAGACCCAGAAAAACGCAAAAAATATGACCAATACGGTCAATACTGGAAGCAAGCTGCTGCAACTCCCAGTGGCTGGCCGGGCGCGGGCGGGTACGGGGGCGCTGCGCCTACAGACTTTGGTGGAGTTGACTTCAGTCAGTATGGCAGTTTTGATGAATTTATCAATACTTTACTGGGGCGCGGGGGTGGCCCTGGGGCTAGTGCTAGTGCTAGTGCGGGTCGCAATGGTAACTGGAATTACCGGACTACCACAGGTGGGCCGACTGGTTTTGGGGGATTTGAAGATTTCGCGGGGTATGAAAACCGCGCCACAGGAACATCTCTCAATACGGAAGTGGCGATTTCTCTGACTTTGGGGGAGGCATTTCGTGGCACTTCCAAGAGAGTCGCTACGGGGGAAGTTTCGATTCCTGCGGGAGTGAAAACTGGTAGCAAAATTCGGGTAAAAGGTAAAGGTCAAGTTGACCCGTACACGAAGCAGCAGGGAGATTTGTATCTGAAGGTAGAAGTTTTACCTCATCCTTTTTTCCAGTTTGATGGGGAAAATTTGGTCTGTGAGGTGCCGATAACTCCAGACGAAGCGGTTTTAGGCGCGTCTATTGAGGTGCCGGTGCCTGAGGGTATGATAACTGTTAAGTTTCCTGCGGGAATGCGATCGGGTCAGTCTTTGCGGTTGCGGGGTAAGGGGTGGCCGAAGCCGAAGAAGGATGAACGGACTGATCTTTTGGTGAAAATTGCGATCGTGCCGCCAAAAGAAATCACCACTCTCGATCGCGAATGTTATGAAAAAATCCAGGCAAATCGTACTTTTAATCCCCGTAGTAATTTAAACCAAGGGCTGCTGTGACTGAAATTAGGACACGACAGTGTCCATAGGTGTCAACTTAAGGTACAACCAATAGTCCGACAGGGGTTGAAACCCAGGGCTGTTTCATTCTCGAATTTTAGCACAGCTAAAATTCTGAATGA
>REAP01000272.1 GCA_004294385.1 Oscillatoriales cyanobacterium | reverse complement strand
TAGTCTGTTGATATATTCCGACACGTCAGTACACAACCTATGGTTCGAGAATTAGAGCGATCGAGTGCCCGCGAGAAACGTCACCTGTCCGATTTCCCCGAAACAGCACCCGCAGCCAATCCAGTATTTTTCAGGACGTACAGCCGTCGTACCGACACGGGAAGGGAGACTTGGGCCGATGTGTGCGATCGAACCGTCAAGGGCTTGGCATCGCTCGGAAACCTCACCTCCGAAGAAACACAGCTCCTACACCGGATGCAAAACGAGCTCAAAACCCTCGCTTCCGGCCGCTGGCTGTGGGTGGGCGGTAGCAAATGGATTGAGCAACCAGAGAACTTTTCCGGCGCCTATAATTGCTCCTCAACCAATATTATCGACTGGCGCGCCTTTGGCTTATTGATGGATTTGGCAATGATGGGCTGCGGCACCGGTGCAGTTTTGGAACCCAAATACATCAACCAATTGCCACCGATTAGCAACCGCTTAACTGTGACAATGCAAGGCGAAATCGGCTCGACACCCGCTGAATTGCGCCGCCAAGAAACCGAAGTAAAGATAGCCGAAAAAACTGCAACTATTTATGTCGGTGACTCTCGTCAAGGTTGGGTGAAATCCTATCAAGCTTTGTTGGAATTGTCCACAGATGAAAGATTTGCCGGAGAAGTTCAAGTTTACATCGATTTGAGCGATGTCCGCCCCGTGGGAGAGCCTTTAAAAGGTTTTGGTGGAGTCGCAAATCCAGTCAAATTGCCTGACCTTTATCAACGTTGCTCAGCAATTTTGAATAAAGCTTTCGGACGGCAGTTGAATTCAGTTGAATGCTGCGTATTGATAGATGAAGCTGCGGTCACAATTGTGGCTGGTAATATTCGGAGATCCGCCGGAATTCGTCAGTTTACTTTTGATGACGAACTGGGAGCAAATGCTAAAAACAACTTGTGGCAACAAGACGATCAAGGCAACTGGAAAATAGATCCAGAACGCGATGCTTTGAGAATGGCCAACCATACCCGTGTTTTCCATGCCAAACCGACATTAGAAGAATGTATTGATGCTGTTCGCAAACAGTATTATTCTGGTGAAGGTGCAATTCAATGGGCTGGTGAAGCTGTAGCTAGAGCTAACGTTGATTTACTTTCAACACCAAGTCTTAAAATTGAGTTCTTGAAAGCTTACGACGAAGGAAAAGCTAAACAGTGGTTCCAGGAACGCTATCCTGACATGACTGCGGAAGAATTAGAGCATCGGTCAGTCCGTTTGGGCTTAAACCCGTGTGGTAAGTAATTTTGCCTCACGTTAAAAACCTCGCAAATTCGGAGAAGACTGAGATGTTAATTCCGAGGTAAGTAAGGGAATTAAAAATCCTTTACCACCGTAGAGCGTACCAGGTGAACCTTCTTTTTTGAAGAACATAATCCTGGCAAGAGTGCGGGGCATTTACAACTAAAGTAAATGAAAAAGTACGCCGAGCTACAGATAAAATGGAATCTGTAGAACTAGAGGATAAAAAGCCTTTAGGATAACAATACTGGAAATCATCGGCTCTAATTTTCACTGTGTCAGTGGGGAGACTCTGCTAATTACTAGAGACGGACTGCATCAAATAAAGGATGTTGTTGGAAGTGAAATCGAGATTTGGAATGGTCAAAGATGGAGTTCAGTCACACCATTTCAGACAGCGAGTGATACCAAGGTTGGACGGCGCAAACTTTATCGTGTAAAGTTTGCTGATGGTACTTATCTGGATGCCACAGAATATCATCGTTTCTTTGTCAAGGATCGCTTTGGTAAAGTTTACCAAGAAGTTCAAACCAAAGACTTGATGGATACAAGTCGATATAGCATTCATACTGAACCTTTTACAATTCAGTACGAAGATGGCATGAATATCGATTCAGGTTATGCTTACACTTTGGGTGTGGCTGTAGGAGATGGAACTACAGACCAAAATGACAATGCAAAAGTTCGACTTTACGAAGGCAAAATGGCATTGTCAGTAGCAGGAAATAAGTCGCCTGAAAGAAACTATGACTATTTACCTGTTTTCACAGATGTAACTAACTTGAGCTTTTCTGGAGAATTTCTGAAAAGTTTGAAAGTTAACCCGGAAGCACTAAATGTAATTGCGAGTTGGAATCGGCAAGCAATTTTACATTTTATTGCTGGATTAGCCGATACGGACGGATCGAATACCAATAGTAATGGTATCAGAATTTATCTTTCCGATCGCGATCGGGCTTTCAGAGTTCAGTTACTTTTGACCAAGTGTGGCATTAGCTCATCGCTAAATCTTTGTGCTCATCAAGGATCAGTCACTAATTACGGTGTCCGAAGCCGGGATTTGTACTACTTGCAAATTACTGACTGTGGTGAAATTCCTTGTCAGCGGTTAGATGTGAGCAAAGGCACGAAGGCTAAAGGTAAAGGTAAATGGCAAGTTGTCAGAAGTGTCGAAGAATTACCAGGATTGCATGATACTTACTGTTTCAATGAACCAGAGTTTCATAAGGGAGTTTTCGGCAATACCCCTTACAACTTCAAAGAACAAGAAGAAGCTTTCACCGCCGCAGGTTTATCTGTCGCGGTACTTCTCAATCACAAATTTAGCGAACCTCGCTATCAATACAGCCGAGAATTAGACCCGATTGTCGGCGTATCTTTCACCGGATTGTTCGATTTCTTCGTGCATGGTTTTGGCGTTGAGTGGTTGCGCTGGTGGGTGGAAGGCCGCCCGCAAACTGACCAGGGAATGGCGTTTAAACAGCGGGAAGAAGAGTATTTGACTGGTTGGCGGGAGATTGTGAATCGGGTAGTATGGGATTATTGCGATCGCAATTCATTGAAACGCCCCAATCGCTGCACAACCGTTCAACCATCGGGTACAAAATCTCTACTGACAGGTGCTTCCCCAGGCTGGCATCCCCCGAAATCGCAGCGTTTCATTCGCCGAATCACTTTCGGCAAAAACGACCCTGTAGCCCTCGCCTGCATCGACTACGGATACAACGTAATTCCGTCCCAATCTGACAAA
>REAP01000043.1 GCA_004294385.1 Oscillatoriales cyanobacterium | reverse complement strand
TACACATTTTAAGATTGACGGGCCAGTGAACTCCCCCGAGTCGTTTCCCTCTCAGGTCTAAAGACTCTGAGTTTCCCACTTACCGAGCTTTTTTATGAAATGGCAACAATTAATTCTGGCTTTTATAGCTACCATTTGCTTGATATTTGCAGGGAATGCCCTGGCGCAGAGTGATATCAATATCAACAATACTAACCTGATTCGCTTTGGTGGCAGCGTCACCGTAGCAGAGAAGCAAGTTGTCGAAAATGCCGTGGCTTTTGGCGGGAGTGTGACGGTATCCCCTAATGCGAAAGTTTTGGATACTGCGATCGCGTTTGGCGGAGATGTCATCCTGAAAAAAGGAGCGCGGGTAGAGGGTGATGCTTACTCCTTTGGTGGCAAAATCCTACAGGAACCAGGTGCGATCGTTAGTGGTGAACGTGCTACATTTAGCGATCGACATGGCATGATGTATGGCTCTAATCGCGGCAGAAGTAGCTTCTTCGGTCAGTATTTCTTCAGTGCCCTTTTTAGAACTTGTTCCGCCGTAGTAGCAGCTATTCTCGGACTGCTTATTTTGCATAGCAGCCCACAATTCCTACCGAATTTGGCTGCACAATTGCATCAACGCCCCGGTTTGACTGCTCTATGGGGGATTGGGGCGACTGTTTCCTTTGTTTTTGCCACGGTGTTTCTAGCGATTACGCTGATTGGGATTCCCCTGATTCCACTCCTGAGTCTGACGGCGGTTGTCACGGCTCTAGTCGGCTCATTAGGCGTGGCGCTGTTTGTCGGTCAACGTGTAGTCGGTAAGGGCGATCGATCTTTACAGCAGCAGTTCTTGGTCGGTTTGGCGATCGTGACAGTTCTGACACTAATTCCATTTTTCGGAGGGTTAGTAGTTTTCCTAGTCAATCTGTTCGGATTGGGTGCGATCTTGCTGTGGCAATTTGGTAGAGAAAAACCGCAAATAGCTACTCAGTGAATAGGGCGGCATAAATGTTCAGAATTCAATTTCAGGAGAAATTTATGATATTTGGAAAGTCGATTCAGACCATATTGATCGGACTTGCGATCTGGTTTTGCATCTTAGTTGGAGTTGGGCAAAACCCGACCATTGCCGCCATTCGCCAACTAGAGGAAGCACCAGGACAGATGGTTTATCAATCGCGGCAAACCCTCACAGATCAGCATGGCAATAACTGGCAAGCGATCGCCTTTAAACGCATCAGCCCAGATAACCAGACGAGTTTCGATCTGCGATTGGTGGGTTTTCCTGGAGTGGCGAAGATCGATCGCAGCCAACCCCTCACTCTGACTGATTCGCTAGGAAAAACACTCACAGCTACCGAAGCTTCTAGTGATATTTTCACCGAGTCAGCCGTTCCCGAACCCAACGTCGGACAGTATGACCTCCAGCCATTATTACTGCAATTGCAGGCGGAGATTCCCCTGAAATTATCATTGCCAACTATCGGTGGTGAACCTGTTAGCTTGTCAGTTCCCCCATCTTTAGTCGAAGAATGGCAGGCTGTTGGCAGCTATCAATCACCATAGAAAACCCATAATCGAGCTGAGGAAAATTAGCGATGCCATTTACCACAGAAGAATTTCTTCGGGTTTTCGAGAAATACAATCAAACTATATTTCCGATGCAGTTTGTACTGATTTTAGTAGGGATTGCGGCGGTTGGACTGGCAGTAAGTCGAAAACCATTTGCCAACAAAACCATTTCGGGATTACTCGGTTTTCTCTGGCTGTGGGCAGGCATTATTTACCATTTGATTTTTTTCACAAAAATCAGTCCACCCGCTTATGTTTTTGGCGCGCTGTTCGTTTTTCAAGGCTGGTTGTTTTTATACGAAGGTGTGGTGAAAAATAGTTTGAGTTTTCGCGCTAGCCAGAACTTTTACGGCTTGCTTGGGGCGATTTTTATCACTTATGCGCTGGTGATTTATCCGTTACTCGGCTACGCGCTGGGGCGAACTTTCCCAGCATCACCGACATTCGGCGTACCTTGTCCAACAACCATTTTCACGTTCGGTTTGCTACTCTGGACAGACAAAAAAGTTTCGTTAAGTTTATTGATTGTTCCAATTTTATGGTCGATCGTCGGAACTTCGGCGGCGTTGACTTTCGGGATTAAAGAAGATTTCGGATTGCTCATCGCAGGAACGATCGGAACGGCTTCGATTATTCAGCGCAATTTAACCCCGAAAATAAAGCAACTATAGCAATCCTAAATCATTTCTGAATTTCTTACTCCCTCCCCTTGCTAAGGGGAGGGTTGGGGTGGGGTAAAAAATTTACGACTCCCGCAAGGATTGCTATATATGGAAAATGAAACCAAATTAACGCTGATTAAAATCATTCACACTGCGATCTGGATCTTCTTCAATTTTGTGATTTTCTATATGCTGTATGCCGCAATCGCAAATAAACTCGATATCTGGCTCTGGATTGGTTATGGATTTGTATCTCTAGAAGGGCTAACCCTACTAACCTTTAAATTCGTCTGCCCATTAACTTTGATTGCACGAAAGTATTCAAATTCAACACAGGACAATTTTGCAATTTATCTTCCTAATTGGCTATCAAAGTATACGTTTTTAATCTATACAACTATTTTTGCGATCGCTACAATCATCACAATCTATCAAATTCTAAATCAACAAACATAGGTAAGTATCATGTGGATTAAGTGGATTGAAATTATTGGTGTTTTAATCATAGTCAGCTTGGGAATTGCTACCATTTATGGTAGCTATCGCTGGCAGTCAGACACCGATAAATTACGAGCCAAATTAACAAATGGACAACGAACAATTAAGCCCCAAATCTACGACGAAAAGGAGCTTGAAGGCTTACCAGCACCCGTACAGCGATTTTTTCGGACAGTAATTAAGGACGGACAAGCGATCGTCTCTGCGGTCAAACTCTCTCAGCAAGGACTGTTCAATCTGAATGAAATGGAGGATAAGTGGAGTCCGTTTACTGCTACTCAACTTGTGATTACTCAACGTCCGGGTTTTGATTGGGATGCACGCATTCAGATGACTCCAGGACTGAATGCCTTTGTCCATGATACCTATCTGTTAGGATTCGGCAGCTTACACGCATCATTACTCGGTCTTTTCACCGTTGCCAAAATGCACGGTGCGCCTGAAAACAATCAAGGTGAATTATTGCGATTCTTTGCTGAGGCTACTTGGTATCCCACTGCACTATTGCCGAGTCAGGGTGTGCGCTGGGATGCGATCGATGATACCTCCGCTCGCGGCACTTTGACGGATGGTGCGACAACTGTCTCCCTCGTATTTCAGTTTAATGCTGAAGGGGCGATCGATACGATTCGGGCTGAGGCTCGTTATCGCGACAAGCTAACTGCGATGCCTTGGAGCGGTCGATTCTGGGAGTATTCAGTTCGCAATGGGATGCTAATTCCCTTAGAAGGCGAGGTGGGATGGGATTATCCAGAAGGCACTCGGCTCTATTTTAAAGGAAGAACTACAGAGATTAACCATGAGTTCGCGTTGTAGCAAAATCTTTCAAAATTCGAGGTCAATGTTGTATGAGTCAGTTACACAAAATTAAATACTCTCGCTCTCGGTAATTTATTTGACAAAATGTCGAATTTAGATATAGAATCTTGTTGTCAAATTCTTGCGACAATTCAAATTATACGAAATGGGACAATAACTCAATCGTAATTTATTCCAATTTTCCATTTCATGTAGAAGATTGGTCTCCTCTATCTGTGAATAAAGGTATTGGTGGCAGCGAAGAAGCGATAATATACTTAAGTCAAGAATTAGTCAAGTTAGGCTACCAGGTTAATGTTTTTAATCGATGCGGTGCCCTGGAAGGGGAATATAATGGAGTAGTTTATCAGTCTGTTGATAAATTTAATCCCCAAGATAACTTTAATGTCTTAATCTTTCATCGCTATTGGACACAACCGATGCGAATGAAAGTGAAAGCCAGAAAAACTGCTGTGTGGATGCACGATAACCCGCAATTATTGCCTCCCGTAGAAGAGTCTCAGCGTTTAGAATTTCTGGCCAGCTTTGACAAAATTTTTATGTTGTCAAATTTTCATAAATCTCTGCTCCCAGACTGGATTCCTGAAGACAAGATTTTTTTAACCACCAATGGGATTAATCTAGAAGATTTCAATTTAACAGGAATTGCTAGAAATCCCAAGAGATTAATTTCGATTAGTGATTATACAAGAGGTATTGAAAATTTACTTGCTCAATGGGATCGAGTTCTCAAAGAAGTGCCCGATGTTGAATTACATATTTTTTATGGTTGGCAAGGAATTGATGCTTTAATTAATTCACCTTATCTTGATAGATTTCCACAATTACCAGATAAAAAGCAACAACTTTTACAACTTTTCGCTCAGAAAAATGTCTATGAACATGGCAGAGTTGGACACCAGGAGTTGGTTGAAGAATTATTCAAATCTGGCATCTGGGTTTATCCTTGTCATACTGCTATAGAAATTTTCTGTATTAGCGCTTGGAAAGCGCAAGCTGCTGGTTCTGTTCCGGTGGTGACAACTTATGCAGGTTTAGATGAAACTGTGAAATCAGGTATCAGAATTAAGGGGCCTGCTGGGGATGACGAAACTAATAATGCTTTTATTGAAGCAGTGATAGATTTGCTCAAAAATCCTGATAAACAAGAATCTTTAAGACAAGAAGCATTAACTCTTAAAGATTCTTTTGGCTGGGATCGAGTCGCTCAACAATGGCATCAGGAGTTTATATCGGCTTAAACTGAGATCTTGCACCATTCTCAATTAGCCTTTTATGAACAGGCTGTCCGGCCTGTTCCACAAAGACTCTATTTTCTTGTGGAACAGGCCGGACAGCCTGTTGCTGACAATGGTGCAAGATCTCAGCTTAAATCAAGTAGAAAATAATAAATCCACCGTCCTGCTTATTTACCATCTTTTTGACGAAATGGATCGAAACCGACAACTTCTGCCAAAGTATAAAGTGGGCGGCCCTTCACCTCCTCATAAATCCGCCCTATATACTGACCCAAAATCCCAATACTCACTAACTGTACCGCACCCAAAAAGAAAACCGCCATCATCACAATTGTCAAACCAGTTAATGCCGAATTTGGATAAAAAATCCGCCAATACAAAATCAAAAAAGCCATTAACACAGATACAAATGCAGCAAATAATCCCAGATAAATTGAAAGTCGGAGAGGAACCTTTGAAAAAGATACTAAACCATTCATTGCCAAACTCAAAGATTTTCTAAATGTATACTTTACCTCACCAGCAAAACGTGGATCGCGTTCAAACTTAACCGCCGTTTGCTTAAAACCAATCCAGGCCCGCAGTCCGCGAATATAACGATTGCGTTCTGGCATCGCGTTTAGTACATCTACCACACAACGATCCATTAAACAAAAATCTCCCGTATCTATGGGAATATCAACATCCGCAAGATGGCGCAAAATGCGGTAATACATATAAGCTGGCAACCGCTTAAACCAACCTTCTTGACGACGTTGAGTGCGTTGGGCATAAACAACTTGATAACCCTGTCGCCACTGTTCTACCATGTCTATAATCAACTCTGGTGGGTCTTGCAAATCCCCATCCATCACCACTACAATTTTGCCCGTAGAAAAGTTTAAACCAGCAGTTACGGCTATTTGGTGGCCGAAATTGCGTGCAAAACTGAGGTAACAAATGCGTGAATCTTGTGCGTGCAATTCTCGCAGGAGCTCCAAAGAGCGATCGCGGCTACCATCATTGATTAAGATTAGTTCTACTGGGCCATCCATACGAGCCATCACCGCACTAATTCGTCGGTAAAGTTCAGCTAGAGTTTCTTCTTCATTATAAATAGGAATTACAAAGGAATATTTCGGTGTGTTTTCGATCATACTTGATATTTTAGTGGTGGTTTGTAACCGTTAAATCAAAGCTCTATTTTTTCATAAACACGCGGAGGGGTTCAAGGGAAAACTTTTGTACATAAGTTTCATTTTTAACAACCATTTCTTTTCCTTGTTTATCATCATTTTTTGTGGCCTGGTAAATTATCGCACAAGGAACAAAACTATTATAAGGTTCAGAATTTAATTTTTGCCCGACGACAGGATCGATGGTAGAGATATGTTCAATTCGAGGTGCGGGTTTTCCCGGTTCTTGAAAAAGCACCCACAGTGGATATTCCCAGGCATTTTTAGTCCAAAATGATAGTCCTATATTTGTGCAGTTTTCAGATTTGACAAAATCCACTGCTTGATGGTAAGCAAACTCGATGTTTGGGCGACTTGTAAAGTAAAGCTCATTTCTGCTGGTATTAAAAATGTTTACTTCTCCAATCAGAGGTCTAAATTTGTTATGAGAAATCCAAGGTAGCGACATGAAAATTAGAATTGATACAATATAATTTGCTATTTTATAATTAGATAATTGGGAAAATGTCAATCCAAACAGCGGTGCAAATAGTACAAAAGTTGTCATGTGGTGACGGCTGTGCCAAGGCTGGAGTTTCAGAAGCAGGCAAAGCAGTAAGAATGTACTTATTGTAGCGGTAAAATAAACTATTACTATTTTTAGTTTTTTCAATTTTGGTTGATTGAAAATAAGTATAACACTGGCTAATATTAGCCCAAAGTGGATGGGATTGGTAGCATTGTTTTCATTAAATGAAGGTGTACTTAGAGCATATACTTGTCCTGGAGGCCAAGTGATGCGCGGGTCATTTGGAAGTATACCTAATATTTTGTGTAGCAATTTAATAACCGCCACAATTAAACCATTAATTCTGGAAATGCTTGTGCCGGTGTGCATCGCTAAATTTCTAATTATATTTGACAAAAAAGTTGGTAGTGTAAATATTTCTATTTTGTATTCTTTAGTAAAACTTTGAGGTGCTCCGATCGCATATCCGAACAAATCGTAGTTTCGCCAAAAATGACCGATATTCAGGATCATAGTTACAGTGGCTATGATCAAAATGGGTGGCAGCATTTTTTGGTGATATCGTTTAATTCCTACTACAATAAACCAAACAATAAAAGGCAAACAAAATATATAAGCTGTGGTTTTTGTCAAGCAAGCCAGACCCAAACTCGCACCAATTCTCAGAGTGTTAGACAGAGTAATTCCTGCTGACATTCCAGCTAAACCGCAGGAGACAAAACAGACTACCCAAAAACATACAGCATAGTCGTTTTGAGTGCTAGAAGCTTGGAGGATACCCATTGGTAAAGTCGCAGCAAAGATGGCGGCAAAAACTTGACCGCGCTGATTTGCGCCCAGTTGCTGAGCAATTAAAGAAACTGCGATCGCACTACCAACCATACTCAACCACTGTATCAGATTGGCAAAGCGATCGCCCCCGCTGATAATCTGAAAGTGCATAATCGCAAATTCTGCCCAAGGCGGGTGATACAATTGCGGCACATAGGAAGTTGGATAATGTTCGACACTGCGGTTTTGCATCCAGTGAACAACCCGACTCATGTGATAAGTCATCGAATCCCAATTGTTAGGCGGTGAGATTACCGCAATTAAACCAATCGCAGCAAAAATAGATGATACACCGCCTAGTAACCAAAGTAAAAACCTAGATAACTGATTATTATTTTTGATGTGAAGTTCTGGTTTGACATTATGCAATTGTAGGTAAATTATTAGCAATAAAATATCCGCCACTAACCACAGCCCAAACACCCACTCAAAAGCCACTAATTTAAACAAGCTGAAAATTTCAGTACATAAAGCAATAACAGTTCCCCAGACAATAGCAGCAGATAAAATAGCAGTGCGCCAACATTTATCTATTTGTTTAAATATCAGAAATAAAATACCAATAAAAACTAATGGAATGAATCCAAATATATCTGTGATCATAGTTGAGTACGGGGTTATTGTGAAACAAGGGGGGCAATTACTTGTATCCCGATCGCAATTACCGATCGACTCAGAAACCACATCGCGATCGCAAAAATCTATCCATTCCTACTGTTATGGTGGGGACGATGCGGATTTACAGATGGCCCTAAATCAGCATCGATCATGACTAAAACACCGCAAGATTGTGGATTTTAAATCCAAGTATAGTTCGTACCGTTCAGATCGCCAACTATATATTTTAATTACGGTGCGATTCCCTACGGGATAGCTCCGCTCGCGCCTACTTTTCAACGTCCTAGTTTATTAGGAATACCATCACAGCCACCCGGAATAGTTTCTCTCGATTTCGAGCCACACCAAGCGCAGCAGTATTGACGTTGTTCGTCTGACAATCGCTTGACACCAGTGAAATCTGCCCGTTCCACGACAGCGCCAGTATGTTCCCCCGTCGTGTAGTTGGGAAATTCACTGCGACTCCGGGGGGAAGCGGTTTCAACCGAGCCATAAAAGAATATGGCACCTTTCATGTCGGCGCGGACGAGATTGGCGTCGTACAAGACAGTGCGAGAGAGGTTGGCTTTGACTAAATCGCACTTGCTGAGATCGGCGCGGACGAGATTGGCTTCGCTTAAATCTGTCCACCGCAAGTCAGTGCTGGCGAGGTCGGCACCGGCTAACATGACATTGAGATCGATGACGCGGATACCGTGGTCTCTGTCTTCGGCATAACCGCCGTCACCGTCCAGGATGGGGCGACCTAAAAGTCGATCGCGCTTCAGAGGAGTAACCAACCTCGATTGCGACAAAAACCGGAGAATTTTAGCCTTACCTTCAGCATCTACACTACTCATAATCGCAGCGGTACGACCTTCGGCGATCGCCCTTTCCTGTGGCCAATCTTCCAAAAACCCTTGTTCGTCAAGGGCTAAGTCAGAAACCCCTTGAAAATAAGCATCTATCGTTTGTTGCTGCGTGATTCGATTTTGCTGAATAGTCAAATCTTTCGAGATTACATACTGTCGCCAAGCGACGTAAACGCCCAAAATCGCGATCAAAATTTGCCCCAAAGCACCGATTAACTCGCCCAGAGCTCCGATAGCGTCCCAGTTAATTTGGATGTTGTGGCTTCCCCGTTCAGTATTGGTACCGCTGAGCATCAGCAAGCCAACAATCCCAGCTAAAAGACCGAAGCAGGCTACGATCAGGGTGCGCCAAGCTGGGGGAATTACCTGGACCCAGATTTTGCCCCAACTTGGCCACATCAGTCGCAGCGATATCCCCATTGCTGCGATCGCGCCCATTAAGCCAAGCCAAACACTGTCATTTGCCAGTCCGATAATCATCACAGCGATCGACCCCAAAATCAGCACCGACCCCAACATCTCAGCAGCCGTCTGTTTGGGATACTCTGGCAATACAATTTTACGGGTTGAAGCCGCTGGCAGAGATTTTTCCGGTTCGGCAACAGGGAGGATTGTCTCTGGTTCTGTCGGCACTTTAGGGGCTGTACCGTTGAGACTTTCGGCAGTCGCGATCGCAGGGGAAGGATTGGGTTGAGAAGAGTTGGGTTCTGGTGTCATGCGTTCAGGCTAATTTTCAAGGCGGGTGGTCACAACAAACTATTTTAACCAACCCTGGACAATTCTATAGTCCTGGACGTATTGGAGCCGAGAAGCCTGGTTTTTTTACAAAATACTTCGTTAGAGCATCGCAGATTCGGTGTTTGACTGCCTAGAAATGCCCGAAGGAGTTGATACAATTTTGCTGGGTGTGATTCCAATGGAAAGACTAGGATTAGAGCCGGATTTAAAAAATCAACGGCTGCGAGTATTGCCGATGAATGAAGAACAAACTTATCTGATGCTTTAATCGGCGTTGATCAGAATTGAGCGGTGATCGATTGATTTAGATTTGAGATTACAGCCAAAAAATGTACAATTAATTGCACTCATAGAGGTAACATAATATGACACTCGTACTTCCCAATCTGCAAGAAAAACAAATGGGTCAAGTTCTTACAACAATCGCCGTCACGAATTTCATCGATCTAGTTATGGCTGAACGGGGATTCATTTCCGCTGAGGAAGTTCGCTCTGTGATGCTCGATAAAGTTATTGTCGATACCGGAGCGACATTACTTTCCTTGCCAGCTACCATTATTAGCCAACTCGGTTTAAGACAAGTAGGAGAAAGAGATGTCGAAACATCCGCTGGCATCACAAAAGGTCGAATCTTTGCAGGTGCTCAAATTATTGTAGAGGGGAGAGAAGGGAGATTTGATTGTTTAGAGTTACCTGAAGGGGTTTCCGCTGTTTTACTAGGCGTGATTCCGATGGAAGAACTAGGATTAGAACCAGATTTGAAAAATCAACGGCTGCGAGTATTGCCGATGAATGAACAACAAACTTATCTAATGGTGTGAAGTACCCGAACTAAGCTGATGCTATAGTTGGGGCTTCGGAATTCACAGATTGCCTGAAGAGCTAGTAAAATTGCGATCGCACCGCCACTCACCTCAACTGCCACTTCAGCCCGCGAAAGCCCAAGAGAAATAACAGTTATTAGTTTTGGCACATTTCCAGTCAGAAAAAAGCCAATTTAGATTAAAATTTGTAATAATAGTCTTGCTTCCAATTTAGCCCCAGATATCAAGTAAAAATCCCATGACAGCTCAGGTTTTGGTTGAAAAGAAAAAGTTAGAAAAACCGCCCCTAACCATACACACATTAGGCGATCGCGTGCTGCGCCAGCCAGCCAAGCGCGTCAAAAGTGTTGACGCAGAAATTCGGCAGCTAGTCCGAGAAATGCTGCAAACCATGTATAGTGCTGAGGGCATCGGTTTGGCAGCTCCTCAAGTCGGAGTGAACAAACAAGTCATCGTCCTCGACTGCGAACCAGACAATCCCGCAACACCCCCATTGGTTTTAATCAACCCCACGATCAAAAATACCAGTGGCGAACTCTGTATATTGCAAGAAGGGTGTTTGAGCATTCCGGGAGTCTATTTAGAAGTTAAACGCCCAGAATTCATTGAACTGTCCTATCGTGACGAATACGGGCGTCCTCAAACTCTGAAAGCGACAGAATTACTATCGAGGGCAATTCAGCACGAAATGGATCACCTCAATGGAGTGCTGTTTGTAGACAGAGTAGAAAACAAACTGTCACTAAACGAAGAATTAGTCAAGAATAAATTTTCACCAAAGGCGGTAAAATCGGTATGATGGCAGGAACTCCAAAAAGTGGTTTATTGTTGGCTCTTTCGTGTATTACCGCGATCGCCGCAGTCGGTTCAGTCTTTGAGCTATCTTCGGGAGAAGCTCAACTCGGCACTGTAGTCACAGGAATCATCTTAGCGCTCAGTGTACCGCTGACAGGGATATTTTTCTACGCAGCCGTTCAGGATGCTAGGGCAAATCTATGATTAGTCATTAGTCATTAGTCATTAGTCATTAGTCATTAGTTACTTGTTAGTTGTTACTTGTTAGTTGTTACTTGTTACTTGTGGGTGATAGTAACGAGTAACCAATAACGAGTAACCAATAACGAGTAACCAATAACGAGTAACCAATAACTAATAACCAACAACCCATAACCAACAACCCATAACCCATAACCAATAACCCATAACCAATAACTAATAAGATGGGATTTCTGCGACAAGTGCCCGTTCAAGGTGCTGTGGGTGCAACAGCATCCAAGTACCAACTTTCGGAAATCATGGAAGTGGCGATCGGACGCGATCAAAGCTGTCAAATAGCCTTGGAGTCGATCGCCTACGGTATGGTTTCCCGTCGCCACGCCACAGTCCGTCCCCTAACTACAGGCAATTTTCCTCGATGGGAAATTTGCGACCTCAACAGCGCTAACGGAACTTATGTAAACGGCACAAAGCTGCAAGGCTGTCAAACATTAGAAAGTGGCGATCGCATCAGTCTCGGTATTGACGGCCCTGAATTTATATTTGAAACTCCCCTAAACAAGAGCCAAAATCAGCCACGATTCCCGACAGCAAATCAGAGCTTTTCCAACGCGGGCGAACACGAATCTCTGACTTTCACTCAACTATTTCCGATCGCATCAACAGGAAAACAATTAAGTCAGAAAGCTTACTTATATCCCGGCATAGCTACAGTTATTTTTGTAATTTCGATGTTTGTAGCAGTGGGAAATTCCGCAGCTTTCAATTTTCTGCTAGCTGCTTACCTTTCCGGTGCAGCTTACTATTTCATATATCAACTGTGCGGAAAACACAAACCTTGGTGGATATTATTTTGTTCTGCCTTAGCGACAGTCCTGATTTTGCTCAGCCCTTTATTGATTGGCTTTATAATAGTATTTCGTGAGATTTTGCCCGGCCGCTTGCCAGCAGAAGGCGAACAAATCAGTTTTTTGGCTTTTTTGATCAGAATGTTTTTCGGGGCAGGGCTGATGGAAGAATTGCTGAAAGCCTTGCCAGTTTTGGGAGCTATGCTGCTGGGAAACTTGCTGCGAAATCCGTGGCGCGATCGCATCGGTGTTTGGGAACCCTTAGACGGAATTTTGTTGGGAAGCGCCTCGGCCGTTGGCTTTACACTATTAGAAACTCTGGGACAGTATGTTCCGAATATCATTCAAAATGTCACTCTACAAGCAGGGCCAGATGCCGGAGAATTAGTAGGTTTACAGTTGCTAATTCCCCGGATTTTGGGTTCCGTCGCCGGACACATGGCTTACAGTGGCTATCTGGGATATTTTATCGGTTTGAGCGCCCTCAAACCGAAGAAGCGCTGGCAAATTTTGGGCGTAGGCTATCTCAGCGCTTCGGCACTTCACGCTTTGTGGAATGCGTCTGGAAGTGCCAGTGTATTGTTGCTAGCTGTGGTGGGAGTTTTGTCCTATGCGTTTTTGGTAGCAGCGATTTTGAAGGCTAGGGCTTTGTCTCCTAATCGATCGCAAAATTTCGCAACTCGCATACTCTCTGAAAAGTGAAGTTCGGCAACGGATTTTGTAACGGATGTAACGGATGTAACGGATGGAAAGAAGAAGGAAGAAAAGAAACTATGCCCCATGCCCCATGCCCCATGCCCCATGCCCCATGCCCCATGCCCCATGCCCTATGCTTTGTCTTAGAATTTCTTCACAAATAGATCCGCTGTGGTACTATCTGGATGGCTGTGAGTAACTGAGGGAAGCCAAAAGGCTTGATTCCTGTGGTGGAGGAGAATCCAGGAGTGCTAGATAGGATGTCATTAGGATACGCAAACGTTTTCGGGCACCGAGGTCAACCTGAACCCCTTCGCATTGGGGTGATTGGGGTTGGCAATATGGGCCAACATCACACACGAGTTCTGAGCTTGCTAAAAGATATCGAGCTCGTGGGTATTGCAGATATAAATGTAGAGCGGGGAATTGATGTAGCCAGCAAATACCGGGTTCGCTTCTTTGAAGACTACCGTGATTTGCTCGCCCACGTAGATGCTGTTTGCGTCGCCGTTCCAACTCGCCTACACCACCCTGTGGGGATGTCTTGTCTCCAAGCGGGTGTTCACGTTTTAATTGAAAAGCCGATCGCGGCTAGTATTACTGAAGCTGAATCTTTGGTCAACGCGGCTGCGGAATCCCACCGGATTTTGCAAGTGGGGCACATCGAGCGCTTCAATCCAGCTTTTCAGGAACTCGGCAAAGTGCTGAAAACTGAAGAGCTACTGGCGTTGGAAGCTCACCGGATGAGTCCCTATTCCGATCGGGCTAATGATGTATCGGTAGTTTTGGATTTAATGATCCACGACATCGACTTGCTGTTGGAATTGGCATCTTCCCCAGTGGTGAAGTTGACCGCTAGCGGCAGTAGAGCATCGAATTCTGGTTATTTAGACTATGTAACAGCTACTTTAAACTTTGCTAACGGCATTGTGGCTACCCTGACTGCTAGTAAGGTGACGCACCGCAAACTCCGTTCCATTGTCGCTCATTGCAAGAATTCTTTGACAGAGGCAGATTTTCTCAATAACGAAATCTTGATTCACCGACAAACAACCGCTAATTATGTGACGGATTATGGTCAGGTGCTTTATCGTCAAGATGGATTGATTGAGAAAGTTTACACCAGCAATATTGAACCGCTTCACGCAGAATTGGAGCATTTTATTAATTGCGTGCGGGGTGGAAATCAGCCTTCTGTTGGGGGAGAACAAGCTCTGAAAGCTCTGCGGCTGGCAAGTTCGATCGAGCAAATGGCTCTCGATGGTCAAGCTTGGTATCCGAAAGAGCTAGAAACTACTTTGCAAGTAAGTTAGATCGAAATAAATCCTGTCGTTTCCGGGTGCTGGTACAGTTTGGGTTTGTTGTTTGTTAATTGGGGTTTTAACTGTATTCTTGCAACCGGATTCGATCTTTCTATTTTAGATTTCAGATTTTAGATTTGAGATTGATTCGACAGTAGGGACACTCAAGCGAGCCCAAGGAGTGTCAACTTAAGCCTGAAAGCCCGCCAAGTCCGTCTGTGGGCCCGTTAGTCCGCCAGGGAATGAATTCCCTGTCTAATAGCTAAAGTCCTCTCAAGAGGACTAATGAGTTGAAAATTCTTCTCTTCAGTCCTCTTGAGAGGAATTGCGCTTTGAGGCAGGGGTTGAGACTTCTGTCGGACTATGAGTTGTACGTTAAGTTGACACCTATGGGCACGGGGCCTTAGTCCCTACTGTGGCACTGGAAACGATATAATTTAACCAAAAATTTTAGATTTGATAACTAATAATTTGGCTGACTAACTGATTTCCTTTGGGACTTAGATGAATGCTATCTCTATAAAAAGTTAGAGGTTCTGCTGCTGAATTGAAAATGGACAGAAAATCTATGTAAGTAATTTTATCTGTGGCCACAAGTTCGGTAAGACGCGATCGAGCCTTGACTTCCCATTCGTGAGAGCCAATTTCGTCTAGTTCATGCAGTTTTGGTGTTATTGCTAGTACAAAGTCAATGTTGGCAAGGTTTGCTACTGTTTTGATTTGGCGAATCGCTTCTAAGTTGGAACCAACTTTGTCTTCATTTTGGGCCGAAGGTGTTGCCAATTTCTCCCTAGGTACTGTTGGTAGCAGGTAGCGATTTAATAGTTGCCCGATCGCCATTAAAGGTTTACGATCGGGATAAGCTCGATCGCGCCCCACCACCGCAGGACAAGGAGCTGATGTAAACAAATCGTCCGTATTCAGCAACAAAACCACCACCTTTGCCCCAAACAGACCGAACCGTTTGATATAAGCCAGTTGATTTCTCGGCCCCCAAGAATTGGCTGAGCAGTTCAGAACTTCCACGTTAGAATAGTTGACTTTTGAATGTAATTGTGCATTGGTAGCCAGATTGGGAATTTGCAGCCTCAATTGCCGAGCCATGATTTCGGATATGGTATCTGTCTGATCAGTCCACCAGCCCCCGTTAGCGACAGAATCACCCAACAGTAAGACGCGCAGGGTTTCGATCGGGGGAAGCGGGGCGATCGCACCAGTACGCATCGAATACTCGTTAATCTCAATCCGGTTCCCCAAGCGACGCACCCTCTGGTTGGGAGCCAACAAATAGCCACACTCCGCATCGGGAATGTAAATCAAAGGATTACCAAAACCAAACAGTACCCGCAGCAGCACTTCTAGGGCTAGCCACAATCCTGCGGTGACAGCCAAAATTATGAGAGTCAGTTTCACCAATTAACCTCGATCGAGAACAGACAAGTTTTCTTGAGAATCGTTTAAGATGTCAGTCTTAGCAACTTCGTTGTGCGATCGAGTCATGCGATCGACCTTGTGGATATAGAATTCTAAAATACGCCGTCAAAATCCGCCGTCAGCAGTAGCATCAACTTGGTGGTTTCAGGAAAGCCCGTGGACTTAAAACAAATATTCAAAACGCCGAATCCCATAATCGGTGTCGTACATTTACAGCCTCTACCAACTTCTCCCCGCTGGGGGGGGAATCTCAAAGCAATTATCGGCAGAGCCGAACAAGAGGCTACAGCACTGGCTTCTGGTGGTGCAAACGGTATCATAGTCGAGAACTTTTTCGACGCTCCCTTTGCCAAAGACAGAGTAGATCCAGCCGTGGTGAGTGCTATGACGCTGATCGTCGAGAGGCTAACCAATCTGGTGACATTGCCGATCGGGATTAATGTCCTGCGAAACGATGCCCACAGCGCGATCGCCATCGCATCCTGTACTGGGGCTCAATTTATCCGCGTCAACGTCCTCAACGGCACTGTAGCTACAGACCAAGGCTTAATAGAAGGTCAAGCTCACCAGCTACTCCGCTATCGACGGGAATTGGGCAGCGATGTCAAAATATTAGCAGACGTGTTAGTCAAGCACGGACAACCCCTAGGTAGCCCTAACTTGAGAACAGTCATTCAAGAAACAATCGGACGCGCCTTAGCAGATGCCGTGATCATCTCCGGGCCCACCACTGGTAGCCCTCCCAATCTGGCAGAATTAGAGCTCGCGAGTATAGCCTCCGCCGGAATTCCAGTTTTCATCGGTAGCGGCGCATCGTGGGAAAACATTTCCACCCTGATGCGGGCTGCTGATGGCGTAATTGTCTCAAGTTCCTTGAAGCGAAATGGTCGCATCGATGCGCCGATCGATCCGATTCGCGTCAGTCAGTTTGTAGAAGCCGCCCGCCGCAGCTTGTCAGAAAAAGAGTACGAACAGGAAAGCAGCCAGGCTAATGGTTCTCGTGGGCTAGTTTCGGAACTGGGTAAAATCAAAAGTAAAATCTAAAATGGGAATGGGTAATTGAGAATGGGGTAATCGGTAATGGGTAATCGGTAATGGGTAATCGGTAATGGGTAATGGGTAATGGGTAATCGGTAATGGGTAATCGGTAATGGGGAATTGGTGATTTTTTCACTGTGAGTTCTTGATTTTCAGTTATGCCCCAATTCTCAATTCTCAATTCCCAATTCTCAATTCCCAATTCCCAATTCTCAATTCCCAATTCCCAATTGCTAATTCCCAATTGCTAATTCCCAATCATCCATTACCAAATCTAAAAATGATTCGCCGACGTTCAACCCCTTGGATTCATCGCTGGTCGAGGACTGTGATGGCTGCGATCGCAGCTATCGGCGTTCTAGAAACTGCTTATCTAACGATCGCCAAATTCACGACAGGCTCAGTCATTTGTCCCACCAGCGGCTGTGACAAAGTTCTCAACAGTCCCTACGCCACAGCCTTTGGCGTAGTACCTTTAAGTTTGTTAGGTTGTTTAGCTTACCTGAGCATCGCAATCCTGGCTTTCGCTCCCAAATTTGTCAATCCTGAAACTAATAAAGGACTGTACTCTCAACTAGAAAACAAGACTTGGCAAGGGCTATTCATCATCACTGCTGCGATGGTAATTTTCAGCAGCTACTTGATCTATTTGATGGCTTTTGAAATTCAAGAACTGTGCATTTATTGCGTGAGTTCCGCTGTATTTTCCCTATTGCTGTTCGTGATCGTGGTTCTCGGCCACGAGTGGGAAGATATTGGTCAACTGATGTTTACAGGTCTTTTGGTGACAATGGTCAGTTCGATCGCAGCCTTGGGACTCTACAACAGCATCAAAGCACCTGTCACTATCTCCACACCCGGTATAGTGCCTCCTCTGGTCACTACAACATCAGGCACGGCAGAAATTGCTTTAGCCCGCTACCTCGCAGAAATAGGCGCCAAAGAATATGGCGCTTATTGGTGTCCCCACTGTCACGACCAAAAAATGCTATTCGGGAGGGAAGCCACAAAATTAATTAATTATTTTGAATGCGATCCCAAAGGACAAAATTCTCGCGCTGAAATTTGCCAAGCTACTGCTGCTAATCTCCAAGGTTTCCCGACTTGGGAGATCAAAGGTCAGTTTTATTCCGGGACTAAATCTTTAGAAAAACTCGCAGAATTGTCTGGTTACACTGGTCCACAAAATTTCATGAAGTGACAGTGAATTTTGCAATTTTCATAGTATTAATCAGGTGAATTCGGTGCTCTTGGAAATCGGGCATTGGGAATCGGACATCGGGCATTGGGTATAGTTTCTTCCTTCTTCCTTCTTCCTTCTTCCTTCTTCCTTCTTCCCAAAAATATGCGGGCAATTCTCAAAAAATGGCTTTACCAAGAACGCCGGGTATTAATTACTGCAACTGCAATTGCCGGTACGGTCATGATAGTTCGCTGGTTCGGACTTTTGCAGTTGTGGGAATGGGCTGCTTTTGACCAATTTGTGCGCTGGCGGCCCTCGGAACCAATTGACAATCGGATCGTAATTGTAGAAATTGGGGAACGTGATTTGCAAAAATACGGCTACCCAATTTCTGATGGTGTGATGGCCAAATTGTTGCAAAAATTGGATGCTGGTAAACCGCGAGCGATCGGTCTTGATATCTACCGAGATTTGCCAACTCAACCCGGTAATGCCGAATTGCTCAAAACTTTTAAAACTATTCCTAATTTAATCGGAATTGAGTTGACCGCAGACGCAACTAGGTTGGGAGTTCGGCCACCGACCGTACTTGACAAGCTCGATCAAATTGGCTTCAACAATGTTGTTATCGATGCTGATGGTAAGGTGCGCCGAATGTTGCTCTACGCTTGGCCGTCCGATGGCAAAACTCATCAGAGTTTTGCACTCAAACTGGCTTTGCTTTATCTCAAAAGTGAAGGGGTTTCTCCTCAACCAGCCTCTGTCAATCCTAAATACTTGCAGTTAGGTAAGGGGGTTTTTCGGCCTTTTCAACGGAATGATGGTGCTTATGTGCGATCGGATAGCCGTGGTTATCAAATTTTGGCTTCTCTCCGTGGCCCGATCGGCAGTTTTCGCACTGTGTCGATCAGTGACGTGCTTTCTGGTAAGGTACCAGTGGATTTTGTGCGATCGCGCGTTGTCTTGATCGGCTCAACTGCAACTAGCCTCAAAGATTTTCAGCAAAACTCTTACAGCTACGATTTGTTTAGCAGTCCTCAGCCAATACCGGGAGTTGAACTTCAGGCTC
Organism: Oscillatoriales cyanobacterium; assembly: GCA_004294385.1. Lineage (GTDB taxonomy): Bacteria > Cyanobacteriota > Cyanobacteriia > Cyanobacteriales > Microcoleaceae > Microcoleus. The sequence goes on along the minus strand of REAP01000043.1, from coordinate 19,188 downwards.
ATTTTTTGAGTCAAATTTTGAGTGCGGCCCTAGACGGGCGTGGGGGTATCAATGTTTGGTCAGATTCTCTAGAGTTGCTGTGGATTTTGCTATGGTCTGGGGTAGGAGCAAATGTTAGCTGGAAGTTGCGATCGCTAAGTCGATCGGCTTGGTGTTTGTTAAGTATCAGCATCTTTCTGAATGTCACTTTATACTTAGCTTTCTTAGCCGGTTGGTGGCTACCTTTAATTCCCCCAATGCTCAGTCTTTTGGGTTCGGGCGCAGCAGTTGTCGCTTATCTGGCTCACTTGCAAGAAGAATTGAAAAAGTCTAAAGAATTTTTACAATCACTAATTGATACAATTCCCGATCCGATTTTTGTCAAAGATAAAAATCATCGACTGGTGGTTTTAAATCAGACTTATTGTCAATTTATAGGCTCTTCTTTGGAAAATCTTACATCTAAAACAGATTACGATTTATTTCCCAAAGCCGAAGCAGATATCTTTTGGGAGCAAGACGAATTAGTATTGAAAACTAATCAACAGCTAGAAAACGAAGAAAACTTTACCGATACTCACGGTATCACCCATCTAATTGCCACTAAAAGGTCGCTTCATAAAGATGCCGTCGGTAATCTGTTTTTGGTGGGAATTATCAGAGACATCACTGAACGCAAGCGATTGGAAGAAGCACTCAAGCAGAAAAATGCTGAACTCAGTCACCAAGCGGATCACGATATTCTCACGGGTTTGCCCAACCGTAAACTTTTTTATGAACGATTGAACCAATCTTTAGAAAAAGCATTGATTAATCATGAATTAGTAGCTTTATTATTTTTAGATTTAGATGGATTTAAGTTAATTAATGATACCCTCGGACACAATATTGGTGATTTGCTCCTAAAAGCTGTTTCCGATCGCCTAAAAAGCTGCTTGCGAGGCAGTGATACGATCTCGCGGTTGGGTGGTGATGAGTTCACAGTCATTTTACCTGGAATTCCAACTCGCGAGGAAGCTGCGGTAGTAGCTGAAAAAATCCGCGACGCAATTAAGCAACCTTTTCTATTACAAGAACATACAGTTTTTGTAACTACAAGTATTGGTATTAGTTTGTATCCTGTTGATACTCAAGATCGAGATGTTTTGGTAAACAATGCCGATGCTGCAATGTATCGTTCTAAGGGATCTGGTAAAAATCAATATCAGTTTGGTTGAACTATAGCAATCCTAAATCATTCAGATATAGCAGTCGTCAAGGCGAAGAAGGTCATTGAACCCTTCGACTCCGCTCAGGGAACGATCACATAAATGCCTTAACCACCTTGGCGGTTGCTATATATTTGTAGGGGTAGTGCCCCCGTGCCTACCCCCTATCTATCGGGCAACCACGGGGCCAAGAGCCCCTACAAGAATTACACAAATGATTTAGGATTGCTATATATCAACCGTTAACTGTCAACATTACCTTTAGAGGTATTTTCAGTAATCATGAAACTTATTGACACCATTTTGCGTCTAACTTTAGTGCCATATTAAATTTCCCTAAAATCAAGATCCGATTCAAAATTAAAGTAAGCAACAAAGCCTTTATTTAAAAGAGTTTCAGTGGTTTTGTGAAGCTTCATTAAAAAAATATAAAAATCTCAGTAAATTCACGTAAGTTTTGGAATATAATAGTCTGTAGGGAATTGCATCTACGGAAATAAACACCATGCGTACTTTAATTCATCTGACAACAATGACAATGCTGGCTACCTGCCTGCAATTGAATATCGGCAGCGCAGCGCTTGCTGTTACACAAGTCAGCAACTCGACTGACAACTTAGCAGCAGGTCGATCGACCTGGACAGCTTCAGATAACTTCAGATTTGACAATTACTCAAAATATGAACCAGACCCGAATGGGAACCCGAAAAGTGACGGTACGGGCACGCGCTAACACAATCTTTTTAATCTCCCGATCGCCAAAATTCAACATAAGCAAATATTGTCAATGCGCGTACCATAATAATCGGTAAGCAACTCAAACCTACAGATTTTATGTCCACGATTGAGCAAATCGAAGCCGCTATCCTAAAACTGCCTCCCAGCGACTATCAAAAACTGGTGCAATGGCTGCTAGATGTAGAATATCAACGCTGGAGCGAACAGCTCGAACAAGACATCATTGGCGGTAAACTAGACACTCTGGCAGAAGAAGCACTAGCCGACTTTGAAGTAGGGCAATTTAATTAACCAGTTAAACTATCTAGGAGATCACAAACCCGGATTGAAGATCACATTAGATTTCTCCCAATGGTTATTTTGAATTAAAGTGTGCCTGCACCAATCCACATCAGAAAGTGGATAGTCAAGCCGATAGTGTCCGCCTCGACTTTCAGTCCGAAAAGCCGCACTTTTCAAAATCAAATAACCAATATCCAATAAATTATAAACTTCTCCCCAATTTCGCAAAAGCAGGGTGGTATCATCATCCGCAGGCGAGAAATCAATCATTTTTCCCGGCCGTAACTTCAGCAAACATTCACTCAATGGCAAAGAGATGAATTCTTGTCGCCAAATTTCAATGCGGGCGATCGCACTTTCTAAATCTCTCTGTCCGCGACAAATTCCCGCACTTTGCCACACCAATTGTGGTAGTTCAAAACGCAATTTTTCGATCGCCACCATTTCCCAAACACCGATCGACTTTGCGACTCTTTGCACATCGGGCTGAGGAGGAGAAGGATTGCCTTCTAGCTTCAAATGTGCCATCTGTGAGCCAAAAACCAGACATTCCAGCAATGAATTACTGGCTAAGCGGTTGGCACCGTGTACTCCCGTGCTGGCAGTTTCTCCCACGGCGTACAAGCCCGGAATAGAAGTTTGGTTGAACCGATCGGCGACAATCCCTCCCATCCAGTAATGGGCTGCGGGTGTCACTGGTACTGGTTCGGAAAACACGTCAATTCCCCAATTAGCGCACACTTGGATGATATTCGGAAACCTGTAGCGAAGTCGATCAACTGCGATCGGGCGTAAATCCAGCCAAACATGAGGTTCCCCAGTCTTCTGCAAGTGTCGGAAAATCGCGCGACTGACAACATCCCTAGGTGCGAGTTCCCCGTTTGGGTGATAGTCAAAAGCAAACCGATATCCTCTACTGTCAACCAAGTGAGCACCTTCTCCCCGCACTGCTTCGCTAATCAGAAACCGAGGCGCGCCCACTTTACTGAGGGCTGTAGGGTGAAACTGTACAAATTCTAAATCTCGCAGCAGTGCCCCGGCGCGCCAACCGATCGCCACTCCATCTCCCGTACTTACAGATGGGTTAGTCGTTTGCGAAAATACTTGTCCACCGCCGCCTGTGGCGAGGATTACAGCCTCCGCATACAAGTATTTGACAGTTGAACCACAAATTGCGCTAATGCCCTGACAGCGACCTGTTTCTGGGTGTAGCCACAAACTCAGAGCAAAAGCTGGAGAGATTAATTGAATATTTTTGCGACTCAAAACCTTTGCGGTGAGTGTACTCACTACTGCTTTGCCGGTGGTGTCGGCGGAGTGGAGCACGCGGCGGCGGGAGTGGGCTGCTTCTAGGGTGAGTGCTAAATCTGCTCCGGTGCGATCGAACGCAACACCCATTTTTACCAAAGCATCAATACACTCAGGCGCTTCTTCTACTAAAAATTTCACTGCTTCCCAGTCGCAAAGACCAGCCCCCGCCAAGAGTGTATCCTGAACGTGTAGTGCCGCAGAATCTTCAGGGGCGATCGCCGCGGCAATCCCTCCTTGGGCCCAATCACTAGCAGAAACAGGCAGAGTATTTTTATTGATCAAGCCTACCTGCAAGTGTTCTGGGAGGCAAAGTGCCGTGTACAAACCGGCAGCGCCAGCACCTACAACCAATACGTCAAATTTGTCAGTCATATACCAGAAGAAAGTTCGGCAACGGATGTAACGGATGTAACGGATGTAACAGATGTCAGGAAGTTCGGCATCTTGCACCAATGTCAGCAACGGGCTAGAAGCCCGTTCCACAAAGAGTGAATTTTCTTGTGGGATGGGCAGGAGAGCCCGTCCATAAAAGGCTAATTGAAAATGGTGCAAGATCTCAGATGTAACAGATGTCAGGAAGAAGGAATAAAATAAATCAAAGGCAGAATTCATGAGCTTCCAGAAAAAGATCTTTTCTTTTTGCCGAATGCTTTCTGCCTTCTGCCTTTTCGCGATCGATAAGAGCAAGTGCTATCTAGTCGTAGAGACCATTGTTCAACCTGGTGTCTCCTTCAATAAAGACGGATTCAACATCAGTCACGGTGAATTTGTCCATGTTGGCTTCCAACAACTTTTTCTGAGGTTCACTCAATTTGGGAATATTGAGTACGTCCTCAATTTTTTCGTAAGGAGCATTCTTAATAATTAGTCCAGCCAAAGTGGGATACAGTCCTCGATATTCCCGAAAGTCCCGAACGGCACTGTTGTTCAAATCAAGCTTTTTGCCATATTCTGTGGCCAGCTTTTCGTCGGCGCGATTGGTTCTAGACGGCGCTTCAACGGCTATCAGGGAGGATGATGGCAATACCAGACGGCTCAAAGAAGCCGCGATCGCACTTTGGTCTCCAGCCCATGCAAAACAGCCGAGCACTAAGCCCAATACTGCCAATAGACGACCCAATCGTTTCATGAAGTTATGTCTCCCTTTAATACACAGCATTTATTATGTAGAGATTACCATTTTGCCTATGCAGTTTTCTCAAAAAATCGGCAACTAGGTACTGACTAAGTATCATTACCTGAACTCTTGCCACTTGATTCCAAAAAAGTGTTCAAGTCAGCATAGTTACTGCTATAAGTCACAGTCGGAGTGTCGTAACCTTTCAAATCAACGACGTGCTGCTCGAAAGCGTTGTCAGCCCCCAATTTTGCCAGGTATTTGTAGGTAGTTTCTCCTACAGCGATGTCCTTACCGAGTTGCTTAGTGCAAGATTCTAAGCGGAATGCTGCATTGACAGTATCTCCCAAGGCAGTGTAGTCCGATCGATCGCTGCTACCAGAATTTCCTACCATTGCATAACCAGTATTAATTCCAGCACCGACTCGCAAAGGAAAAGGCAGGGGGTATTTAATGCTGAGTTCGTCCGTAGCCCGGTGCAGTTGGCTCAAAGCTTGACAAATCCGCATCATTTCCTCATTGCTAACACTGTCAGTTTTGTGAAACCAGACGGCCATGATTGCATCGCCGATGTACTTGTCCACCCAACTGCCGTGTTGACGAATGATATGTCCTGCTTTGCGGAACCAAGTCCCGATGACTTCCGAGAGGAGAGTTTCGTCTAGCTGACGAGTCAACACAGTAAAGTCTCGGATATCCATTACCATGACACTGATCAGACTACGAACCGTCAAAGTTGCCGTAAAGTCATCGGAGTCTGTGTCGTGTGTTTGCTCAAGCTGACGGATAGCGCTTGGGTTATAGAAGTCTAATTCGGTTTGGCCAAACATGAGCCGATCGCCATTTTTGAGTGTCACCGGAATACTTACCCGCCGCCCATTGACAAAAGTACCATTGCGGCTTCCCAAGTCGATCAGGTAGAATTCTCCAGTTTCCATTTGCTGTAACATCGCATGATTCCGGGAAATCCAGCGATCGATTAACACAAAATTATTGTCATCACTCCGCCCTACTGTCCAGCAATTGCCACCAGCCAACGGCAAGTAGCGATTGCCGCCTTCTGTGCGAAGTACCATATGTGGGTTCGTTTGCAAAATCACCACAGTCTCAGAAACGACATCAATTCGACCGATTTCAAGTTTGACACTTTAGATTTTAGATTGACCGGGGGCTCATAACTGATAGTTTTTCTGAAAAACACAAATCGGTTATTCTAAAATTTCAGATTGCTTAGCTGAACCAGCAGAAGCCCCGCGCTCAATCCGCCTCGGATGAACGCCCTTGATGAATGCGAGTGAGCCGCCGATTGCACCCGCCCACAAGACGCTCTCGTCGCAGCCAGCGGGAGATGGGCGGGTGTATTATAAGGCTCACAAATCCCTTGATTGGTCTGTGTGTCTGTGTTATCATAGGTTTATAGCTTGTGATAAAAACATTGTGTTAAAGGCAGTCAAGGTCAGAATTTATCCTACCCAAGAACAGCAGAGTCATTTGGCCGGGGCCTTTGGCTGTGTCCGCTGGGTATGGAATCAATCTCTGGCTACGATGTCCCAAACCTACAAGGAAACTGGGAAGGGCGTATCGGCTTTGACCATGAAGAAACAGATCCCAGTATGGAAGACCGAGCATGAATGGCTCAAAGAGTGCTATTCACAGTGTCTCCAGTCGTCCGTACTTAATCTGTCTCAAGCTTTTATCAACTTTTTCGATGGTCGGACACAATATCCAACCTTCAAAAAACGTCAGGGTAGACAATCGATGCAGTACCCTCAGAACGTTAAAATTCTGAGCGATCGCGAGATTAAATTCCCTGGTAATCTTGGAGTAGTCAAAGCTAGAATTCATCGTGATTGTATTGGTACATTAAGGACTGTGACGGTATCTAAAATGCCTGATGGTCGCTATTATGCCTCGCTATTAATGGATGATGGTATTGATAATCCAGTGACAAACGAAGAAGGAAAAGCCATAGGCATCGACCTTGGGTTGCTTGATTTTGTAGTCACATCTGACGGATCGAAGTACCAAAACCCTCGACACCTCAAAAAGCACGAACGAAACCTTAAACGCAAACAGCGTAAGCTATCTAGAAAGAAGGATCAGACAACTAATCGACGACGTAAGGCTAAACTAGCTGTAGCCAAAGTCCATGGAAAAATAGCTAGAGTACGCGCGGATTTCCGCCACAAACTATCCCGTAAGATAGTTAACGAGAACCAAGTTATTGTGGTTGAAAATCTGGCAGTAAAGAACATGGTCAAGAATCATAATCTAGCTAAATCCATCAGTGATGCTGGCTGGGGAATGTTCTGCACTATGCTTAAATATAAAGCAGAAGCAGAAGGCAAAGTCTATCTAGAAGTAGGTCGATTTTTCCCTTCATCACATCTATGTTCAAATACTTTACTGTCGCTGCCTAAGATGGATTTATCGGTGCGTGAATTTGATTGTCCCCACTGTGGCAATCGACACGACAGAGACATTAACGCGGCAATCAATATTAAAAATGAAGGCTTACGGTTATTGACGTTGGGAACCAGCGTTACTGCCAAGGGAGGCAATGTAAGACCAAAGCGATATGGGCAAAAATCCACTGTCGCCGAGGCTGTTGCCCTTGAACTTGGAAGCCCACACTCTACCCGCTTCGGGTGAGTGTGTGGTAGTTCACTCGATTTTTGATGCACCGGACTGACTTAGTATGACCGAATTTCATGGGAGCAACAAGCGAGCTTATCTATCTAATAACTGTCAAATACACCATATACCAAGAGATATTTCATTAGAAACTTGCAAAGTTTATGTTATCAAAAAGAATTTTACCTTGTCTGGATGTGAAAGCTGGCCGCGTGGTCAAAGGTGTCAATTTTGTCAACCTTCTGGATGCTGGTGATCCGGTAGAAATGGCTCAGGTTTACAATGATGCAGGCGCGGATGAGTTGGTGTTTCTGGATATTACGGCGACTCACGAAGACCGAGATATTATGATTGATGTGGTTTACCGGACTGCCGATCGCGTTTTTATCCCTTTGACAGTCGGTGGCGGTATTCAATCCCTAGACACGATTAGAAGTTTGTTGAGGGCTGGTGCCGATAAGGTGAGTATTAATTCAGCAGCGGTGCGCGATCCAGGTTTGATCGACAAAGCGAGCGATCGATTTGGCAATCAGTGTATTGTAGTGGCGATCGACGCACGCAAACGGCAAGATGCGGATAATCCTGGCTGGGATGTGTATGTGCGGGGAGGGCGAGAAAATACGGGCAAAGATGCGATCGTCTGGGCGAAGGAAGCTGAACAGCGTGGCGCCGGCGAACTGCTGGTGACAAGCATGGACTCTGACGGCACTCAAGCTGGCTACGACTTGGCATTAACCCGAAGTATCGCTGAAATTGTCGAAATTCCGGTGATTGCTTCTGGTGGCGCAGGCAACTGCCACCACATCTACGAAGCCGTGACTGAGGGCAAAGCGGAAGCCGCATTGCTGGCTTCCCTGCTGCATTTCGGGCAGTTAAGTGTCGGAGAAATTAAGACTTATCTGGCAAAATCCCAAATTCCCGTGCGGCAACAGTAGTCATCTCAAATCCTCCTCAAAGCTCACAACTCTCTTGACTGAAGAGAAGAATGTTCAACTCCTGCCGTCCTCTTTTAGAGGACTTTAGCTATGAGACAGGGGTTTCAACCCCTGTCGGACTATGGGTTGTACGTTAAGTTGACACCAATGGGCAGTGCCGTGTCCCTACAATATGATTTTGGGGTAGGGAAACGGCATTGCCTTGGACTCTTCTGTTGATATAAATATTCCCTGAGAATGATTTCAAGCTATAGCTTTTCAAGCAAGATATATATTAGCTTGATTTGAAAGACACCAACTGCTAAATGCTATTGCTTGTATCAGAATTCAGCTAAAGATTTTGCTGGACTTGGTTGCTTCTTAACCTATCCACAATCTGTGTGATGAAAAATTCTACTAAAAACGGAGAGATTTTCTATGTCTTTGATCAATTTTAACCTACCTATCAACCGTTTAGTGCGCTCTTTGATAACAGTTTGTTTTTGTGCCTTGATGTTTGTTTCTAATGCTTTCCCAGCTTTGGCAATTACCAGCAGCCCTACAAAAGGTACAGACCAACTTTTGGGGATTGAGAAGGATGCTCAAAAAGCTGTTTTGAGAGAGCCGATGTCTATGGAAGAAACTGAAAAAAAAGCCAACCAAGGGATTAATGAAATTCAGGGAGATGATGACAAAGAAAAGATGAAAAATCCTTCTAATACAAGGGCTACATCCTTTAAGCAACAAGTGGAAAAGGCTGTGAGCCAAATCAAAAAGGACTAACTTACAGCACTTTTTAGGTATGTAGGTACAAGCTTCTGTAGGGACACTCAAGCGTGCCCTCTCTTGACTGAAGAGAAGAATGTTCAACTCCTGCCGTCCTCTTTTAGAGGACTTTAGCTATGAGACAGGGGTTTCAACCCCTGTCGGACTATGGGTTTGACGTTAAGTTGACACCTATGGGCTCTTGGAGTGTCCGGCTTCGATTAGATGCCCGACTTATTTAAGAAGTCGGGCATTTGGGTATCTGGATTAAATCGAATAAAAGAGCGGAAAAGATTTGGCATCTTTTGGTTTGACAAATACTCTTTGTTGTGGTTGTAGATCCAATTGATCAAACTTTTCTCGTGTCAAATTAGCATTCAAAACTTGACCATCATCTAAGGTCAATTCTACCTGAATTTCCCATCCTAAGTGAATCAAACGGCTGATTCTCGCAGGTACTGTGGCACTATTTTCTGTGGTTTCAATTACTACATCATGAGGCCGCAAAAAAGTCTCTGGGTTGGGTGAGTCAAAGCCGTTGTCTTGAAATATTCTAGAAGTGCTGGGTAAGACATTGACTGGGCCGATAAAACTCATTACGAAAGCACTCGCTGGATGGTCATAAATTTCTGCGGGTGTGCCTACTTGTTCGATTTTACCTTTGTTCATTACTGTGATGCGATCGGCAACTTCCATTGCTTCTTCTTGGTCGTGGGTCACAAAGACTGTGGTAACGTGTACCTCGTCGTGCAGTCGCCGCAACCAAGCACGTAAGTCTTTGCGAACTTTGGCATCTAGTGCTCCGAAAGGTTCGTCGAGTAACAGCACTCTTGGTTCGACTGCTAAAGCTCTAGCTAGGGCTACTCGCTGGCGTTGGCCTCCTGACAGTTGTGATGGGTATCGATCGCCCAATCCGGCCAATTGTACCAAATCTAACAATTCTTCTACCCGTGATTTGATTTTCGCAGGTGGGGTTTTCTGAATTTCCAACCCGAAACCGATATTTTTCCGCACGGTCATGTGCTTGAATAGCGCGTAGTGCTGAAACACAAACCCAATTTTACGGTCTTGGACGCTGGTATTTGTGGCGTCTTGGCCTGTCAGCCAGATTTTGCCGGAGTCGGGCATTTCTAAACCGGCAATCAGTCGCAGCAGCGTAGATTTGCCGGAACCGGATGGGCCGAGCAATGCGACTAGGGAACCGGATTCAATTTCTAAGCTGACTCGATCGAGTGCTTGGAAACTGCCAAACTGTTTTGATACGTTTTCGACAACTATCATGTAGGAAGGAAGAAGAAGGAAGAGGGAAGAAGGCACTTCGACTACGCTCAGTGCGCGACTACGCTCAGTGCGTGACTACGCTCAGTGCGCGACTACACGGTTCCTGAGCGTAGTCGAAGGACTCAGGATAGTGAAAAATATTAATCTCCGGTTTTGAGGTCGGGGATTAGTAGTTTTATAGCACGATCGCACATCAGTTTATCAATTCTAGGGTTTCTCAGCATCGCCACCGCACCTCCATAACAAAAAAAAAACAATTCTTGACCACCAAAGTTGCCGTTTGGTACTACAATGCAGCAAAAGTTAAAGAGTTTTTTAGATTTCAAGGGCTGAGGGATAAAAGAAAATGGGAAATGTTGGACGTGTGCCTGTAGGCATTATTGGCGCTTCAGGGTACGGCGGCGTGCAACTTGTGCGATTGCTAGCGGATCATCCAGCGGCCGAAGTAGTTTATTTGGGCGGGGATAGCAGTGCGGGAAAACCTTATTCCAGCCTGTATCCGCATTTGACTAACTGCGTTGATTTGACTGTCGAGGCGATCGACTTAGACAAAATAGCGGCTAAATGTGAAGTTGTGTTTCTGTCGCTACCCAACGGTTTGGCTTACCAAATGGCACCGACGCTGATCGAAAAAGGCTGCAAAGTCTTGGATTTGTCGGCTGACTACAGGTTTGAAAATCTTGATACTTACAAAGCTTGGTACGGCGGCGATCGATCGGACTCTGCTCTAGCAGCCACCGCTGTTTACGGTTTACCAGAATTGTATCGCGATCGCATTAAAAACGCTCAATTAGTCGGCTGTGCAGGCTGCTACGTCACCGCTAGTTTGTTGGCCCTGGCACCCTTGCTCAAACAAGGTATCATCGTTCCAGAAACAGCAATTATCGACGCTAAATCAGGATCTTCGGGAGGAGGCCGGAAAGGCGAAATTAATCTATTGTTGGCAGAAGCTGATAATTCCATCGGTGCTTATGGTGTTGGCCGTCACCGCCACACCCCAGAAATTGAGCAAGTTTGCAGCGATTTAGCCGGACAAGATATTAAAGTCCAATTTACTCCTCACCTGATGCCGATGGTGCGAGGAATTTTGGCAACTGTTTACGCAAATTTGCGTGATCCGGGATTAGTCCGGGAAGATTTAATCACCATTTTCAGTGCTTTTTACCGCAATTCTCCTTTAGTGAAAGTGTTGCCGGCGGGGGTTTATCCGCAGTCAAAATGGGCTTGTGGCACGAATCTTTGTTACATCGGCGTGGAAGTAGATCCGCGTACTGACAGAGTAATTGTGATGTCGGCGATCGATAATTTAATTAAAGGTCAAGCCGGACAAGGCATTCAGTGTATGAATTTGATGATGGGTTGGGAAGAAACTTTGGGTTTACCTCAATTGGCTTTTTACCCTTAATTGAGAATTTGGTAATGGGTAATGGGTAATTGGGTCGGGGCGGGTTTACGAGATTATTGGTTTTAGGCAATTATTGTTTGTAAAACCCGCCCCTACAGGATGTGAATTCCCGATGCCCGATTACCCATTAACAAGTGTTATTTGGGCCCGTAACCGATCGCACCAGCATAAATTGCCCGATCGCCCAATTGCTCCTCAATCCGCAACAAACGGTTGTATTTCGCCACCCGTTCGCTACGACACAGAGAACCAGTCTTGATTTGACCAGCGCGAGTCGCTACGGCTAAATCCGCGATCGTGGTATCCTCAGTTTCACCCGAACGGTGGCTGATGACCGATCGATAACTATTACGTTTACCAAGGTCGATCGTATCCAAAGTTTCCGTCAAAGAACCAATTTGATTCAGCTTAATCAAAATCGAATTGCTAGCTTTCAAATCAATCCCTTTTTGCAGCCGTGTGCGATTAGTCACAAACAAATCGTCACCCACCAATTGAACTTTGCTGCCCATTTTCTGAGTCAACGCTACCCAACTATCCCAATCGTCTTCATGCAAACCATCTTCAATGGAAACGATCGGATACTGACTCACCAAACCATCCAAATAATCGATTAATTCTGCTGGCGAATGAGCCACACCGTCATAGGTGTATTGCCCATCTTTGTAAAACTCGCTAGCAGCAACATCCAAAGCCAAAGCAACTTCTTCACCCGGTTTGTAACCAGCTTTTTCAATTGCCATCATCAACAAATCCAAAGCTTCCTGATTTGAACCTAAATTCGGAGCAAAACCGCCTTCATCACCAACACCAGTCAGCAAATTTTTGTCTTTCAAGACTTTGGCCAGACTAGCAAATACTTCTGCACCCCAGCGCAAAGCTTCCTTAAAAGATGGTGCTCCCACAGGTACAATCATAAACTCTTGAATGTCTACATTGTTGTCTGCGTGGGAACCGCCATTGATCACATTCATCAGAGGCACTGGCAGAACGTTCGCCAAAGTGCCGCCCAAGTAGCGGTAAAGGGGGAGTCCTAAAGTCTCGGCCGCCGCCTTTGCTGTGGCTAAGGAGACTCCGAGAATGGCATTTGCGCCCAGGTTGGACTTGTTTGGGGAACCGTCCAACTCAATCATGGTTTGGTCTACCAATGCTTGGTCGATCGCATCTAGATTCATCAAAGCAGGCGCAATTTTGTGTTCGACATTAGCGACAGCTTTCAGAACTCCTTTCCCACCGTAACGTTTTTTGTCGTCATCGCGGAGCTCATGGGCTTCAAAGGATCCTGTAGACGCGCCGCTGGGGACTTGGGCGAGTCCGACAACACCGTTGGCTAGGTAAACTTCAGCTTCAATCGTGGGGCGGCCACGGGAGTCGAGGATTTCTCTGGCCTGAATAGATTCGATCGCAGTGTCTAGCATATTAACGATTTCTGACTTAACTCAAGGTTCCATGACAATTAGCATTCAGTTGGTGCTTGGTCACTGAATGCCGATCGCTAATAGATTACGCTATCCCCAGAATTATTGCTTCATAATTCAAAATATTTGCGGATTTGGGCGATCCTCTTCGTTGGCGCAGCCCCCGTAGGGGCGGGCTTTCCTTCGGATCGCTTCGCTAACGCCAACGGCTTGGTGTCAATAAATTAGGCTTGTTGCAAGATAATCTTGAGCAGTTTCGAGGCTAATTTGATTATTATAACCGCAGATTCATGTAGATTTCTTAATTGGAACCTTTGTTAGAATCAGGGTGTCAACATACTGAATCAAAGCAGGAGAAACCTAGAATGTTAGAAACAAACCTCGGAGAAATTAGAGCCTTAGCTGAAAATTCCGACCCAATTATTCCCGATCCCCCAAACATCAGATTGCTAAATGCACCATTAAATCCCGCTAGCGATCCAAACTTTTTTGACCTCACCGCCAATGACGATATAGTTCAATTAGCCAACGGAATTCTCCGCAATACTCCTGGAGGTTTGCGGGCTTTGAGTGGCAACGATTTTGTCCGAGGTTCCGGTGCTGCCGAACTGATGAACGGTAACAGTGGCAGAGATACTTTAATCGGAGGTTGTGGTAGCGACACTATTCGCGGTGGTCAAGATTCTGACATTATTTATGGAGAATGTGGCAATGACATTCTCAGCGGAGATCAAGGCGATGATTATGCTTACGGAGGCACGGGAAATGATTTTTTGAGAGGCGGCAAAGGCAATGATGCTTTAGTAGGAGAAAGTGGCAACGATACTCTAACTGGTGATGCTGGAATTGATAGACTTTGGGGAGGAGAAGGCTCAGATTTGTTTGTAATTAGAAGAGAAGCAGGAGCAACTTCGACAGAATTTGGTTCCGAGCAACCTCGTCCAGTTGGGACTTTTCCTTCTAATGTAGAACAAGTGCCAGCAGATTTTATTCTCGATTACAATCCATCTCAAGGAGATGTAATTGGATTGGCGGGAGGATTGACGCGAAATGATGTTATCTTAACTGAACGGTTTTTAACAATTGGTGATGCCAGAGATTACGACAGTAATGGGCCTATTCCTCCGGGATCGATTATAACTACTGAGTTTAGAATTTTAAACACTAAGGCGACGGTGATTCGGGAAGCGAGCAACGGCAATATCTTGGGCTTGGTGAAAGATGTTTCGCCGAGTCAACTTCAGTTTACTTCTGTGTCTGACAGTGCGATCGCCCTTGGATAAGATTTGTGCGGGGGTAGTCAGAAACCGGGTTTTTGCGAGAATACTTCATTACAGTCATAGAAACCCCAAAAAACCCGGTTTCTTTGGTTTTGATGCGTAGGCCAGAAACCGGGGGTAGTCAGAAACCGGGTTTTTGCGAGAATACTTCATTACAGTCATAGAAACCCCAAAAAACCCGGTTTCTTCGATTCCTCGCGAGGGCCAGAAACCGGGTTTTTATGAGAATATTTCATTACAGTCGTATAAACCCCAAAAAACCCGGTTTCTTGAGTGTTTCTTGAGTTAGATGCGTAGACCAATTCGTGATATAAATCCAGCAAACATTAAGATTGCCAAAAATCCGCCACATCATATCCCATATCCCGAAGCATTTGCCGCAACAAAGGCAAACTCAAACCAATCACATTTGTGTGACAGCCTTCGATTTTTTCAATAAAAAAACCGCCTTTACCTTCCAGTGCAAAACAGCCTGCACAGGCGAGAGGTTCCCCCGTAGCAACGTAAGCCGCGATTTGGTGAGAGGTAACTTCCGCAAAATGAACTTTTGTAACTTGACAGCGAACGATCGATCGATCCATCACCTCATCAAAGTTATCAAATCTAGTATCAATTAAAGCATGACCAGTATAAAGTTCGCCAACTTTACCGCGCATTTGCTGCCAACGGGAAATTGCCTCTTCCGCATCTTTCGGCTTACCGTGAATTTCCCCATCAATCACCAAAATTGAATCGCATCCCAAAACTAAACAGGCTTTGGGATTGGGAATTTGGGGGTGAGAATTAGCCCGCAAAAACTCAGCTACAGCATCAGCTTTTCCCTCGGCTAAAACCTGGACTAATTTAGTAGCATCCCTCATTTGTATTTGCCCTTCATCAAAGTCACTGGGGCAAATCACAGCTTGAATGCCAGCACTTTTTAGCAGTTTTTGGCGCGCTGGAGAAGCTGATGCTAATACAAAAGTTGGAGTTTTCATAAGTTAAAAAGTCAGTTGACAGTTGTTATTGGTTATTGGTTATTTGTTATTGGTTATTTGTTATTTGTTTTACCCAATGCCCAATGCCCAATTCCCTGTTTGGCCAATTCCCTGTTTGGCCGATGCCCAATTCCCTGTTTGGCCAATTCCCAATTCCCTGTTTGGCCAATTCCCTGTTTGGCCAATGCCCTGTTTGGCCAATGCCCTGTTTGGCCAATGCCCTGTTTGGCCAATGCCCTGTTTGGCCAATGCCCAATTCCCAATTCCCTAATAAACAGAAAAAGACTTAACTACTTTCTCGAAAGCTTCTTTAACCTTCGGCCAACGTTCTTCGGTAGTGGAAATATTTAGTGTAAAAAGTTTACCACGACTGACGGCTACGCTCGCTAAGTTGTGCCGTTGTTGATTAGGGAGCTTGACGGCGTATTCTAAAAGGTAATAGTTTTTCGATCGCGATTCACGAGATTCAGCATTGACCAACTCAGCTTCGCGGCCGGAATCTGGCGGCGCGATCGCATTTTTGCTAAGCTTGTAACCAACCTCCGATGGTGTTCCCAAATCTGCCAGAGTTTTATCTCCCGTGACAGGACTGATGACTACGCTCACATTCTCAGTTTGCTGAATCAAATCGCGAAATACCACATCCGGGCCATTAGCAACCGCAATTGGTAGCCAGCCGTTGGGATAGAGAAACTGATAGCCATCGCCAGTATCAACATGGCTTTTGAGTCCGACAACGTTAGATACACAACTGGTCAAGGTGAGGCTGAACACTACCAGAAGCATGGTCACAATTCGTTTGATCATTATTTTTGCGATCGAATGACAGTTAAATATTTGTTTCTAAATTATCTCACCAAACCTTGCCCCTAAAAACAGTTAAGCTATGGATTGTAATTTGCGTAGCGCTTACAAGCCATAGCTATCCAGTTTAATTTTTAAGCACATCATTAAATATGGGTAAACCAGGTAATCAGTCCATGCTTGGTGGAAACTTCCAAAGCCAGCAGTGAGACAAAACCAATCATGGCGAGGCGACCATTTAAGCGTTCGGCGTAGGGGGTGAAGCCGGTACGGGGTTGATCATCGACGTATACTGTTGGTTCGATCGCGAAATTGTTCATTTTGCCGCCTTCATCCAGGATTAAGCCTCTATTAGTCATGTCAGTCTCCTTAATTTGTTTTATTGTACTGTAAATAAATGTAACAGACTTATAAAGATATGTAAAGGAATATGAGAAAGTTTTTTTAGAACGTTGATCTGAACTAGGGAAAGTAAGCCCTGGAGTCCCCAGTGGGAGGCATAGGGTCAGCGAGGTTGAAAAAGTCGAAGGCATCTAGCAAATCCAGTCTGGGTTTGAAAATTTGGGAACAGAGGTAAAACAACAGTAATTAATTTGCTAACAATCATTGACAAACGCTAACGAATGTGATGCCTTTGGTTCATGGCATACATTCCACTGAGAAAAGCAGTCGAATTTCTAGGTTTGCACCCAAATACTCTAAGGAAATACGCAGATGACGGACGAATCAAATCAATCAAGAATGAAGCTGGGCAACGTCTCTACGATGTTGAATCCTATCAGTCTGACGGATCTAGTTCTGCCATCGTCTGCTATTGCAGAGTTAGTAGTGCCAAGCAAAAAGACGATCTTGCAAGACAAGTCGAATTTATGCCAGAGCGTTACCCAGAATCCGAAATCATCCAAGATATCGGAAGTGGACTCAACTTCAAGAGGAAAGGACTACAAGCCTTATTGGTCAGATTTATGCGAGGTGATAAGCTCACGATTGTTATTGCCTGTCGAGACAGATTGTGCCGATTTGGCTTTGAGCTTTTCCAATTCATGGCAGAACAGAACGGTGGATCAATCGTGGTTCTCTCAAATCCTCTTCACTGCCCAGAGTCTGAACTCACGGCCGATCTTCTTGCCATCCTTCACGGCGACCGTTGCAGAATGCACGGACTTAGAAGCTACCGCAAGAAAATCAAGGAAGATCCGAATCTTCCTCAACCCTGATCAAAAAGCCTTGCTTAAGCAATGGTTTGGGGTTAGTCGCTTTGTCTTTAACACTACGGTTAAATACTTGCAACAGCCTGACACAAAAGCTAACTGGATGGCAATCAAAACGGACATACTTAATAGATTGCCTGATTGGGCAAAGCCAGTGCCGTTTCAGATTAAATCGATCGCCATTAAAGATGCTTGCTTAGCTGTCAAAAAAGCTAAAGGAGATTTCAAGAAAACGGGTAAAATCTGCAAAGTTAAATTTCGTAGTAGAAAAGATACAAAGCAATCCTTGTATATTCCTAAGTCTGCAATTGGGTCAAAAGGAATTTATCACACAAAATTGGGTCAATCAAAGCTAAAAGAGGCATTACCCAAAGACTTCAGTGATGGACGATTAACACTTGCTTATGGTGAGTATTACATTGTCGTCTCAGAAGAAGTGCAACCACAGCAGACCGATAACCAAGGTCGTGTGGTTGCCTTAGATCCCGGTGTTCGCACATTTATGACATTCTTTTCCGAGACATCCTACGGGTGGCTTGGGAATGATTCCAATCTGCATATTCAAAAACTGTGTTTCAAGTTGGATAAGCTCACCTCAAAAATGAGTAAAGCCCCTGGGAGACAGAAGAAGCGATTCAAGAAAGCGGTTGACAGGCTGAAGTCTAAAGTTCAGCACTTGGTGAAAGAACTCCATCACAAAATAGCGCGGTTCCTAGTTGATAGCTTTGATGTGATTTTGCTACCCTCTTTTGAGTCTTCTCAAATGGTCAGCAAATCCCGTCGCAAGATTCGTTCTAAAACCGTGCGTCAGATGCTTACTTTGAGTCACTATCAGTTCAAGAAGCATTTAGAGTGGAAAGCTTGGGAGTCTAGCAAAGTCGCTTTGACAAAAATCAATGAAGCCTACACTTCTAAGACTGTTTCTTGGACTGGGGAAGTCAAGAAGATTGGCGGTTCCCGTATTATCAAAGATACTGACGGGAATCGAATGAATCGGGATCTAAATGGTGCTCGTGGGATCTTCCTTCGGGCATTGGTTGATACGCCTTGGTTGAGAGAACATCTCAACTTATGTGTTTGTTAGTCAAAATTAGCAAAAAAGTATCGGAAAGAATTATGCGTACCAGTCTGGAAATGCGGTGGTTTTGTAACGGAATGTTACCAAAGGCGATCGGGCAATGGTTTGGAAGCGAAAGTCTGGGTGGGTATCTCTCACCACCAGAAGAACGAGAAGACTTATATTTACTGATACCGGGCTGCGACTACTTGGGAGTGAAACTGCGCGGGAAAAACCTACAAGTAAAGTGGCGACAGGCAGAATTCGGGGGAATGCAGTTCGGGAACCGCTGGGAAGGAAAAGCCGAGAAATGGCTGAAATGGATTTGTGCCGACACAATGGGCCCACTACCAGCGGATTTAATCGCCACAGGAAAATGGGTGAAAGTCAAGAAAAAACGAGCACAGCGTCTTTACCAAGTTTCTGCCCCTGGTGCGCTCATGTCTGTCCCCGTAGAAGCACCCATACCCCAAGGCTGCATAGTAGAAATCAACCAATTGAATATTAATGGTACTCCGTCGTGGACTTTGGGATTTGAAGCCTTTGGAAGCGAAAGTTTTTTAACAGAAAGTCTGCAAACAGTCGCTAATTGGACTAGCAAAAACTATCAGGCGCAAAGGTTGACAACAGAGGATTCTTCTAGTTATCCAATTTGGCTGGCAAGTCTCTCTACACCAAAATAAACCGAGGAGACGGCAATGCCCATTGGTGTCAACTTAAGCTGTCAGCCCGCCCCGTGTCCGTTAGTCATCCGGCGAGTCCGCCAGGGACTGAAGTCCCTGTCTAATAGCTAAAGTCCTCTTGCAT
>REAP01000271.1 GCA_004294385.1 Oscillatoriales cyanobacterium | reverse complement strand
TATTGGTGAACAAGTCCCGCACGAAGATGTCTGGGCGATTGTTAGTATCCCCCGGCACGAGGTTGGAGACATAAGAATCAAACGCCACAAACTGCCCGTAGGCTGAGATGGAGGGATAGCTGGAGGAGCCGTTCCCCTGATTGCCTGCTGAGTTTACAGAGACGAGGGTGGTGGTATTGGTGAGCGTGTCCCGCACGAAGATGTCTGAGCTATTGGTGGTATTATCCCCCGGCACGAGGTTGGAGGCAGATGAATCAAACGCCACAAACCGCCCGTCGGCTGAGATGGAGGGATAGTAGGAGCTACCGTTCCCCTGATTGCCTGCTGAGTCTACAGAAACGCGAGTAATGGTCATAAACTTTGATGTTATAAAGTACAAGTTTGGATTATTTTGTCAGAAGGAACTTAGGCACTTATGCAGAATTTTCCCCATCAATAAATTGATACACTTGAGCGAATTTTTTTCGTTCCCTTGCGATATAAAATCTAAATTCTATAAAGCTAAAGTTTAAAAACAATATGGCGCGAATTTTTCTATCAGCCGCTCACGGTGGTTTTGAAAACGGCATGAGAGACCCTGGAACTGTTGCCGGTGGTACTACCGAAGCGAAGGAAATGATCCAAATTCGTGACTTGGTGGTGGCCCAATTGCGATCGCGCGCTGTGGAAGTGCTGACAGTACCTGATGAGTTCAGTCAAGTACAAAACATCGATTGGATCAACACGCGGGCTCGCATTGGCGATGTGGCTTTGGAAATTCAAGCTAGTGGCGCTTCTAATCCATCGGTGCGCGGTGCGAGTATTTATTACATTGCTGCTAACAACCAGCGGAAATCTGATGCGGAAATGGTAATTATGTCGTTGCTGAGGAGGTTCCCGCAGTTACCCAATCGTGGCGCAATCCCCGATACTGCTACGGGTTTGGGACGGCTGATTTTTTGTCGCTGGGTTTCTATTCCTTCCATGTCAATGGAACTTGGCTTTCTTACGAACCCGGACGATCGCATTTTAATGCAAAATCGTCGCGGAGACATGGTAATGGGCATTGCTGACGGATTGGAAACTTGGATTCGCCCTCGCGCGGAACCTCCAACTCCCACCCCAATTAGTTATAAAGAGATTAGTATCAACCTAAACGGTGGGATTTATGCAGAAAAGGGGGTTTTAATTAATGGTAATGCTTATATTCCGATCGACTTAGTGGATAGATTGGGCATTGATTTATCTCAGATTCCCCGACTCCGCCGCGTTAGTTACAAGAATATTGTATACGTTCAGGCGATCGAACTGCGGGATTTTCAAGTGTCAGTTACTTGGGATAATGCGAACCGGACGGTGATTTTGCGATCGAATGTCAAGCCTCCCGCTCAAATTGGCAAGATTATGGGTTCTGGAATCACCACCGAAGTGCAATTAATGATGTTTCTCAGAACCAACAATCCGAATGCTTTAAAGGTTTTTCCAGAGATAGCAAAGCTGTACCGAGAAGAAGCCACAGTGGAAGGAGTCAACTACGATATTGCTTTTTGTCAAATGTGTTTAGAAACTAATTTTTTGCGCTTTGGTGACAATATTAGACCGACTCAAAACAATTTTGGAGGTTTGGCTGCTGTGGGTGGAGATACTGAAAGCGCATCTTTTGCTAGTGTTCGCATTGGTGTTAGGGCTCACGTTCAACATTTAAAAGCTTACGCCAGTATCGAACCTTTGGTTGAGGAACTTGTAGACCCCAGATTTCGCTTTGTGACGCGGGGAATTGCTCCAGAAGTCGATCGACTCAGTGGCCGTTGGACAGCAGATTTGCAGTATGGAACTAAAATTAAAGCTTTGGTTAGAAGGCTTTATGAGTTGATGCAATCTGCGACTTGATTGTTAACAGTTAACTGTTAACTGTCATGTTTGAGTGCAACTAAAATTAATATTAGACATCTCCCAAAAAGCCTGGGTCGAACAGGCAGGATGCCTATTCCACAATAATTATCGGAGATGTCTATTAGATAATCCCCGGCCCTTTACCACGAGTATCTGCTTCCGTTGTCAATTTCCCTTCCTCGCCTCTTTTATCTTTGATTTCTGCCAAGATACGAAGCCGTTCTTGGGCTTCGGCTTTTTCTTGTTCTTTCAAATCACCCGGTTCATTAATGTACATTTCCGGTTCGATCGCATAATTGTTAATAAGACCTTCTTTGTCTACTGTATAGCCGTCGGTGGTGCGAATACTTTCGTCATCGCTTTGGTCGTTAGTTGTTGCATTTTTCTGACTCTCTTCTGTGGCTGTGTGCATGAAGTTAGCGCCTTCACGTTCTTGTCTCGCTGCTGTTTCGGCGGGAGTGATGCCCCGGTCATAGTGTGGGGCTTGCATCTTAGCTTCGATTTCTACGTCTGCTGGTGTTGCTTTGCTAATACTCATGATTTATTTCTCGGTAATTTTTAAGGTTTTTGACTTATGTTTAAATATTAGACTTGAACTCACTCATTCCCCAACTATCTTTGGTTATAGTTTCCTAATTATTGATGTTATGACAGAAGGAATAAGGAAGAAGAAAAATGCAGCTTTTACCAAGGATTTTACTTGTTTTTAGTATTTGACATCTATCTTAAGGTAGGGAATTAGTCAGTTGCTGTTCCCTGAGCGGAGCGCCGTCCTGAGCGGAGCGTCGTCGCCCTGAGCGGAGCGTCGCCCTGAGCGTAGTCGAAGGGTCGAAGGGTCGAAGGGTCGAAGGGTCGAAGGGTCGAAGGGTCGAAGGGTCGAAGGGTCAGTCAACAGTCAAAATTCCCAATTACCTATTCCCGATTCCCAATTACCTATTCCCAATTCCCCATTCCCAATTCCCAATTCCCAATTCCCAATTCCCCATTCCCCATTCCCCATTCCTAATGACTTTATGCTTCTTTGAAAAAGCGGATGATTTCGCGGACATGATTGAGGACTTGGCTATCATCGGTGAGTTGTGCGATCGCACTTTCTGCATCTCTTGCCAGTTTAGTATGTGCGGCCTGATTTGTAGCACTCAAGTTTTCGACAGATGCTGCTAGTCGAGTTAAGTCTCTTCTAGTCGCTTCCTGCTGTCGATCTTGCACTGCTACCCAAGAATTTGGATCGTTAGAGTTCAAGGTAGCTTCTAAATTTTTAATGGTAGATTCTAAGTTGGCGAATCGGCTGCGGAGTTCAATAATATCTTCGCGGGGATGAAAAAATTGACTACGAATCATTGTCAGCCGCGCCGCTAAATATTGATAAGCTTTAATCGCTGGACGTAGTATAGTTAAAAGCAGTGCTGCACCGGAACTGAGATAGCCAATAGCACTAATTCCAGTGGCTGCTAGGACGTAAAGTGCGATCGCGCTAACCAAGTGAAGTCCGATCGCAACCCACAAAGATCGACTAGCTAATAAATTAACATATTTGACTTGTTTCTGATCTACAGCAATCCCTTTTTCGGTGGATTCTGCCGCTTGGGCTAAAACTTCTTTAGCTTCAAAGTGGATATTCCAGGGAACTGTAACTATCAACAATAGCCATTCAAAAGTAGCAATGGCAATTACCCAATCGATGAAGCTGCCGGCGGGGATGTGCAGCCATTGTAGAATCGCAAAAACTAATAGTAAAAATATGCCTGTGCTAGCACCGAAACCTGCGAAACTGTAATACATTGCGATCGCCTTTGTGGAATGTTATTTTGATTGTGTCTGGGTTTGCAGGACTATGTGGCAATGGTGTGACAGTTAGGAAAGCGACCTAGTGAACGAGAGTCAGTAGTCAGTAGTCATTAGACATCTCCCAAAAAGCTTGTCAAAAACAGGCAGGATGCCTGTTCCACAATAACAATAATTATGGGAGATGTCTATTAGACCTCTCCTAAAAAGCTTGTCAAAAACAGGCAGGATGCCTGTTCCACAATAATTATGGGAGATGTCTATTAGTCAGTAGTCAGTAGAGCAGCAGAATCACTGATGGCTGAGATATACTTAATAATGAACTGGTTTAAGGCGGAGATTCTGGTGTCTATTTTACAAGTAAAATTGCCAATTCATGAAACGTTTCAGTCTACTGTTCAAGGCGAAGGATTTTGGACTGGCACTTTAGTAGATTTTATTAGATTGGCAGGCTGTCCCGTCGGTTGTCCGTGGTGTGACACGGGTTATGGGAACGGGGGAAAAGGTTTGCCGGCAGTACCACAGTCGATCGCACAATTAGTATCTCAGTTGCAGTCTCCGAGGGTGGTAATCACTGGCGGTGAGCCTTTCATTCACCGGGATTTGCCTGAGTTAGTTGCAGCTTTGTTAGCAGCGGATAAGCAGGTTAGCATTGAAACTTCTGGTGCTTACTGGCTGGATGTTTCGCCGCTAGCTTGGATTACTCTTTCTCCGAAAGAACACGTCAATCCTAAATATCCTGTAAAAGAGCTTTTTTGGACGAGATCTAATGAAATTAAGTTGGTGGTTAGCACTGGCGAAGAAGTTGAATTTTACCACAGTTATTTGGCAAATCATGTGAATATGCCTGTTTTTTTGCAGCCGGAATGGAACTCAAAAGTTTCAGCTATTCCGATTATCTTGGAATTGCTGAAACAAAATCCTAGTTACAGGTTATCTTTGCAAACTCATAAGTTCATTGGTGTCCAATAATTGGATGATATTGAGATAGTAGGGACACGGCAATGCCCATAGGTGTCAACTTAAGGTAGAACCAATAGCCCGACAGGGGTTTAAACCCAGGGTTGTTTCATTCTCGGGTGCGATCGGCAAAAGTAAAAGCGATCGCGCTATCTGATCAGATTTTTAGCGACCGCTCAA
>REAP01000042.1 GCA_004294385.1 Oscillatoriales cyanobacterium | reverse complement strand
TAATAGCAAAAGTCCTCGATCGAGGACTAATGAGTTGATCATTCTTCTCTTCAGTCAAGAGAGAGAGGACTTTTGCTTTGAGACAGGGGTTTCAACCCCGGTTGGACTCGCGGGTTCACAAACGGACTTGGCGGACTTTCAGGCTTAAGTTGACACCAATGAGTAATGCCGTCTCCTTTGTCATTCCGGTGTAATCGAAATTAATAGATATAAAAAAATCGGGGCTATCCCGGAAAATCCCAGAATAACCCCAATTACCGATTTCAAACTTTAGATTAAATCCAAAATTTAAAATCCCAAATCCAAAATCAATTAGGCAATAGTCGCCATTTTGACATCACTATTAGCCAACAAGGTTTGCAATTCTTCCGAATCCACAGTTTCCTTTTCAACTAACATTTCTGCCAAAGCATTCAGGACATGGCGATTACCAACCAGCACATCTTTAGCACGTCGGTAAGCCTGTTCTACCAACAAGCGGACTTCATTGTCGATCGCGGCTGCGGTTTTTTCCGAGAAATCCCGTTCAGCCATGATATCGCGACCCATGAACATATTCCCTTGTTGGCGACCAAGCGCTACAGGGCCTAGTACCTCGCTCATCCCGAAGCGAGTCACCATTTGTCGTGCTACTTTTGCCACTTGTTGTAAATCGCTGGAAGCACCAGTGGTCACTTCTTCTTCACCGAAGACAATTTCTTCAGCAATGCGGCCGCCTAAAGCAACAGCCATTTGATTTTGCAAGTATGAGCGAGAATATAAGCCAGAATCCATGCGGTCTTCGCTAGGTGTGAACCAAGTCAAACCACCAGCAGCACCACGCGGGATGATGCTAATTTTTTGCACGGGGTCATAATCGGGCATCAGCGCACCGACTAAGGCGTGACCGGCTTCGTGGTAAGCAACTAAGGTTTTACGCTTTTCGCTCATCACGCGGTCTTTCTTTTCTGGGCCTGCGAGGATGCGATCGATCGCATCATTGACTTCATCCATCGAGACTTCGGTCAAGTTGCGACGGGCGGCCAAAATTGCCGATTCGTTCAACAAGTTCGCCAAATCAGCACCGGTGAAACCGGGAGTACGGCGGGCGATTTTCTCCAAGTCCACATCTTTTGACAAGCTTTTCCCACGGGCGTGAACGTTGAGAATTTCGAGGCGGCCTCCGAAGTCGGGGCGATCGACTGTTACTTGGCGATCGAAACGACCTGGACGCAGCAGCGCGGAATCCAGCACATCAGGGCGGTTCGTAGCAGCAATAATAATGATACCGGTATTGCCTTCAAAACCGTCCATTTCAGTCAACAACTGGTTGAGGGTTTGTTCTCGTTCATCGTTACCACCGCCCATACCAGCACCCCGTTGACGGCCTACTGCGTCAATTTCATCGATAAATACGATACAAGGAGCATTGGTTTTAGCTTGTTCAAACAAGTCGCGGACGCGGGAAGCACCCACACCGACGAACATTTCCACAAACTCGGAACCGGAAATTGAGAAGAAAGGAACGCCTGCTTCTCCAGCAACTGCTTTCGCGAGGAGGGTTTTGCCTGTTCCGGGAGGGCCGACTAGCAGCACGCCTTTGGGAATTTTGGCACCGACTGCGGTGAAGCGATCGGCATTTTTCAGGAAGTCCACGACTTCAGCAAGTTCTAGCTTGGCTTGTTCGATGCCGGCGACGTCGCTGAAAGTAACCTGAGTTTGGGGCTCCATTTGGACTCTAGCTTTGGATTTGCCGAAGTTCATGGCTTGGTTGCCGGGCCCGTTTTGGGCGCGTCGTACCAAGAAAAACAGTCCGACTAGGAGTAGAATCGGGAAAAACAGACTGCTGAGGGCTTTTACCCAGAACCCTTCGTCGTTTTGGGGTAGGACGGATATGTCTACGTTGTTTTTGCTGAGGATGTTGATCAGTTCTGGGTCATTTGGCAGGTTGACGATCACTTTTTTGCCGTCTTGGGCTGTGACGAGGGCTTTGCTGCGATCGGAACTGATATTGATTTTGTCTACTCTCTTCGCTTCGACTTCTTGAATGAATTGACTATACTTCCAGACTTCATTGGTTTGCTGAGGTTTGTCAAAAAATGCGGTTGCTAAGGCAATGACTACAATAGCCAGAAGTGCGTACAGGCCTGCGTTTCTCCAGCGTTTATTCACTGAGGTCGATCTCCTAATTTTTAGTCCCTGTGATTTGGGAATTTTTATTTATGTTCATCAATCTTAACGTATTTGTAACTTGTTTTTGTGTGTGGGGAATTCGGGTAAGGGCGATCGGCTGTAGGGACACTCCAAGAGCCCATAGGTGTCAACTTAACGTTCATTTCACAGTCCGACAGGGGTTGATTCTTCTCTTCAGTCCTCTTTGAGAGGACTTTCGCTATTAGACAGGGACTTCAGTCCCTGGCGGACTCGCGGGATGACTAACGGACACGGGGCGGGCCCACAGCTTAAGTTGACACCAATGGGCACTGCCGTGTCCCTACCTACTGAGAAATACCATATATCACAATTTATGTTTTTTGTCAATTGATGATTGAGCACGCTTTGGAGTTTTAATTTGTCAATAGCCTCCAGAGGAAGTGGTGCTGATGCTGCTCAGTTGCGATCGGATATCTCAATCAAAAGTGCTTTCTAGTAAGATAATCCTGTGTACGTGCAGAGACGTTGTATAAAATAGTGGGATGATTCTGGGAACAGCCAAAATGGGTATTCGTCCGATCGCAAACGATCTATAGCAGTTCTCAATAAACTGAGGTATGCCCTATGCCCAATGCCCAATGCGCTATGCCCTATGCCCAATGCGCTATGCCCTCTATCGGCAGCATCCAGACTCAAATTCTTTCAAATTAATCACAATTGACCTATGGCAGAAACACTTGGCTCTCTCTGCGACAAATTGACAATTGTCAAATTGAAACAGTGGCATTCCGAAGACCAAATCAGACTCAATAGCCTTGCAGTTCAAGAAAAACAGCTTCAGGAGGAAATCAACGAATTTATCAGTGCTGCTATAGGTGGGCAAATTCCGAGCGATCGCCTAACTTTTGCCTCAAATAAAGTTTATAAAAAAGAAGGCAATTATGTACCTGATATCGGTGGTAGTATCGGCGAAATCTTCTCCGAACTCGCCAAAGTTAACTGCAACTTGTGGCACGAACAAGAAAAAGTGTATGAATTTGAAAAAGTAGCCATAACAGAAAAAGATCAAGTAGTGAAACAGCTAGCCATCTTGAACTTGCAGCGGAATAAGTGTATAGACGGAATAGACAAAAATTTCCAAGCAATGGTAGACAAACTCAGCTATCATCAAGAATAAACATTTTAGAGGTAAAGCAATGCACTTAGGCCATCGTAAAACTTGTCGAGTATGCGGTTCTTCAGCACTGACTCCAGTCATTAATTTAGGTGAACAGCATTTGCAAGGTTCATTTGTCAAGCCTGGGAAAGAAGAACCACCCCTCAGAAAAATTGCCCTTTCTCTAGTGCGCTGCGATCCCACCAAAGATGAAAAAGCCTGCGGTTTATTGCAAATGGAGCATACCGTACCGCCCGAAGTTTTATATTCTGCATACTGGTATCGTTCCGGTACGAACCAAACTATGCGAAATCACTTGCAGGAAATTACTGAAGAAGCAGCATCGCTGATTGGCAAAAGTAATGCTCGTGTTTTAGATATTGGCTGTAATGACGGCACTTTACTCAAGTGCTATCCCCAAGACTTTATCAAATTTGGTGTCGATCCATCTGACGTAGCTCAAGAAATAACCGGAGACATTACGGCAATTCAAGACATCTTCCCCTCAGAAGAACTGACCAAGGTTTTGCAAGGCGAAAAATTTGATATTATTACATCGATCGCCATGTTTTATGACCTAGAAGATCCGGTAAGCTTCTGCAAGGAAATAAAAAAATCGCTAACTCCTGATGGATTATGGGTCTTTGAAATGTCCTATATGCCATCCATGCTCAAAATGAATTCTTATGACACAATTTGTCACGAGCATTTAGAATATTACAGTTTAGCAGTGCTCGAATATATTCTCAAACAAGCTGACTTGAAAATAGTAGATGCCGTACTCAATGACATCAACGGCGGTAGCATTCGCTGTTATGCAACGCATCTTGACACCTTTGCTTTTAAGAACCAAGAAGCTGTGACGCGCATCAAGCTATTACGTCAGGCAGAATTTGACATGGAGCTGGATACCGACAAACCATACAAAAATTTTCAAGACAGGATTAACGTGCATAAAGAGCAGTTAGTTTCGCTGCTAAAAATGCTGAAAAAGGAAGGTAAAAGCATACATATTTACGGTGCATCGACTAAAGGTAATACAATTTTACAGTGGTGCGGAATTGACAATCGGATAATAGATGTAGCGGCGGAAAGAAACCCAGATAAATATGGTGCTTATACGCTCGGTAGTGACATTCCTATTGTCAGCGAAGCCGATTCAAGGGCCATGAAGCCGGACTATTATTTAGTATTGCCGTGGCATTTTAAGGAAGAATTTCTGAAGCGCGAGCAAGAAACACTGAATAGCGGTGTTGGTCTCATCTTTCCTTTGCCTAACCTGGAAATTATCAAACACTAAGTCAAGACTCTATACACCCCACAACAGGATACAAATATGACACATTTCTTCATTCATAACAGTTTTCACGGCGGCGATGTGATTTTGACAAGAGCCGTAATTCAGGCGGTTAGAATGAGTTTTTCGGGGGCAAAAATTACCCTAGAGTGCGATGAAGTCTCTGCTTATCTTTGGCAGGATTTAGATTTGGCGATCGCCCTCTATCAAGGCAGCGAATACAAAGGCACAGAACCCACACAAAACTGCCCAGATAATGCCATATTTGTCAATATGTGGTTTGGGGTTTTTGATGACATCTTGAAACTCTACGGTATGACGTACCAAAATAACGTTCACACCTTTAATCGCCAGATGTATCAGCATAGACTTAATCATAAATATCTTCTACCGATACCGATTCAAACCCCCGCGATCAACTTTTTTGGGCAGGTAGAAAAGGAAATAGAAGTTAGAGAAAACAGCATTTTAGTAGAAAATGGGGAAGTTTTCTCGAATCAAAGCTATTTTTATTTAAACGAACACCTGAAGCAAATAGCATTAAATTTTCCTCAGCTCAATTTTTACTGTTCAGCTCCCCCTAAATACCAGGCTACCAATCTTGTTGATTGCAGCGGCATGAACCTTAAAGAATTGTCACAAATTGGAGACAAATGTATTGGTTTATTGATGAAAGGAAGCGCTATCAACGCAGCTTGCCAAACGGAGATTAATCGATATAAACCTCGTTGTATTGTTGGCTGGGACTTACCATTTAAGCTTTGGAATAATTTAGAAAATCCGGCGGTTTATGCTAAGAACTCTGGTGAAGTAAAAGAGTTTATTCTTAAAATTAGTAGTAATTGCGATGAAGTTCCTTCAAGTCCT
Organism: Oscillatoriales cyanobacterium; assembly: GCA_004294385.1. Classification (GTDB taxonomy): domain Bacteria; phylum Cyanobacteriota; class Cyanobacteriia; order Cyanobacteriales; family Microcoleaceae; genus Microcoleus. Next base: position 35,057 of record REAP01000042.1, on the reverse strand, counting down.
AAAAAACACATTACTATTGCCTCTGACGAAATTAACTATTTTCCAGATTCTGTGGCAAAAAGAGCGTCGCGTTGTAAATTCCTGAAAAACCGAGCTGAAATTGATCAATGCACCCAATATTTGAAGCAAAATGGTTATGTTTCTCACAGTCTTATTTGTAAAGATTGGGATTTGGCAAATATTTTGGTTGAGCTAACAGATGGTAACTTCTTAGACATGGGAAGCTCGGATTCTTATATGTTAAAGAATACTGTTTTAAAAGGAATTAAAGGTGAGAAATACGGAATTGATTTTAGAAATCCAGATGTTCCTGTGGCTGGAGTTAAGTATATTGTTGGCAATTTGATGGCGACTGGATTACCAGACAATTTTTTTCAAAATATAACTTGTTTGTCTGTCATAGAACACGAAGTTGATTTTAATAGATTTGCCAAGGAAGCCTTTCGATTACTAGCGAATGAGGGCAAACTATATGTAACTTTTGACTATTGGACACCCAAAATAGTAACCGGAATCAAACTGTATGGCTTAGAATGGAATGTCCTTGACAAAAATGACGTATTAGCTTTAATCCAAGAATGCCTCAATAATGGTTTGTATCTAGTGGATGAAATTGATTGGTCTTTGGAAGAACCTATAATTAGTGAATGGTCTCCCGATCCGGCTAAATATAAGTATACTTTTGGGATGCTAATTTTTCAAAAAGAAATAGATGTTGTCCAGAATGAAACACCAAATCTATCGTTATATAAAACTCCCATAGGCAATTATTATTTGCCAACTAATGTTGAGAAAGATGTCATTGTCAATTACATGAAAGCAGGTAGAATTTTTGAGCCAGAAATTGTAGAAGTTGCTAAGCAGTACATCACGGAAGGTTCTACTGTTCTGGATGTCGGAGCAAATTTTGGACAAATGACGCTGTTTTTCTCACAGTTTGTTGGCGAAAAAGGGCGAGTTATTTCTTTCGAGGCTGATGATTTTAGTTGTAGTGTACTTGAAAAGAACATTGCCGCTAACAGTCGCACAAATATTATGCCAATCTGTAAAGCAGTGTATAATAAAAGTGGGGAAGTAATGTTTTATCCGGTTCCAGATTTTAAGCGATTTAGTGCCTACGGTTCTTACGGGTTAGATCCTAATGCTAAACAGGGTAGAAAAGTAGAAACGCTAGCGATTGATAGTCTGAATATTCAATCTCCTATCAGTTTCATGAAAGTAGACGTGCAGGGTAGCGATCTATTCGTATTGCAGGGGGCGATAGAAACTATTAGAAGACATCAGATGCCGATTATATTTGAATATGAAGAACAGTTTCAAGAAGAATTTAAAACTTGTTGGAGCGATTATTTGGAATTCATTGAGTTGGTTGACTACAAGGTGGAAAAAGTTGTTAACAATATAAATTACCTGATTGTGCCTAAAAAAGTTTTCTAGTGTGGGCGTTAACCTATCAGTGTTGTCGAGGGATTATATCCTCGCGATTTAGAAAATTTTGATGATTGTGTTCTATCAGTGCAGTCAGTAATTAATCGTATGAATAGTTTGATTTTTGGTGCTAACGGACAAGATGGATACTATCTCAATGAGTTGTGCAAAGCCAAAGGAATTAAATCTTTAGCTATATCGCGATCGGGAGATGGGATTCGTGGCGATGTGTCTGACTACGAACAGGTTGAGCAGTTCATAAAAGAACACAGGCCAACTTATGTATTTCACTTAGCAGCTACATCAACAACGCGACACGATGCGCTGTTTGAAAATCATGCAGCAATTTCGACAGGTACACTAAATATTTTAGAATCGGTTTACAACCATAGCCCCAATTCTAAAGTCTTTATTACAGGTAGCGGCGTTCAATTCTATAATGATGGCAATCCTATTTCTGAGGATACTGCTTTTGAAGCAAGTAGTGCTTATGCTGTTGCTCGAATCCAATCAGTTTATGCTGCTCGATATTACAGAAGTCTCGGTATCAAAGCCTATGTTGGATATTTATTCCATCATGAAAGCCCTCTCAGAAAGCCAAATCATGTTAGCCAAAAAATTGTACTCGCCGCTAAGCGCATTGTTCATGGATCTGAGGAAAAACTCCAAATTGGCGATGTCAATGTAGAGAAAGAATGGACATTTGCGGGGGATGTAGCACAGGGAATGATGACGCTAGTAGAACAGGAAAATATTTGTGAAGCTGTCATCGGTTCCGGCAAAACTCATTCTATAAAAGATTGGATAGAAGTCTGCTTTTCACACGTCGGTTTGGATTGGACTCGCTATCTAGAACAAGCTGAAAATTTTCAGCCTGAATATAAACGATTAGTATCCAATCCGGCACTAATGCACAGCCTACATTGGCAACCCAAAATTGAGTTGCGACAACTCGCAGCTATGATGATCGAAACCATATAAAATCACGCTCTAACTTTAGGTATTTCAATCATGAAACAATTATCTCAGCCAGCTTCTTATCCCTATACACCGATTCACAAGCATTACGGTTTTGCGGTTTTTCTGCCACAGGAAATATCATCCTATCTGGAAACCGCCCAAAATCTAAAAAATAGTGAACCAAACTGCATAATTACATGGTTTACTAATTCCGAAAGTGAGATTTTACTGCAAAATAATCCTGACATTGACCAACTTGTGGTTATAGAGGGAAGCGCGAAATCTCTCGAAGCTGAGATACTGCGTTTGCAAACAGAACGTTCTTGGTCTGGTTTTTTTACTGCTGAAAAGTCTGAGCGTAAGCGAATTTTGTTGGGACAGCTTGGTTCAAATGGGGATTGTCTTCATGCAACTACTTTGGCGAGACAAATTAAGCATGATTATCCGAATTGTCATTTGACTTGGGCAATTTCATCAATGTGTCGAAGTATGATTGAAGGTAATCCATTTGTTGATGAAATTTGGGAAGTTCCGGCTAGGAATTGGCAGGAAATTGTGGCTGCTTGGTATGGGCTAGAAAAAGAGGTACAGGTGCGCCTCAGTCGCGGTGAATTTGATGAAGTATTTTTGACGCAGGTGAGTCCGAACAACTATCAAAATTATGATGGAACTACTAAAGGCTCTCTTTTTCGAGGCTATCCAAAGCCGATTACGGTTCCGATTCAGAATATTTTGCGCCTCCGAAATGATGAGATTGAAAGAGTCCGCAATTTTGCTGAACAGCACAATTTGCTGAAACGCAGTCATGTGATTTTATTTGAGTATACGAGTAGTAGCAGTCAGTCTTTTGTGAAGCCAGAATATGCTTTGTCTGTTGCTCAAGGGCTGCTGTCTCGCTTACCGGATTGCAGCATTATTCTGTCATCTCACGTTAAAATTACCACAGGAGATACACGAATTATTGATGGTAGTATGTTGACGCTACGGGAAAATGCGGAATTAACTAAGTATTGCTCTCTTTTAATTGGCTGTTCGAGTGGTGTAACGCAGATAGCATTAACAGATTGGGCAAAACCGTTACCGATGATTCAGTTGTTGCTGGCATCTACATCAGTATATGCTTCGATCGCGCACGATCTTGAATATTCGCAACAGTCATCAGAGCAAGTTTTAGAAATGACGGATTGCCCAATTGAACAGGTAGTTGAATCTGCTTACACTGCTCTGATTCAAGGGTTTTATGAAGCACGATGTCGATTTAATCAACGAATTTCGCTAAATTTTGACTTCTATTTTACCTTGATTCGTCAGGCTTTATTGCAAAATGGGGAGTATCTGAAAGCGGCGCGATCGCTATTATATACCGCAGAGCGATATGGCTGGCATGAACAGCTCAAAGCTTTTGTAAAAAATGAGTTGCTCACCAAAATAGAGTTGTCTCAAAGTAGATTAATTGCTGATGAAAGTTATACGAACTTACTACAACGATTGATTTCCGATCAATCGAATTCAAACAACTTAGCTTCACTACCTAAAAAACAGATTATGAAAGTATTTTCAGATGTTGAATTTCCGACAATATTGCCTTTTTCGACAACCAATGAAAGACCGTTTTGGTCGGTAATGATTCCGACCTATAATCTGAAGGAAAATTATCTCGAACAAACGCTGAGAAGTGTTATCGAACAAGCTTCATTTGCCGAAGAAATGCAGATTGAAGTTGTCAACGATCATCCGAGTCGGTCAGTTCAAGATGAGATAGCAGCAATTATCAAAAAAGTGGGTGGCGATCGCATCAAATTTTATCGGCATTCTGAAACTAATGTCGGTCAAACTGCGATTTTTAATATTTGCATTCAGCAGGCTCGCGGTCAATGGGTTCATATTTTACATGATGATGATTTTGTCAAGCCTGGATTTTATAGTAGCCTTCGGGAAGCAATAGAAAAACAATTAACAATTGGTGCTGCTTTCTCTCGCTGCGTTCATGTTAATGAAGAAAATGCGCCTTTATGGTTATCGCCTCTGGAAAGAGAAACTCCTGGAATTTTAACTGATTGGCTCAAAAAAATTGCTGTGTATTCTTGGATTGCTGCGGCTTCTATGGTAGTGAAGCGCAGCGTGTATGAGGAGTTGGGTGGATTTTGCCCGCAGGCTGGTGCTGCTGCTGATTGGGAAATGTGGAAGCGAATTGCGGTGCATTATCCGATGTGGTACGAACCTCAAATGTTTGCTTGTACGCGGATGAATTCTTCATCATGGACATCTCGCTTGTTTCAATTGGGTGAGAATATTGCAGAGGCTCGAAAGGCGATCGTAATTTCCCAATCTTATTTACCAAAAGAGAGTGCTGAGGAATTATCAAATCAGGCGAGAGAACATTATGCGATCGAAGCTCTAAAAATGGCGCATTCAATGCTTTCTAGAGGAGAGGTAAATTATGCGATCGCCCAAATTAGAGAAGGATTGAAATGCAGCACTTCCGCCCAAGTAATGAACTTACTTCCGGCTGTATTCGCATCTAGTGAAACCGCACATAACTCAATGGAAACTACCCCAAAAATTAAGCCAAGAATTATCATTGATGGCGTAATGTTTCAGATTCACAAATCAGGAATTACCCGCGTCTGGCATTCATTAATTACAGAATGGGCTACTCAAAGTTTCCGCCAGCACATTTTAGTCCTAGATCGCAATGGAACTGCTCCGAAAATTGCTGGGATAAATTATCGCCAAGTCCCAGCTTATGACTATAATAATACTGAAAGCGATCGCGAAATGTTGCAGAAAATCTGCGATGAAGAACAAGCTGATTTGTTTATTTCGACTTACTATACCACACCGCGATCGACACCCTCTGTATTCATGGCTTATGACATGATTCCCGAAGTCATGGGAGCGAATCTAGCTAACCCAATGTGGACAGAAAAACATCAGGGGATTCGTCATGCTTCTGCATACATCGCCATTTCCGAAAATACAGCCCGCGATTTAGTAAAATTCTTTCCTGACATTTCTCCTGAGTCGGTGACAGTAGCTCATTGTGGAATTGACAAAGCATTTTCACCCTTAACATTTGTAGAAGTTAATCAGTTTAAAACCAAATATGGCATCTCAAAACCGTACTTTCTTTGGGTTGGCGATCGCGTCGGATTCAATGGTTATAAAAATGCCATCTTGTTCTTTAAAGCGTTTTCTAAATTAGAGCGTAAACATGACTTTGAAATTGTCTGCGTAGGTGGCAATCCAGTATTAGAAACAGAATTGCAAACCTATGTCGCTACTACCAAATTCCACCTGTTAAAACTGAACGATGATGAGTTGCGAAGCGCTTACTCCGGTGCTGTAGCATTGGTTCAAACATCAAAATATGAAGGTTTTGGGTTGCCGATACTGGAAGCGATCGCCTGTGGCTGTCCAGTGATTGCTTGTACAAATAGCTCAATTCCTGAAGTGGCGGGTCAAGCAGCTTTGTATGTGAATTCTGAGGATGTTGAAGAACTTAAAAAGGCACTAATTGAAGTTGAAAAGCCTGATATTCGCCAATCATTAATTGCTGTTGGTCTGGAACAAGCTAAAAAGTTTTCTTGGTCTGAAATGGCTACAAAAGTTAGTTCGGCTTTGATAGCAGCTACTCAACTCGCTGCTAAAAAATCTGTTGCTGTACCGGCTTCTCTAAATGACTTAATCAGCATTGCTGAGCAGTACAATAGAAACTCTTTAGACAAATCTACATTGGCAAATGCCCGCCAAGCTAGAAAGCAAATTGCTGAAATCTGGCTGAATTCACCTACTGAACAACTTGCCAGCAGCTATGCGGGTGATACAGGAAAACTTCACCAATTATTGCTAAATAGCGAAATCAAAGATGAATCGCTAACCCACACAGAACAGACTTTTGTTAACGAATTAGCTGCAAATATTGCCAAAGGATTTAATGACCGCAAGGCTATCAATTACCTGCTAGCAGCCATGCTGTACCGACGCGCCGATCAATTGCCGATTAAGTACGATCGCGCTCAAATCCCTAATTGGTTTGCCAATGACTATCTCAAATTCATGTTTGGCAGCCCCAACCTGTTCCAAACAGTTGGAGAAGCCGACAATTACTATCAATTCATCCAGGGCTGGGTGAATTACATTCATAGTAATATCTTCAAAAATCCTGATTCCCAACTTTGGCAAAATATTGCCTTATTTTTCTCGCAAGCTGCTAACTTTATCCCGCTGTACTTTACCACGGCTAACCTGCGCGATATTTACACAAAGCGGGCGGATATTATCGAGTTTGCGCTCAAAAATCGTGGTAGTTCTATTGATTGTATCTTCCCAGGGCGATCGCCAAATCGGACAAAAATCCGCCTCGGCATCATCAACGATCATTTCACCCCCCAAACCGAAACCTTCGCCACCATCCCGGTTTTCGAGCATTTAAACCGCGATCAATTCGAGATTATTCTCTATGCGCTCAACACCAACGGACACCAATTAGAACAGTATTGCCAAAGTCGCGCTGACAAGCTAGTTACACTCCCCCAAGACTTTGCTTCGCAAGTCCAAACAATCCGCGCCGATGACTTAGATATCCTGTTCTTCGGGACGAATTTAACTGCTGTTAACAAACCGCTGGTTTCACTAGCAATGCACCGTTTGGCGCGGGTACAAACGACATCTTTCTGTTCCCCAACTACCACGGGAATCAGACATATAGATTACTACATTGCCGGAAAATATACGGTTCCTGATGCTAGTTATCAAGAACAATATCGCGAACAATTAGCCGTTATGGAAGGCAGCGGTTTTTGTTTCAAATATGCAACGGAATCGGAAGTTGCTACAGTTAAACCTACCCGCCAAAGTCTGGGAATTGACGACAACACAACAGTTTTTATCTCCGGCGCAAATTTCTATAAAATCCTGCCGGAGTTGAGAGAAACTTGGGTCAAGATTTTAGCGGCAGTACCTAATTCAATCTTGATTTTATATCCCTTCGGGCCGGCTTGGACTCGCACTTATCCAGCTACACCTTTTGTCAATAATCTGAATGCTATCTGCGCTAAATACGGCGTGAATAACAATCGTTTGCGGTTCGTAAAACAATTGCCAACTCGCGCGGATGTGAAAGAGTTTTTGCAGCTAGCAGATGTTTATCTCGATTCCTATCCTTACGCCGGGGCGACATCGTTAATTGATCCTTTGCAAGTAGGATTACCGACGGTGGTTGTGGAAGGAAATGCTTTGCGGTTTCGGCAAGGTTCGGCGATGCTGCGGGAATTACAAATGCCCGATTTAATCACCAATAGTGAAGCATCTTACATTCAACTAGCAGTTACTCTCGGCACTAATCCTCAACTGCGACAACGCTATCGCCAGGAAATTCAGCAGAAAATGCAGGCTAATCCGGCTTGTTTTGATAGTGTGGCATATTCTGGGGCGATCGCACAATTATTCCAACAACTCTTTCACAAATGGCAAACTGACCACCAAGCAGCATCCCGCATCCTACAGGATAGCATTCCCAAAGTGGCTGATTTGGGCGATCGGCTATCGAACACCCTCAAACTCTATCAAACCAATCCATCCAACACCTCAGCAATCTCACAATTACGTCAAATCCGCAAAGAAACAGCCGATTTCTGGCTAAATGTTTCCCCTGATAATCTCGAAACTATCTACAAAGGCGATTCAGGAAAAAACTACAAAACTCTGCTGGCTTCCGGCTTTCAACATCAACCAATGATGGAAGACGAACAAAGATTTTTGCAGCAATTAACCCAGATTAGCAAAGGATTGGTGCATCCCCAAGCCATCAATGCCTTACTTGCCGCCATGCTATATTTTCCACCAGGAACCATGCGAATTCCAGAAGCTAAAAACCGTTTGCCACACTGGTTAATCGGCGATTATGAACAAGTTTTTGAGCCAGAAACCGCTGTTAATTCCAAATCGAGTTCTGAGTTGCTAGTTCAATACATTCAATCCCCACAATTTGCCAATCAATTATTAGGATGCGTCAATCTGTATCGCATTGATTCATCTGACGAATCGGTAGTTTTGGAACTCCGACAACTCCGCAGACAACTGGCTGATTTTTGGTTGACTATTCCCCCAGAAAAACTGGCAACTTTTTATCAAGGCGAAGTTCGCAAAGGATATCAAGCAATACTTGGATGTGGCTTGCAAGCAGAATCAATGACTGAAGCCGAACAGCAGTTTTTGCAGCAGTTGACTGACATTAGTAAAGGGTTGGTGCATCCGCAAGCTATTAATGCTCTGCTGGGTGCGATGCTGTACTTTGTGCCGGGTACAATGCGGGTTCCTGATGCTAAAACTCGTTTGCCACAGTGGTTGTTTGATGATTATGAAAAGGTGTTTGAGAGCGTATTTGCTGAAACAGAAAAAACCATTGTCAAACAAGATTATCTGCCACAGTTTCTCAATCAATTAACTGGTAGTATTAATCTTTATGAAATAGACCCGACGGCGGAATTGGTTATAGCAGATTTGCGACGAATTCGCCAGCAAATTGCTGATTTGTGGCTGAGTGTTTCTGAGGAACAACTAGAAGTTTTGTACCGGAGCGATTTTGGTAAAGGTTACAAAGCAATGCTCGGTAGTCGGTTTATTAATGAGCCGTTGAATGAAACTGAACGTGCTGTTTTTAATTCGTTAGTTGCTGAGTTAAGTCAAGGGTTTGGAAGGCCGAAAGCTGTGAATTATTTGTTAGCGGCGATGTTGTTTTGTCGCCCTGGACAGTTGCGGGTTGAGGATGCGAAGACTTGTTTGCCGGGGTGGTTGTTGGCGGATTATGAGCAGTTTGTTGGGGGTGCGGTTCAGGTGGCTGTTGGGTGATGAAAGGTGCTGTTTTTGAGATTTGGGATTCGTTGCTAATCTCAAGTCTCAGGATTGAAACTAACCGCGAAGGCGCGAAGTACGCGAAGGAAGAGAATGGAAGGGAAGAGGATTTATTGTTCCTATGAGTAGTGGTTTAATTCAACACAATTTCGGGCTGTTGAGTCTCAAACAAAGGACGAGTAACTTGACGCAATAGCACTGTTTCTAGGCTACCTTCTACTACATTTGCTGCTTCTATTTCCAACTCACCCCACAACAATCTCTCCCCTTGATTTGGCAGTTTACCCAATTGGTGAATCATGAATCCAGCTATTGTTTGATAAGCCTGGTTAATTGGCAGATTCAATCCGAATTTTTCGTTAACTGCCGTCACTTCCCATATCCCAGAAAGCAGTACCGAATGTGCATCATTTTGAACGAGAGTTGCTTCCGAAGGTGATAGTAATGGTTGAGATTTATTGCGGGTGATCCAACCTGTTAGCAGCCGTACAGTACCGTTGAGAATTGCCAGCAGTGGCCACAGCACATTCGAGCAGATTTGTAGGGCTGGTGTCAATAGTAAAGCAGTGCGTTCTGGTTCGTGGGTTGCTAATACTTTGGGGATGAGTTCTCCTAAGACTATCTCCACGTATGTTACTAAGATGAAAGCTAATGGAACTGCGATCGCATGAGCAGTCAGCATAGCAGGTAAATGACCTAGAGGCAATTTGTCAATCCACGGTTCAATCCAGTGTACGGTTGCTCCCTCGCCCAACCAACCTAAGAGCAAACTCCCTGCTGTTGTGCCGGTTTGGGTGACGGATAAGTAATGGGGGATGTCATTTTGAGCTTGGTGGACGAGTTGGGCGGCTTTAGCGGTTTTTGGAGAGTCGGACAACTGCGCGAGTTGGCGGATTTGATGCTTGTCTGCTGATACTAATGCTAGTTCGGAGGCCACGAAAAAAGCGATTAAGAGAGTTAAGCCCAGCAACATCGCTAATCTCAACAGTGTTTCGGCCACTTCTATTTCTAGGCAAGTAAGGTTGTTCAAAATAGATATCTAATATGATAGATGTTTTAGGTTAATTCTTTTATTTTATCTGGCAATTTAGATAGGTATATTACTACACATTTCGGATATCCGCACTACCCCGTATTCGTAAGTGTTCACTGTACATCTTGCCCGTAAAACTTGTCAACTCTTTCTCTTCTCTTCCTTTGCGCCCTTTGCGTCTTCGCGGTTCGTTCAAAACAGAGAAAAAAGGTAATTTGCCGATCCATAAATCTATCTTGTGGCGGATGCCAAAAGACTTTTGACTTCGTAAAATTTGCTTGTGAACAATAAGTAGATTAAACTAAATACCGTGAACTTAAAAACAGTCTTATCGCTACTCAAACAAACTTTTACGGAATGGCAAGAAGATAAAGCGCCAACCCTAGCAGCAGCCCTAGCGTATTATACGGTTTTTTCTCTCGCCCCGCTGCTAATTATCGTGATTGCGATCGCGGGTTTAGTCTTTGGGGCCGACGCAGCCCAAGGCCAAATCGTCGCCCAACTCCAAAGTTTAATCGGTAAAGATGGTGCCCAAACAGTCCAAGACTTGATCGTCAAAGCCTCCGAACCCAAGTCGGGAATGATTGCTACTATAGTCGGTGTTGCTACACTTTTGTGGGGCGCTTCCAATGTTTTTACTAATCTTAAAGAAGCCCTCAATACTATTTGGAATGTTTCACCGCCTCCCGGACGCGGCATCTGGGGATTCCTGCAAGACCGCGTATTGTCTTTTGCGATGATTTTAGGTATCGGCTTTTTACTGCTAGTCTCTTTGGTAATTAGCGCCCTTTTAGCAGCCGTTAGCTATTGGTTGAATGGCTTGCTACACTTGCCCGTCGGTATTTGGCAGATTGTAGACTTTGCGCTTTCTTTTGGTGTAGTTACGCTGCTGTTTGCCTTAATTTACAAACTGTTGCCCGATGTTAATCTGGCTTGGAATGATGTTTGGATTGGTGCTGCGATCACTTCTGTGTTGTTTACGATCGGCAAATCCCTAATTGGAATTTACCTCGGAGGTAGCGGTATCGCCTCTACCTATGGTGCTGCTGGTTCCTTTGTGATTATCTTACTTTGGATCAATTATTCGGCTCAGATTCTATTCTTAGGTGCTGAGTTTACTCAAGTATGGGCTAACCGCTACGGTTCGCTGATGCTTGCTAAACGAAAGAATCTGCTTAATCAGCAAGATTTGGAATCCTCTGGACACAAACAGCGGAAGAATTCTTAATATTAGATACCAAAAAATGCGCGATCGCTTTTTAGTTAGCCGGATTGCCAGCACCTTGAAACCCATGTCAGTTGGGACGGTGATGCCTCGGTCATCACCAAATTTCAGTGCAAAGTCTGCCAATCAACTTGACGCGAGCGAACACTTAGTAGTATGAATGGATATGGTTGAAGCCTGTTTATGTTGATCCCTGTCCCTAGTCATCGGTGATGACCCAAAAATTTAAGATTTGCGATCGCCAGGAAAGCAATTTGCTTCCGTAGACAACCCCAATTTTCACTGCGGAACCAATCCAACATCTCAAATCCACAATCTATTGACAGGATATTTCAACCAGCACTGATATCAGGAGGTAATCTTGCACGCATCAGAACATCTGGGAAGCCATCTGCTCCCTATGTCCGACCAGGAGCTCATTCGCCTGTGGGTAAAGGGCAAATCCCCACGCAACAGGCGCTTTAGCTGGCAGGCGGCGAACAATTTTCGAGTGTTTGTCGAAAAACCGCTGGCACAAGTTACTCTGACAGATGTGCAGACTTTCGCCGCAGCGATGAGAACTCGGAAACTTGCACCCCGTTTCTACAAGCAAACCTTGGTAGCACTGAAATCGCTCTTCGCCTTCGGCCAGCAAACGAGAATTTTGCCCGCAGCACTTCCCCTTTACGGGTGGCCAGTTGTGGGCGGTAAGCGCTCCAAACGCCTCCGTTTTAAACTTTCTTGGGGTTTCTTAATCTGTTTGTGCTTTTTCTTTGGTCGAATGACTCCGAGATTGTGGGGACAATCTATTTCGCCAGAGGGTTCACTCACCCAGAAACGTTTGCCATTGGTTGCAGGTATTGATTCACCAAGCCCCTTAGAGCATAGTCGGGGGGCGGAAACTGCAACGCTAAATTCACCAGACCAAGCAGAGGATAGCATCGGGCGCGATCGCCGAGTTAAAGCATTTCTCGACACGATCGCCGCCGCCGAAGGCACCGCTGCTTCCGATGGCTACCGCACCCAGTACACCGGCACGAAATTTGTGAGCTTTCAAGATCATCCCAGGGAAATGAGATGCGGCCGTCGCTATGGCAAAAAACTCTGTTCCGACGCTGCGGGGCGATATCAGTTTCTCAGCACAACTTGGGACAGATTCGCCAAAAAATTTGGCGTTAAGGATTTCAGTCCGCAAAATCAAGATCTGATGGCTATAGAGTTAATCCGAGAACGAGGTGCCTTGGGAGATATAGAAGCGGGTCGATTGGAACCAGCAGTCAAAAAACTCGCTTACATCTGGCCTTCTTTTCGACGTTTTGGCGGTTCCGTGGAATCGTCTATGCCTAAACTAGAAGCAATGTATCAGAATAATTTGGGGATTTACCGTCAAGGATTTGTTGTTAGCAATTAGTTAATAGTTATTGGTTATTTGTTATTGGTTATTTGTAATAATCAGCAACAAATAACAACCAACAAATAACAACTAACTAATAACTATTTAGGCTAATTTTCCATCTTCCATATGAACAATGCGATCGGCAATATCCAAAATTCGATTGTCGTGGGTAACTAACAGAATAGTACAACCTTGCTCTTTTGCAAGTTTCTGCATCAAATTCACCACTTCGCGACCGGATTTGCTGTCCAGGGCGGCTGTTGGTTCGTCAGCTAACACAATTTGCGGTTGACTGACTAAGGCGCGGGCGATCGCAACTCTTTGTTTCTGTCCCCCTGACAAGTCATCTGGATAATAATTAATCCGCTGTTCCAGTCCTACTAAATCTAGCATTTTTGTAGAGCGATCGCGCATTTGAGAACGTGACAAATTGCCATGAACTTCCAAACCCATTTGTACGTTTTGTAGGGCGGTCAAACTGCGGTGCAAGTTGTGCGCCTGAAAAATATAGCCAATTTTGCGCCGCGTCTTAACCAATTTATCTGGGCTGGCATTGCACATTTCTTGACCCAGAATTTTGAGACTGCCAGATTGACCAGAACGCAGTGCGCCAATCAAAGTCAAAAGCGTAGTTTTACCCGAACCAGAAGGCCCAGTCATCAGGACAATTTCACCTGCATTAATTTCTAAGGTAATATCAAAAAGTACCTGTTTTTGCAGTTGACCTTGACCGAAGTAGTGGTCGAGTTTGTGCATGGAAATTACAGGCTCGGAAATCTGTAGGTTGTTGGCTGTGGGGTTGAGGGTAGTGGATTTCATATTTTTTATCGAACCGCGAAGACGCGAAGAACGCGAAGAGAAGAGGAAAGAGAAGAGTCAGAAAGTGATTTCAATCGCCGAGTTATTTACGAATCAAATTAAAAAATGTCTGCTGGGTCGGCTGCTTGCAGTTTGCGAGTGGCAATAGTTCCTGAAATACTGCACATCACCATGTTCAAAATTAATACTGCAAATGCCCGCAGTAGGGTCATGTATAGGGGTAAATTTGTGGCATTGCGAGTCAAATGATAGAGTCCGATCGAAACTCCTACCCCAGGTAAAAAACCGAGAACAGAAAGAATTATAGCTTCTTCAAAAACAATGCCAAGTAAATAAATATTGCGGTAGCCCATTGCTTTAAAAGTAGCGTATTCTGCCATGTGGTCGCTGACATCGGTTGAGAGGACTTGGTAAACGATGATTACTCCTACTACGAAACCCATCGCTACGCCTAAGTTAAATATGAAGCCGATCGCAGTATTATTAGCCCAGTAATTTTTCTCGAAGTCGATAAATTCTTGTTTGGTCAGTACCTTGACATCCTGCGGCAAATATGCTTTTAAAACTTGTTGAACTTCCACGGGGTCAGCACCGGGTTGCAGTTGAATTAATCCGGCATTTACGCTCGCAGAGTCTTGTCTGGGAAACAAGCGCAGGTAATTTTGATCGCTGGTCATCAAAATACCGTCGGCGGCGAAAGATGCTCCAATTGTGAATAAACCGCTGATGTTAATTGTGCGCCGATCGACCTCTGTTTTAACAGATTTTCCCTGATTAATTTGCGCGATAGCTGCGTGATAATTTCCTCTAGAAGCTCGGTCAAATAATACAGTGTCTGGCAATTTAATCGAGTTCAAATTTTGGTTGATTTCTGGCAGGTCAAATGCAGGGCGATCGGGATTGAAACCGACTACCATAATTGACGTTTCACGACGAGTTTCGGGATTTTTCCAGTTGCCAATTTTGACGTAAAGCGGCTCGGCTGATTTTACGCCCGGTACATTCATTGCCTGATATAATCTGCGCCTGGGAAAAGAAGACAAGTTAATTAAATTTCTGGCTTGCGGGTGAATCAAAACTATGTCGGTTTGCAAAGTTTGGTGCACCCGCGTATTGCTGCTGAAAAGTGCATTTTGAAAGCCTAACTGCATGAACATCAAAACGTCAGCAAAGGCAATTCCCGCTACTGCTACCAGCATTCTTCCTTTGTCATGACTGAGTTGCAGCCATCCGAGAGATGTTCTATTTCTTAACTGTTGTAATGGTTTGATTAGTCCAAGCATATGATTTTGGAATTATTGAACCGCGAAGACGCGAAGGACGCGAAGGAAGAGAAAAGAAGAATTAGATCGTGTTCTACCGAGAAGGGAGTAACGTTTCTGAATCTTTAATTACTTCCGATCGCAACTTTGACTTGTAGATTAGTCAATCCGGCTACTTTCTGACTGGAAGCTGCATCTAAACGCACTTTTACTTCTACAATTCGAGCGTCAATATTCGCAGAAGGATCGGTGTTCACAATGTTTTGGCGCTGCACTTGCAAGCCGATGTGTTCAACAGTTCCCTGCAATTCCCCAGGAAAAGAATCGCTAGTAATTTTAGCGGGCTGTCCAATGCGTACTTTGTCCACATCGCTTTGATAAATTTCAGCAATAGCCAGCATTTCACGAGTTTGTCCGAGTTCGACAATGCCGTCATTTCCCACCTTTTCCCCTGGATATGTGTGAATTTTCAGGACTTGCGCGTCTCTCGGAGAGCGAATATATACTTGATCCAGATTGGCTTTGGCTTGTTTGGCGGCGGCTTGGGCGGAACTAACTTCGGCGCTGGCTGATTGCACGTCAACGGGGCGCACTTCGGAAATGCGATCGAGATTTGCCGCGGCTTCATTAATCTGTTGTTGGCGAGATTCCTGAATTTGGCTGAGTTTGGCTTGGGCTTCGTTAATTTGCTGTTGGCGAGATTGCTGAATTTGATTCAGTTTGGCTTGGGCTTCGTTAATCTGTTGTTGGCGAGATTGTTGAATTTGATTCAGTTTGGCTTTTCCTTCGTTGAGTTGCTGTTGGGCTGTTTCGGTGGCGAGTTTTTTGCTGTCGGTGGTGGAAGCGGAGATTGCTCCTTCTTGATACAGTTGCGAGTAGCGTTGATCCTCGCTTCTAGCGTTGCGAAGTTCGGCTTGTAGACGGGCAATTGTGGCTTTTTGGGTTTGAATTTCCCCAAGCTGTTCGGCTCGGATGCGGGCAATTGTGGCTTGTTGCGCTGTGATTTCGGTGCTGCGATCGACTTCTGTGCGCGCCACGATCGCCTGTTGTGCTGTGATTTCGTTGCTGCGATCGGCTTCTAAGCGCCCAATGGTGGCTTTCTGGGCTTGGATTTCGCCGTTTTTGGCTCCAGCTTTGACTTTTGCTAGATTTGCCTGGGCGACGCGCACTTGTTCTTGAGCTTGGTCTAGGGCGGCTTCGAGCCGATCGCGGTTGTCTAAAATTGCGATCGCTTGGCCTGTTTTCACTCTGTCTCCTTCTTTCACCAAAAGGCGATCGATCCGGTTTCCTTCTGCTGAGCCGGATGCCGATACTTTAATTACTTCTCCCTTGGGTTCCAGCCGCCCCAAGGCTGTCACTGTGGTTAATTGCGATGCTGTGACTGCTGCTGCCGCTGCTATTGCATTGGGATCTGGTTGGTGCGATCGCCACATCGTATAACCTGTAGTTCCCCCTGCGGCGAGGGTTGCTAATGCTGCGACAACTAGGAGTTGCTTAACTAAGGATGGAGTTGAGGATAAGCTTTCTGCTGGTTGGTGTACCATGACATACCTCCGATTGAGAAAATAAAACTAAACCGTTTAGTTCTGATGTGTTTTAATACTAAACCGTTTAGTATAATCATGTCAAGACCCCAAGCAAAAAACTACAGAAACAAGGTATGGCTACGAATAAAGCGATCGAACTAGACAGCACCGCAGCAGGTGACAAAACCGAGCAGATCCTCCAAGGTGCGATGCAAGAATTTTTGACCCACGGCTATGCGGGGACAAGTATGGACAAGGTAGCGAAGACGGGGGGAGTTTCCAAAGCCACGGTTTATAGCTACTTTCAAGATAAAGAGGGATTGTTTACCGCTTTAGTTCAACGGCTAGCGGCAGAAAAATTCGTTTATTTTGAGGCGGTTCCAGAATCTACAGAACCTGCGATCGCTCTACGATTCGTTGCCACGACTATACTGGATCATGCGAGCCAGGAACCTCATTTTCTCACCTTTCTGAGGTTAGTGATTGCCGAATCAGGGCGTTTTCCCCAGCTAGCCCAGATCTTTGTGAGAAACTTAACGAAGCCAGGGATTGAGCGACTGACTCAATATTTGGCATCTCACCCAGAGTTAAAATTGCCCGATCCAGAAGCAACGGCGCGGATTTTTATTGGATCGTTGGTATATTTCCAGTTAACCCAGGATATGATGCACGGTAAAGAGATTTTACCAATGGAGCGCGATCGACTGATTGACGGCTTGCTGCAATTGATTTTGCGATCGTAATCAAATTCTTAGAGCTTTAGATACCCGACTTCTTGAAGAAATCGGGTATCTAAGTTTTCTGTTTTTTTAGTCAGATATTTTGCCCAACATTTCCCTCAATTCAGCATCTGATAAGTGTGGTAGTTGTTCAACAAACAACGTCAATTCTGCCACAGGCAAAGCCAATAAATTAGTCACAGCCTGGGGCAAAATCTCCTGCAAGTTAGTAACGAACATTTTCAAGACACTTTCAGCTAACAACTTCACCGCTTGCTCCCGCCCCGCTTCATCGACTGTAAGCATCGAGATTGCCAGCAACAAAACGGTAAATTCCGCAGCAAATAACCTTGATATTGGAGATAGAAAAGCAGTCATTTTCGGACTTAATTCTCCAAATCTGACTCGCAGAAAATTTTCTAAAATCAACTGTTGTTGTTCTTGTCTGCCTCGTTCAAGCCCCTGTTCAAGCCCCTGTTCAAGCCCTCGTTCTAGCCCTCGTTCTAGCCCTCGTTCTAGCCCTTGTTCTAATCCTTCTTCCCTAGCTTGTTGCTGTGCTGCTTGTATTTGTTCTCGAAAAAGTGGTGCTATCGCCATAATTAACTCCCGCTCTTCTGGCTGTAATTCCTGTGGGATATCAGTTACTAAATTTGACTGTAACCGATATAATAATTCTAGCGCGACAATCCGCAACGGGTCGTCCGTTGCTAAAGCGCTCAATTGGGCGATCGCCCTTTGCTGTACTTTCCCTTTGCCCAAAATCCTCAACCACAGGGTTTCGGGAGTTTCCGGCAATTGGTGAATCGCGACGATCGCAGTTCGCAGAGACTCGCCCAAAAAATAGATGCCCTGCATCCAATTCTCTGTGTCTGGCTTCGCATTAAAACCATCTAGCAATGCTTTCGATGCTGTGGGCATCAAAATCCACAGTCTGGGTAACTGAGCATCATCATAGCGAGTATTTTCTCTTCTAAATTTTCGCTCCAATTCGCCTCGCACGTCCAACAACTTGCCCAGACAGCTACAAATTTCGCTGACGTTTGCCGGATTGCGAAACGGTTCAAAAATTGCAGTCGTACCAGCCATTTTCCCCAACAATCCTAGATTTTCTGAGTATTCGGGAATTGCGGTGCCTGGAGTGAAGTAAACATCGATTTCTCGGACTTCGCTCGTTACATCGCGACCGACATTCACCGTGCCGATCGGCGACAGCAGTTCTTCCAGGAATTCTTTGGCAAAGCGATCGTGAATAAATCGCGTCATAGAATTTAAGATGATTTTATCAGTGAATCTTAACTCACATCTTGCACCTCTGTCATGAACAGGCAAGATGCCTGTTCCACAAAGATTAAATTTCTGGTGGGATGGGCATCCTGCTGGGAGCATCCCGATTTTGTAAGGGCGAAGCATGACCGCAGATAAGTTATTGGTTAAAACGAGAGATTTACTGCGGTCATGCTTCGCCCCTACAGATATATTTGCAAATTCGGGATGCTCCCATCCTGCTCGCCCATAAAAGCCTAGTTGAGAATGGTGCAATATCTCAGTATAAACATAACTTATGCAATATTTCTTAGATTAAATAAATTGTCATTTAATCAGATTAAAACTACGAAATTTGATTGATTTCTCTGGGATAGCGCGGACGACACGGATTGCCCATACAAACAAAGCCGGCGGGCATATTTTCAAACACACTGCTGCGAGCTCCTATTAAGGCATTTGCACCGATCGCAACACCAGGGCCAATGAAGCAGTCGGCGGCAATCCAAACGCCGTTATTAATGATCACAGATGCTGCGATCAACCCAAAGGCTGGGTCTTGGGGGTCGTGAGTGCCGGTGCAGAGGTAGCTTTTTTGAGAAATGACGCAGTGTTTGCCGATCGCAATTCGCTCCAAACTGTACAATACAACATCATCTCCGATCCAACTATAATCGCCGATTTCAATTTTCCAGGGATAGGTAAAACGAGCCGTAGGGCGGATAATTACCCCAGAACCTATTTTCGCTCCAAATAACCGCAACAAGCCGCTTCTGATGCCATTAAAAGGGTGTAGAGTGAGGGGAAATGCGATCGCCTGCACCAACCACCAAAGTAAAATTAGCCAACCCGGCCTGCCGCGATCGAACTTTGATTGATCGTACTTCCGCAAATCAACTAAAGATTCCCCTGTTAAATTTGGTTGGTTGTCGCTAATTGGGCGATCGTTTATTTCAGGATTTGGGGAATTGGCGATCGGCTTTTGCGGTTCCGGGTCGGGAGTTGGCGTATAATGAGTCATCTAATGTTTAATTGAAAATCGAGTTTAGCTTTAAGGATTGCTGCATGATATTTCCAGTTGGGGACAATTTTAACTCTGAAAACACCAAGAATCTCGCACAATGCGACAATCCCAATCCCAAAATTGCCAAAGTGCGACTTTTGCAAACAGCTTTGGTATTGCTTAGTAGCTTTTTCGTAGCAGAGTTAATCGCCGCCACGAGCTCTCACAGTTTGTCTTTATTAGCAGATGCTGGTCATGTTTTGTCAGATGTAGCAGCTTTAGCGATCACTTTGACAGCCACTTGGTATTCGTCATTAGAAAAAAGTAAATCGGTGGATTGTGCGATCGAATTGAGTTCGGGGACTATTCTTAATAACAGGCAAGATGCCTGTTCCACAAAGATTAATTTTTCTGGTGGAGTGGGTATCGGCACTATTGTTAAGAACAGGCAAGATGCCTCTTCCACAAAGAGTGAGTCTTCTTGTGGGGTGGGCATCCTGCCGCGATCGCGCTGTGGATTGCAGCAGAGTCGATCGCGCGTTTGCAGTCCCCAACCCCCGAAGTAGAAGGACTCCCGATGTTAATTACCGCAATAGTCGGTTTAAGCATCAACTCAATCAATGCTTGCTGCTTGCACTCCTGCTGTCACGGCGACTTGAACCTCAAAAGCGCCTTTCTGCACGCCGTTGCCGACATATTTTCGTCGGTTGGAGTAATTTTAGCTGCGATCGCCGTAGCGTGGCTACACTGGAATTGGGCCGACGGATTAATCAGCTTGCTAGTATCAGCATCAATCATTTTATTAACTCTACCATTGCTGATTGAAAGTATCCAATTGCTGCTAGGAAATGTATCAGCAATATCCGCAATTCAAGAACCTTGCGATTGCGAAAAAGTGAGCGCCGAAAAATTGCTCTTTCCATCCCTCGAAGAACTAATTAAATGATGTCTCCTCATCTGCGTTTATCAGCGTTCATCTGCCGACATTTGCGGTTAAAAATCCCAATTAATTGGAACCTTATGCTAGAATTTAATCACCAGTCATAACAAATGAATATGAGTGGAATTGACGGCGAACTTACTCTATAAACCAGAACCAGTCTCATTAACAAACATCTCCCCGGAACCCAAAAAGCCCAAAGCGAACTTGAAAGCGAAGGGATTGTCCATCTCTTTAATGATAGAGAAACAATGGAAAGAGTCGCCACAGAAATAAAGCTAAGAGGGGAACGCACAGGAGCAGACGATTTAGAGGATAATTATGAACGCTACGGATTGTACTTTTCCGAACCAATTGGTTATATACTAAAAGCAGACGGTACTCGGATACCACTAAATTACGGTGAAATAAAGATTAAAAAAACTACAGGTAAATACCATGTCATACCTCGCACAAGACCCCGTACAAGTTACTAAAATTAGTCAAGAACTAGAGCAAGAGACTGAGTGGGAGTTTGCGGAAATCTGGGCTGATACTCTGATATCTCCTCCTTATATCCTGATGTTAGTTAAGGAGAAATCAGGAATCTTTTGCATTCATAATCCGGCACAAAACTATAAAGTTATTTTTTCTAGTGACAATTACGAAGCTGCTAAGATGTGGCTGCTAGAGGATGAATATGAGCGTTTGAGTAGTCGCATCTTACAAGAAGTATAAACTAGCAAAAACCCGGTTTCTCGCCACCACCCACAATCTCAGAAACCGGGTTTTTTCCGATATTTTCGCCTCCCATCGAATATTTTCGTAAAAACCCGGTTTCTCCTGCTAAGATATGGCTGCTAGAGGATGAATATGAGCGTTTGAATAGTCGCATCTTACAAGAAGTATAAACTCACTCACAACCACAATCTCAGAAACCGGGTTTTTTCCGATATCTTCGCCTGTCAGCAAATATCGTCGCAAAAACCCGGTTTCTCGCCACCACCCACAATCTCAGAAACCGGGTTTTTTCCCATCTCTTCGCCTGTCACCAAAAATTCTCGTAAAAACCCGGTTTCTCGCCACCCAGCAAACCAACCCCAACTATGATAAAATAAATCCTGGTATTATTCACAACTCCCCACAATGGAAGAAAACCGCGCCAAAGCCTATCTCCAATTAATTCACACCCTGCTGAATTGCCCTAACGGAGACGAACCCCAGATATTACAAGATAACTCAGAATTATTGGATCGCGGATTTCTGGAAACTTGCGAGTCAGTAGCGGCAAAGTTGGCAGCACAAGGAGGCGAAAATGGCGCTAAATTCCTCCGAAATCTGGCCACTCAGCTAGGGCAATTTATCGATATGAACGATGACGGAGATAGCAATAACTCTCAAGGTGAAAATCCCCAAGAGTATGCCAACTTTATCCTAGAATTATTGCAAGCAGAAGAAGCTAGTAAGGGCGATGTTAAAGTAATTTACACTATGCTCGATCAACGGCAACACCTCCTCAATGCCCGTTTTGCCGAAACTTTACAGCAAGTGGCCCAGAAGTTACTTGATGGCGAAAATCCCAAAACAATTAGCTCAATTGTCGGCCTCATTGAAAATTTAATTATTCATATTAGTGACTTTCCCCGTGGGAATAGAGCGAACAATATTGAAATTACCATTACTGGTTATCAAATACTTTTAAGTAATCAGGAACCGGAGAGCGAAAAGTTTGCTCAAACTCAAAATAACCTAGCTAATGCCTACAATCTAAGAATCAACGGTTCGCGGGCGGAAAATCTGGAAAGCGCGATCGGCTTTTATGAGGCTGCTTTAACAGTTTATACCTTTGAAGATTTCCCTGAACAATGGGCAATAATTCAATATAACTTAGCTTGTTCTTACAATGATAGAATCAAGGGTTCGCGGGCGGATAATCTGGAACGGGCGATCGGCTTTTATAACGCAGCTTTAACAGTTTTTACTCTTGAGGATTTCCCTAAAGATTGGGCATTGACTCAAAATAACCTAGCTAATGCCTACAGTGACAGAATCAACGGTTCGCGGGCCCAAAATCTGGAACGGGCGATCGAGTTTTATGAGGCAGTTTTAACAGTTCGTACCCTTGAGAATTTCCCTAAAGATTGGGCATTGACTCAAAATAACCTAGCTATTGCCTACAGAAACAGAATCAACGGTTCGCGGGCCCAAAATCTGGAACGGGCGATCGGCTTTTATAACGCTGCTTTAAGAGTTTTTACTCTTGAGGATTTCCCTGAACAATGGGCATTGACTCAAAATAACCTAGCTAATGCTTACTTATACAGAATCAACGGTTCGCGGGCCCAAAATCTGGAACGGGCGATCGGCTTTTATGAGGCTGCTTTAACAGTTTATACCCTTGAGGATTTCCCTGAAAAATGGGCACTGACTCAAAATAACCTAGCTAATGCTTACTTATACAGAATCAACGGTTCGCGGGCCCAAAATCTGGAACGGGCGATCGGCTTTTCTAAGGCGGCTTTAACAGTCTATACTCTTGAGGATTTCCCGTTGCAGAACGTAGGAAGATTAAACAACCTGGGCTGGGCTTATCTAGCAAAACTAGACTACATCAACCGAGAAAAACCAGAAGACAAAAACCAAAAAGCAGCAACTCTCCAAAGTGCCTACGATACCTTTAAAAATGCCATAACCGGATCCTCCAAATTACGAGAGTTAGAATCGGGAGATGAAACTAAGCAAAAACACGATTTGGAATGGGATAAGCTCTACATGGGCATGGTGCAAGTATGCCTCGATCGCCAAAGCAACCAAGAAGCACTCTTATATGCCGAAGCCAACAAAGCCCGCAACCTTGCAGAAGTAATCGCCCAAAAACAGGAAACCCCCGAAGTCCTAAAACCCATTACTTTCACCGAAATTACCCAACTCCTCACCCCAGACACCGCCTTAATTGAGTGGTACATCACCAACACAGAAATCATCACCTTTGTCCTCACTTACCCCGACGTGCTGACAGTGCATCGCCATCCTCAATGCGCTAAATTATTAATCGACTTAGTTAATGACTACCGGGCCGACTACAAACAAAGCAAAACCCACTGGCAAACCAAACTCTCCGACTATCTCCAGCGTCTTGCCGAAATCCTCCAAATCACCACAATTCTGCCCTCACAAAGTACCCGCTTAATCCTAATTCCCCACTGGTTGCTGCACCTGTTCCCCCTCCACGCCCTACCCCTAACCGACGACGAATTCTTGTTAAATAGATTCACCCAAGGGATTCAATACAGCCCCAGTTGCCAACTCCTGCAACAGATTACAATCCACCCAAATTTTGACCAACTCCTGGCCCTGCAAAACCCCACCTCGGATCTTCCCTACACCGATTTGGAAGTGGCCAGCATCGCCCCCAAATTCGCGATTAGTCAAATTCTTCCGGGCTCGGAAGCGAGTAAAACTAATCTTTTGGAACAGTATTTAGAGCAGTTAGAAAATGCTCATTGCGCGCATTTCTCGTGTCACGGCTCGTTTAATGCTGATGAGCCGCTGAAGTCGTTTTTGATTTTGTCAGGGGGTATCATCGCCGGAGATTCTGTAGGGGTAGTGCCCCCGTGCCTACCCCAGGATTCTGTAGGGGTAGTGCCCCCGTGCCTACCCCCTGAGCGTTATGTGGAATGGCGCGCAGGGAAAACAGCGGATATTGACAAATGCCTGACTTTGGCTGAAATTTTCGGATTGCGATTCAAACAGTGCCGCCTAGTCGTGCTTTCCGCCTGCGAAACCGCGCTAATTGATACGCAGAATCGCTCCGATTATATTGGATTACCGACGGGATTTCTCTACGCGGGAGCAATGGGAACTTTGGCCAGTCTTTGGGCTGTGAATGATCTCTCGACTGCCTTGATGATGGTAAAATTCTATGAGGTACTAAAACCTGGAGTTAGCATTGGTCAAGCGCTCCATGATACCCAGCGCTGGTTTAAGTCTGCTACTACTTCAGATTTGCTAGTATGGGTGAAAGGTTCGGAGAGTTTCGATGGAGACCAAAAAGAAGGTGTTACAGAATATCTGGGACGCTATAAACCGACCGTAAAACCCTACGGCGATGTTTATCATTGGGGAGCATTTTGTGCTATAGGTTTATAATGTGAATGTGCAAATATTGTAGGGGCGGGTTCACCAACAATCTTCGATAAAAACCAAAGATTTCATAAACCCGCCCCGGCTATGATATAACGCACAATCTATTTGTACAATAGAATTGCGATCTAAATATTTCGGTGGGGTGGGGGCGGGTTTTTATAATCAATCGATGGGTGTCAAATATTTCGGCGAACCCGCCCCTACAGCACTTGGGATTATGATACGATCGTGAATGAATAGGGTATAATTCAAAGAAAGATTAAATTCGATCGATGAAAACCGATAGCCTATTTTACAGCATCTTCCAAGAATTCCCGTTTATTTTCTTTGCCCTACTGGGCATACCTGCCGATGCTACAAACCAATACCAATTCACATCCCAAGAGGTCAAACAATTAGCCTTTCGCCTAGATGGTTTGTTTCTGCCAATTGTCGCAGATTCTCAACTACCATTCTACATTGTGGAAGTCCAATTTCAACCAGACCCAAATCTCTATTATCGTCTATTTGCCGAACTATTCATCTATCTCAAACAATACCAACCGCCGCACCCTTGGCAATTGGTAGTCATTTACCCAAATCGGCAAACAGAAAGAGAATGTGACATCCACTTTCAGGAAATGGGTAATCGAACCAGAAAACACGGCCTCGGATTTAGCTATAGATTTAGCCAGACAAGCCGAAACCGAAATACCAAATATCGCAGTCAGAGAGAGCTTCATCAACTTACTAGAAACTATCATTTTTTACAAGTTACCCCAAAAATCCAGAGAGGAAATTGCCGCCATGTTTAACCTCAGTGACTTAAAGAAAACCAGAGTTTATCAAGAGATTCTGGAAGAAGTACAAGCTGAAGTACAAGCTGAATTGCAAGTACAATTGCAAGCTCAATTAGAAGCTCAATTGCAAGCTGAAGCTCAATTGCAAGCTGAAGCTAAACAACGAGAAAAAGCTGCAATCCTCAGAATGTTTAACGTGGGATTAGCTACAGAACAAATTGCTCTATTCTTAGACTTGCCGATAGCTGAAGTAGCAGAGATTATCGCCCAAGCTCAACAAGAACAAGCTGAACAAAATTAATCAAAGTTCGGCGGGGGCGGGTTTACGAGATTATTGGCCATTTATTGAAGAATTACTCAAGACTGTTTTGCCGATAGCTGAGTCTGATGCTACTGATAAAGCAGTTAAAGAAGCTATTAATAAAGTCTATCAAAACTTTCCCGAAGTGGCAGAGCAGATTGCCAATCTGACTCGCAAAAATCTCGACGATGCAGAACCGGAAGTCACACCGGGCTATGAAACAATAACTAATAACTATCCCGATATCAAAAAGCTAGAAGCCCACTTGAAAAAACGCATTGAAACAGCCTTAATTCCCCCCGCCCCAAATGCTAAAAATTGACCATCCCCAAGTCTATATCCACAGCTACCAACTCAGCAGCGAAAGCGAAACCGATGCTGACTCAATCTGGACTTGGGCTAATAGTATCTGACAATATTTCAGTCAGGACAAAAGTCTCGTTTTTTCTCAATCAAACCTCACCTATCTCCTCAGTAAACCCAACAAGTTCACCCATTCAAATCAAATAGATGGTTCGTTAAAATTTTGTCATCTCGATGATAGCGAAGGCATCTTAGCGAGAATTGGCAGCCCAGAAACTGACGAAAATAAAGACTTAGAAGTCGCAGCATTAGCACAATTAAATGTTAATAATCTGCTGGTTGCTGATAGTCATGAAAATTGGCTAGGACAAACTCTTTTGATTACCTACAAATCAGAAACTTATCAGCAGCCAAGTAACAATGACTTTCGCAAGGTTGCAGATGAATGTTTAAAACATCTTTTCCCAGAAGAATCTGTATGTCCACCTTTTTATCGGGCTACTAGGTTATTCGATTCTCCGATGTTTGAGTATAGTTCTCCCAAAAGTCAAGTACAGGTGTTTGTTTATCTGGTTGATGATGACATTGAAGGAAAGTTAGGGAAGATTATTCAACCTTTGTTTGAACTGTTTTATCACCGCCATAAAATCACTAAAGCTTTTATTGATAGTCGCAGAAATTACGATCGACTTAAGAAACGATATTCGGAGATTGAGCAAACAATCGAAAATTTAGAATCAAAAATCACCGAAGTAAGTCAGATTGAATTACCAAATGGAGTTGATTCGCCACAAAGTGTTAATATAGATGAATCGTTAAAGTATCTGAAAATCAAGCTAAAAGAGTTACTTCGAGAAAGTTTGAATTATGAAAGAGCTTTGGAATATTTAGAAGATTTCAATAACACGATTAATATTCATGTTTACAATTATCAAGAAACGTTGTTGCAAATTGAAGATAAATTGCAGCTACAAACTGATAAATTGATAACGTTCAAGTTTTTTGTTGATAGAACTTGTCGGTATTTTCAAGAACAAATTAAGGGCGATTTAGGCTATTTCAAACATGGCACTGATTTGATTAAGATTGCGGTGGAGTTAGTGGGAGGGATTGTTGATATTGAACAAGCGGAATGCGATCGCTCCTTAGAAAGAAAAATTGAAATATTGGGTGCTGGCTTGGGGGCTGGAGGCATTGTGGTGTCTGCTGTTTCTGCTTATGTTGAGACGCCCATAGTGTTCAGGATACCTCAAACGGGCGATCGCATTCATCCCGCCATAACTAGCCTATTATGGAGTCTCCTGGCTGTGGTAATTGTGGCTGGAGTTGTTGGTTTGCT
Source organism: Oscillatoriales cyanobacterium (assembly GCA_004294385.1). Classification (GTDB taxonomy): domain Bacteria; phylum Cyanobacteriota; class Cyanobacteriia; order Cyanobacteriales; family Microcoleaceae; genus Microcoleus. The sequence continues at coordinate 7,802 of REAP01000042.1, read as the reverse complement.
TAATGGGACGTGGAAAATTAATGGTAGATTGAGATTGTTTGGTCGTAAATCTGTTGCACAATTACCCGATTCCCCAAGTCAACCAGTTAATAATACCTTGCAGCAAGCCGAGGAAGTATCAAATCATGAACCGGGCGGTTGAAACCGCCGAATTTAAAAAAGAAATGCCTACGGCGATTTAACTTCAGTCTCCTGATTTCTAACTACCGGCGGCGACAAAGTAGGCTCAGATTCTGCGACATTCAATTGGCCGCCACAAGAGCGCAATTCGTACAGTTTTGCATTAATTTGATACTCGTACTGACTCAATAACCTTGCATAAATATAGCCAGCCTTTCCATCCAAAAAGCCGAGCTGAATAAAGTAAAATAAAATAAATCGCAGCAGTGGTTTCAAAGGCAGCCGCACCCAAACTTTTTTCAGAAATCGCTTCCGCTGCACTGCATCTCCAAATAAGTGAGCGCCAATAGTGCCACTGTCGTCGCGCCCTTCAATAATATTGTAATAAACACGAGCTTCCCAATTAGAATAGCGGTTGTGCCGTTCTATCCAGTGAAATAAATCGCGGTAATCTTCGTGAATCATGTCATTTTTTAAGTAGCCGACAGCACCGGCTAAAATGACGTGTTCGTGCACTTCGTTGTCGCCAGTATTTGGCACGGATTCAGTGCCGAGATTTTCGTAGCGACCTTTTTGATGCTTGAACAAACGCAAATTCCAGTCAGGATATCTGCCTCCGTAACGCAGCCATTGTCCTAAAAAGAAGACTTTGCGATTCAGGTAGTAACCCTCAAAATTGGGGTTTTGGATGACTTGGGCAATCTCGTCCCAAAGTTCTGGGGTAATCCGCTCGTCGCAATCGACAATTAACACCCATTCGTTGCGAAATGGGAGGTTATCCAATGACCAGTTTTTCTTTTTTGGCCAGCGGTTATCGAAGTAGAATTGCACTACTTTTGCGCCACTATTCAGGGCGATTTCGACAGTGCGATCGCTACTTTGGGAATCAACTAGAAAAACTTCATCCGCCCTGGCAATGCTCGCCAGACACGCAGGTAGATTAAGTTCTTCGTCTTTTGCCGGAATGAGTACCGAAACCGGAATCTTGGATGAACTAGAGGTCATAATCGAGTGCTTGAACCTGAATTCGGTCGAGTTGTTTTTGGATGAAGTGCGATCGGCACTAGATAGCGAGGGATATTGCCTATAGCCTAATGCCTGCGGGTCGATTTCGGTGCAAAAACCAGCCCGCTGATGGCTGCACTCAAATAACCAATTTGACCCCAAGCAAAAACTAAGTTTTCAAACCGCAGTGCTGGATCTCTAATATATTTAAAAGATTTGTAGACACCTCTCAACATTCTTTCACTCCCACGCCAAAGCTGAACAATACCGGCTCGATCGCACAATTGTTCCCGGTAACACTCGCTGATGCCTTGCCACCACCCGCGCTCCACAAACCACGCTTTGTGAAGGCGCGAGGGAGCGACATTGTGAAGCACCAGGGCTTCCGGCAGATAAACTACTTGCCAACCTAACTCTAAAGCTAGTTCAGTGGCCCGCAATTCTTCGTTTGACAACAATTTTTTGCCGACTCTACCGAGTTTGACATCGAAACCGCCAATTTGTGCTAAAAAAGTCCGCCGGATTGAGTAATTTACACCCCTAGGAGTCAAACCAGCCGCCGTCACGTACACCCAAGTTTCCCCCAAATCGTAAGCCCCCAAGTTCTCGGCCAATCCCGGTGACAGCCATTCGGGAGGGCTGACTCCCGAAGGCCACAGCAAATTGACTTTACCGCCAGCTACGGCGAGTTTTTGATTGGTTTGATAGGCGCTGTGGAGCACCCTGAGCCAATTGGACTCAGCAACGGCATCATCGTCGAGATAAGCTAATATCTCGCTCTCTGCAACTCTCGCAGCGGTGTTTCGGGCTACTGACAAGCCGAGTTCGGGTTCCCAGACGTACTTGAGGCGGCAGTCGGAGAGTCTGGCTTCTACGACTTCGCGGGTGAGCGTTTTGGAGCTGTCGGGGCTGGCATAATCGCTAGAAGCGTTATCCACTACCAGTATTTCAAAGTTGTCGGGAAAATCCTGTGCTAGCAAGCTGTCGATCGCAGCACCTAGATAGCTGTGACGATTGTGGGTGCAAATTATGGCTGATATCTTCGGGGATTGGGCATTGGGCATTGGGCATTGGGCATTGGGAATTGGGCATTGGGCATTGGGCATTGGGAATTGGGCATTGGGCATTGGGCATTGGGCATTGGCCAAAGAGGGCATCGGGAATAGTTTCTTCCTTCTTCCTTCTTCCTTCTTCTCCCTGAATTGCGAATTAGTAAGGGCGTACCTCATTTGCTGGAAAACGGCTATGCTGGAAAGCTCGATCGACTAACTCTGATATTGTCCCATCAATGCTATTATTACCTAAAAATCATTGGCAATCAAACAAATAACAAACAACAAACAACAAATAACAAACAACAAATAACAAATAACAAATAACAAATAACAAATAACCAATGACTAAAATAATCTTAGTAACCGGGCCGGCCCGAAGTGGCAAAAGTGAATGGGCAGAAACTCTGGCTACGGATTCGTCCAAACAAGTAATCTATGTAGCTACCAGCCTGGTTGATGAAGCAGATTTGGAATGGCAAAGTCGCCTGGAACAACACCGAAATCGCCGTCCGTCTGATTGGCAAATTCTGGAAGTGCCGATCGACTTATCAGCAGTTGTGCGATCGGGCAAATCATCAGAATGCTTGTTGATTGATTCCCTGGGAACTTGGACGGCAAATCTTTTAGCACAAACAGCGCCTGTTTGGGAACAAACACAGCAAGATTTGATTGCTAGTTTGAAGTCTGCCACAGCCGATGTGATTTTCGTGGGAGAAGAAACCGGATGGGGCGTAGTGCCTGCTTATCCGGCGGGGCGACTGTTTCGCGATCGCCTGGGCACACTCGTCCGCCAAATCGGGGCGATCGCCGATGCAGTTTATCTCACTACCGGAGGCTATGCCTTGAATCTGACTGCTTTGGGTACGCCGTTGCCAGCTAAAAAGTAATAGACTAAAAAGCCAGCTTTGAACAGGCAAGATGCCTGTTCCACAAAGAGTAAATTTATTGTGGAACAGGCATCTTGCCTGTTGCTGAGATGGTGCATATGTGAGTTATAATGTCAAAAATAGAAATCAAAAAATCAACATTAAATAACTTTAATCACTCTTGAGATAGAGTACAAAATTCAACTTTAAAGTCTAAAATCACCAATTAGTTGCAACTAAAAATTATGGCATCAGAGAATCAAGTCAAAAAATATATTGCTTACTGGTTTCAGTTAGGCAAGAAAGTATTAATTCGCAACGGTTCCGAAGCGCTGCTGCCCAAATCAGTCATTACGGGCGATCGCTACAGCAGCGAATTTGAAGAATGCTGGCAAAAAATCATCTCCTCCGACAGCCCAGACTCCTATCTGCAAGGCACTCAGGAAACGATCGCGCAACTGCTGACACCAGCATGGGAGATCAGTGCCTGCGCCCGCTGTGCCATGCCCGTACCATTACGTGATGCTGGAATGCCTCCAGAGTTGTGTCCCTGTAACGACTTAGAAAATTGGCCCAATACCGAAATGCCTCAACCTCGATCGCCCGTGAGTACCAAATTGCAATTGTCGGGTATTCGCGATCGACTCCAAAAATCCAGCGGGGAATAGGAGAGTGGGAAGGGGGAAGAGGGAGAAAGGGAGAAAGGGAAAAGATTTGAGAACATATACAGTTTAAATGCCCAATGCCCAATGCCCAATGCCCAATTCCCAATTCCCAATGCCCAATTCCCAATCCCCAATTCCCAATTCCCAATGCCCGATGCCCGAAATTGTTACAATACATTTACAATGCTTCACACTAGGTCTGATCTATGAATGTCAAGACTGTATCGCCAGCCTCCACGCAAACTTATGCAAATTCAGGGACTCAGGTTGTACTCGAAAATATTAAAGATGTAAACACAATTCCCCTACAAGCAGTAACAGTCCCACTAGAGACAGAAACCACAACGTCCGAAGTCCTCAAATCAGCCAAGGACAGAGCTTTCGAGTTAGCCGGAGATGCTGTTCGGTACGATCCAGTGGCGATCGCAGCCCAGTACAAAAATCGCCCTCTACAAGTCTGGGGAAGGATGCTGAGCGTCTTTTGGACATTTTTTAGCTTCACCTTCAGCTTGTGGTTTGACGGCAAAACAGGCCGCGTCGCCAAGAACGAAAAGCGTCGCGCCGCCAGACTCAGAGACATTCTTGCCCAACTCGGCCCAGCTTTCATCAAAATCGGACAAGCACTTTCAACTAGGCCCGACTTAGTACCACCAGTATATTTAGAAGAACTAACAACGCTGCAAGACCAATTACCAGCATTTCCCAACGAAGTAGCCTATCAATTCATCCAAGAAGAATTGGGCGCACATCCCAACGAAATCTACGCAGAAATTAGCCCAGATCCGATCGCAGCAGCATCCCTCGGACAAGTCTACAAAGGCAAACTCAAAACCGGAGAAACCGTCGCCATCAAAGTCCAGCGACCTGGTTTAGCCGAAAACATTGGCTTAGACATCTACATTCTGCGGCGCGTTGCACTTTGGGCACAAAACACCTTCAAAGTAATTCGCAGTGACCTCGCAGCAATTATGGACGAATTGGGCGAGCGCATTTACGAAGAAATGGACTACACCCACGAAGGTGAAAATGCCGAACGATTTGCCGAACTATACGGCCACATCAAAGACATTTATGTTCCAAGCATTTACTGGGAATATACCCGTCGCCGCGTCTTGACAATGGAGTGGATCACGGGAGTCAAACTCACGAATTTAGAAGCAGTCAAGGCTCAAGGAATTGACGCTCCTTACTTAATTGAAGTGGGGGTGCAGTGTTCTCTCAGACAACTCCTAGAACATGGTTTTTTTCACGCTGACCCGCATCCCGGCAATCTTTTAGCAACTCCTGACGGTCAATTAGCTTATCTCGATTTCGGGATGATGAGCGAAGTTAAACCTTATCAGCGATACGGCTTGTTAGAAGCTGTAGTGCATTTGGTGAACCGCGACTTTGAAGGCTTGGCAAAAGATTACGTCAAGTTAGATTTTTTGACACCGGACACTGATTTGACACCAATTATTCCGGCCTTGGCTGGAGTGTTTAACAATGCTTTGGGTGCTAGCGTTGCCGAACTCAATTTCAAAAGCATTACTGACGAACTTTCGGCGGTGATGTACGAATATCCGTTCCGAGTTCCAGCTTACTACGCTTTGATTATTCGATCGCTCGTCACGCTAGAAGGCATCGCCATCAACGTTGACCCCGAATTTAAAGTGTTGAGCAAAGCTTATCCCTATGTAGCAAAACGGCTGTTGAGCGACCCTTCACCGGAGTTGAGGACATCTCTGCAAGAGTTGCTGTTCAAACAGGGAGAATTTCGCTGGAACCGCTTAGAAAACTTGCTGAGCAATGCTCGTGATAGCGAAGACTATGACATCAGCAAAATCCTGGATCAAGGCTTAGACTATTTATTTTCTGAAAGAGGAGATTTTATTCGCGATCGCATTGTCCTAGAATTAGTCAAAAGTCTCGACACAGTTTCCAGCAACGCCTTTGCGAATGCCAAATCTGTAGTCGGCGAATGGTTTGGAGTCAAGGCAAATCAACCTGTGGTTTCACAAACGGAACAGAATAATCTAGAACACATCAAGCGGATTTGGGATATTTTGCGATCGACTCCGGGTTTTGACACAACGAAAGTATTGCAGCTAATTCCGCAATTGTTAGTCAAATCGGAAGTACAGAATATGGGGCAGAGAGTATTCGGCGGTTTAGCTCAAAGAGCAGTTGCTAGGGTAATTCGCGAGTTTTTGCTGTCGCAGGAAGCCGCTGTGATTCGCGGGGAAGGAAACTATCCTAAAATTTCGCCTCAGTTGTCTTTACCAGCGGGGAAGTAGTTAGATTGGGAGTTTTTAACCGCAGATATTAGCAGATAAACACAGATGAACGCAGATGGAATTCCGTCTGCGTTCATCTGTTTAGGTAGGGTGCGTCAGCTACGATTATTTTCGATTGAAACTAACAATCTCATCGCTGACGCACCGAACCCAACCTTATCGTTTTCGTTGCAGATACCAAGGGGCACGATTATATTGGGTAATATTCCAGGCATTACCAAATTTTTCCAGTGTCAGAGTTGTTTGAACAGTCTTACCGTAGCCACCATTCTCTTCATAGGCAATAAAATTTCTTTTCCCCTGATTCCAGTTTCCGCTCCACTGCACAAACATCACCACATGACCATTATTGCCCACCTGTTTATTATTGATAGCATCGCCAGGGCGCAAATCATCTGCATTGTTGACTACTGTATGTGGTAAAGTGCCTGTCACAAATGATGCTGTGAGCTCCCAAGCCATACTAATAAAACCTGAACAGTCCATGCGATATCCATCGCGGTAAGTACCCTGATTGTATGGAACCTTTGCATCTACCCAAGCTTTAGCACGCTGCAAAATACGACTTTGATTTGACCCTGTAGCATTGCTTTTCCAACGCTGGTTCGCATTATTAGCATCGCAGGTAATTAGATGAACCCTGCCTGTATTAGTACGAGTTGGAGAGTCAACACAGAAATTAGTTCCATTGCGGCGGATTAAAAACTCTCCACTAGGAAGATTCACTAAATTCCAGTTTTGATCGGGGTCGGAAGCGTTGCAATTCCACACATTCATTTCCGCATTATTGGAAAGATAATGAGCATTTAAGCACTTGCCTGTTGAACCGTGACGCAACAGTATACTATTGCTATTGCTACCCGACAAACGTTCAAATTGTTGGTCAGGGTCGTTGATGTTATGTTGATAAAGAGACATCCGAGGAGTCCCGTCAATCAACCGAAAAGAGTTGTTTGTATTCAGTGCATATCCGCCATTTACCTGAAAAGTTTCCGCTGCTTGAGCTGCTTGTGCCGTAAAAGCTATAGAAACACTAGCAATGGCGATCGCAGTAATTTTTTGAACTTTCTTGAAATTCATTGTCAGACTCCTTAAAAGATGAGAACGGTGATGTGATTAATTGCGAACGGGAATATTCCAGCCCATTTTTCTAGCAGTATCAGAGCTGAAACAGGCAATTTCGCCAGCTTTTTCTCGACAAATTTGGGCATTCAACCAATAAGGCTGACTCCATTGATCCCATTTAATGTTGGCAGTAGCATTGATAGTTTTTGGTCTAGTCTCTGAGTCTAAATCAACTGGATCTCCTCCTCCCGCTTGTGCTTCTTTACCTAAAAACAAAATAGCTAATTGCAGAGTAATTAGCATGGTCACTCGCCATAAAATATTTGTTGGCGTTGACATTTTGTTCGGGAAATTGAATTGTCGTTTTACTAGGAATACAGCATCTAATTCAATGTCAGGAATAGCCATGATTGTTGTCTTGTAGTAGATACAATTAAGTAGGTCGGGAAGGTACGGGCTTCACGCACTTTTGAATAACTCTAAGTGCGATTCCCTACGGGATAGCTTCGCTCGCGCGGACTTCGCAATTTCCCTTCTGTTTATTTATCAGGGTGAACTCAATGGTTTTATGCAAAACTCTACGATTTTTTTTGTAAAGTTTTGTAAACACTGCTGAAAGTACGGAACAACAGGTGTTTTCGGGATTTAAGGGCGATCGCAAATCACGCGCTTGGACGATGATCCGGCAGGGAATCAATTCCCCGCCTCATAGCCAAAGTCCTCTCAAAGAGGACTAAATAACCTCTTCAG
>REAP01000270.1 GCA_004294385.1 Oscillatoriales cyanobacterium | reverse complement strand
AAGAAAGAAAGAAAGAACACGGGGACTGAAGTCCCGCGCGCCGCTTTCCTCTCAGGTCTAAAGACACTGAGTTTCCCGCATCCCGTATTATTTTTATGATAACGATGGTCTCACTGGCACCGGCGGCATTGGTGGCAGTGGCGGTAACGGTCGCGAAGGCATCGTCAATGGCGGTGATAGCGGTGCTACTGGCGGCAGTGGCGGCAACGGTGGCGAAGGCATCAACAACCAAAGCACCGCTATCATCGATACCAGCAACGGTATCGACAGCATCACTGGCACGGGTGGCAAGGGTGGCACTGGTGGGACTGGCGGCGATCGCACCGGTGGTCTCCCATTAGGCGGACGTGGCGGAAAGGGTGGTAATGGTGGCAACGGCGGTAACGGCATCAACAACAAAGACACCGCCATAATCTATACCAGCAACGGTACAGATAGCATCACTGGCAGTGGCGGTAGTGGCGACAGTGGCGGCAATGGCGGTGGCAGCGGCGGTGGTGGCCGTGGCGGCAGCGCTGGCGAAGGTGGGATCGGTGGCGAAGGTATTAATAACCAAGGCACCGCTGTCATCGATACCGGTAACGGTAACGACAGCATCACTGGCAAGGGCGGTAAAGGTGGGAACGGCGGCAATGGTGGCAGTGCTAACAACGGTGGCTTTGGTACCAACGGTGCCACTGGTGGCAATGGGATCAAAAACATCAGCAAGATTTATACCAGCAACGGTGACGACAGCATCACCGGCAACGGTGGTAACGGTGGAAACGGCGGCAATAGTGGTAACGGCAACACCGCCGGCGGCGGACGCGGTGGCAACGGTGGCGAAGGCATTAATAACAATGCCACTGCTATCATCGATACTGGTAACGGTGACGACAGCATCACTGGCAAGGGCGGCTCTGGTGGCTCTGGTGGCTCTGGCGGCGACAGCTTTGGTGGCTCTGGCATCCCCGTCCCCGGAAATGGTGGCACCGGTATCTACAACGCCGGCACTATCAATACTGGTAATGGCAAAGATATACTCACTGGCTCTGGTGGCACCGCAGGCATCTTCAACAATGGCATCATCGATACCGGCAGTGGTCAAGATATCGTGGATGCCAGCAATGGTGGCTTTGGTGGCAATGGCAGTACCCTTCTTGGAGATGGTAACGATATCCTCAAAGGGTTTGGGAGTGGCAGCTTTAGTGGTGGCAATGGCAAAGATACGCTGCAATTAACTACAGGAAATTATACTGTCGGCATATCGGGAGCAAAAGTGAGCTTCACGAAGGGTGGCATTATCATGAACACGACAGAGTTTGAGACACTCATCGCTGGAAGCTCGGCGTATAACTTTACTAATCTATCTGCTGGTCAGATAATTGTTGTCGCCTAGATGTCGTTTCTGAATATGCGGTAGCGAGGCGTGAAGGACTCAATGCCCTTGTTTTGCCTCGCCCCCCCAAAACTGGAACCTGTGTTACGATCGGTGAAAGTATTCTATCCAATACAACAATGGGCAATGTTCTGGTGCTGAACGTCTCCTACGAACCCCTTAACATCACCAATTGGCGAAGGGCGGTAGTTTTGTTGCTGAAAGGAAAAGCTGAGCAGGTAGAACATAACGGGAAATTTATTGCGCCAAATTTCCCGCTACCAACAGTCATCCGACTGCGACATTACGTCCGAGTTCCGTACAAGGATATTCCACTTACTCGCCGGAATATCTTGCACCGGGACGCGCACTCTTGTCAATACTGTAGTTATACTGGGGACGATTTAACTCTGGATCATGTGATTCCTCGATCGCGCGGAGGAGTCGAATCCTGGGAAAACCTCGTCACCGCCTGTATGCGCTGTAATGTCAAAAAAGGTAGTCGAACGCCGAAAGAAGCCGGAATGCTGCTACGACATCAACCCCGGAAACCTTACAGCGGTCTTTACTTTGAAGTGACTAAACACGTTAGGAGTGGTTTACACCAAGAATGGCAAAAATATGTAATCGGTCTTTGAAATCTCTGTTGCGAAAGCGCGGGGATTTTTTTGTAGCGATGTTCAGTGTTAAGTGTTGAGTTTTGAGTTAAAAAGTTCAAAACTTAATCTTCACAATCTCGATCGCACAAAAGTCTCTTCATCGTCCTGTATTAATCTCTCTCTTCTCTTCCTTTGCGTCCTTTGCGCCTTCGCGGTTAAATCATTCCGATGCAACCGGAAACGATATAAAATGTAAGTGGTCGCACCATAGGCGATCGCACTTTCTGCTGCATTTTCTTCCTTCTGCCTTCTTCGTACCCTGAGCGAAGTCGAAGGGCCTTCTTCCTTCCTCCTTCCTCCTTCTTCCTTCTTCTTCTATATGAAAGACCTCCTGAAAACAGCTCCTAACCGTCCAGATCAGATAGACTCCAATACCGATGTTGTGCCCCTAAATGTGACTGCAAAACGGCGTAGCAAACCTGAAGTTGCAGTCGAAGATGGTCGCCCCAGGCGATTTGCCGACCATTCTACCGATCGCCAAGTTGAGCAATTACGACAAATGTTCGATCGACACCGTGGTAATCGCCAGTTAATCTTACTGCAAGATTTCCCAGATCCTGACGCGCTTTCGAGTGCTTGGACTTACAAATTAGTGGCTGAACAGTATGATATTCACTGCGATATTATCTATGCTGGTGCTCTCAGTCATCAAGAAAATATTGCATTAGTTAAATTGACTGGTTTACCGTTACAAAGGTGGACTTTAGATATAGCAAAAACTAAAGATTTATCAACTTATCAGGGTTGTGTTTTTATTGATAATCAAGGCACGACTTGTCAATTAACAGAGTTGATTTTAGCTGCGGGAATTCCGATAGCCGCAGTAATTGACCACCATAGTTTGCAAGGTGAAATGAAGGCAGAATTTGCCGACTTGCGCCCCCAAATTCGCGCGACAGCTACGATTTTTACTGAGTATTTGCAAGCTGGACTCCTAACTCTCGATGGTAATGTCAGTCAGCATATCAAGTGTGCTACGGCTTTGATGCACGGTTTGCGATCGGACACGAATGCACTCAGACAAGCTGAGGAGGAAGACTTTTTAGCTGCGGCCTATTTGAGTCGGTTTTATGACCCGCAGTTGTTGAATGCGGTGTTGCAGTCGTCTCGGTCTAAGTGGGTGATGGATGCGATCGAGCGATCGCTCAAACACCGCCTTGTTCAGAACAATTTTTCGATCGCCGGCATCGGCTATCTCCGCTATGACGATCGCGATTCCATTCCCCAAGCAGCGGACTTTTTAGTCACAGAGGAAAACGTACACACAGCCGTTGTTTACGGAATAGTTCACGATAGAGATGAGGAAATTGAAGTAGTAATTGGGTCACTGCGAACTACTAAACTTACTCTCGATCCTGACGAATTCATCAAAGAAGCTTTTGGACAAGATGCTCAAGGACGCTTTTTTGGAGGTGGTAGAAGTCAAGCTGGAGGTTTTGAAATTCCAGTGGGATTTCTTTCCGGTGGTAATGAGAATAGCGATTATGCAAGACTGAAATGGGAAGTATTTGATGCTCAGATTAAGCAAAAATTGCTCAGGTTAATTAGTCCTACAGACAATCCTGTTTATCATAATTAAATTGGGGAATGGGGCATAGGGCATGGGGAATAGGGCATGGGGAATTGGGCATGGGGCATCGGGCATGGGGCATGGGGCATCGGGCATGGGGCATCGGGCATGGGGAATAGGGCATGGGGCATCGGGCATCGGGCATCGGGCATCGGGCATCGGGCATGGGGCATGGGGCATCGGGCATCGGGAATGGGGCATAGGGCATGGGGCATCGGGCATCGGGCATGGGGCATGGGGCATCGGGCATCGGTAGAATAACAAATAACAAATAACCAATAACAAATAACCAATAACAAATAACCAATTCCCAATTCCCAATTCCCCATTCCCAATTCCCAATTCCCCATTCCCCATTCCCAATTCCCAATTCCCCAATAAATTATCGCAACCATACCTAGTAGGTTAGAATGGTAGAAAGTTGGTCGAGCGAAGCAAAGGAAGATGGAGATGTCTACACAACAGTCTTTCTCTAGGGCGTTACAGAAAATTATAGAAAAAATTTTCAAAATTGCAATTCAAATCAACGATTTCACGAATTTGGAGATAATTTTGCAATTTGCGGTAGCAGAAACCAGGGTGCTACTGCAAACCGATCGCGTGATTATTTATCGCTTCCTGCCCCATGGAGATGGCGTAGTATTTGCGGAATCTGTTGGTGCCCAGTGGCGGCCAATCCAGGGACAAATGATTTATGATCCTTGCTTTGAAGCAACCTGGGTAGAGCGTTACACACAGGGACAAACCAGTGCTATTTCTGATATTCACGCTGGTCATTTTCCAGCTTGTTATGTGGAATTGCTCGATCGCCTCCAAGTTAAAGCCAATTTAGTTGTGCCAATTTTGCTCAGCAGTAAACAATCGCAATCCCCGAAGCTTTGGGGATTATTGATTGCTCATCACTGCCAAAGTCCGCGTCAGTGGGAATCTCTCGATGTTCAGATCCTGCAACAGATTGCATTGCAGCTTGGGTTGAGGATGCGAAACCTGGAATCAGATTGTCAAGTGTTGCTGCAAAATGAAGCGCCGGAAGTCCAAACAGCACCTCCTGAAACACAGAGAAAGACAGAAAGTGCGATCGCAATTAATCATCAAAATTGCCTGCAACCAGACTTGGCCTACTCACCTAGCGGAGATATTTTTCACCTCAGTGCCTTTGACTTGTTGCAAAACCCAATCTGGGTATTTGATATTGAAAAGTTGCAAATGCGATGGGCCAACCAGACATCTTTACCAAAAAACTGGGTCTAAAGCCCCGTCCTTCAGGACGGATTTAATTCGAGTGTAAAGATTCTTGAATCAGTCGATTTATACCCACAATTGCTAGT
>REAP01000269.1 GCA_004294385.1 Oscillatoriales cyanobacterium | reverse complement strand
CGGGAAAGTAACAATCCCAGTAGTTGTATTGTAAGTACCACTGTCGGATATGCTGACTCCTGTTAAACCGGGAATGATGCTGTCAGTAATTGTGACATTCTCTGCGGTGTTTGGCCCTTTATTTTCTGTAGTGATTGTGTAACTAACTGTGCGGCCCGCAGTTGCCGTAGTGTCCCCGCTTTTTGTGGTAACGACATCGGCAACAGCAGTTATTGTAGTTATGACTTTAGAGGTTGGTAGCGAAGTATTATTGTTCGCAACAACGGGATCGAAAGTGCTGGAATTGCTATAAGCGACGTTAGTTATGGTGGTGGGGGTTGCGGGAGCTATGGCGGTGATGGTACGACTCTGGCTAACGCCTCTAGCCAGAGTCGGAATCGCCGGCCAGGAGACAGTCCGCGTTAAGGTGTTGTATGTGCCGCTGTCAGATATGCTGACTGGTGTTAAGCCTGGGGGCAGGATATCTTGAATTAAGACATCTTTGGCGTCGCTGGTAGTGGGGCCTATATTAGTGGAGGTAATCGTGTAGGTAATCGTGCTGCCGAGTGCGGCAACCTGGGGCCCTTGTTTGGTAATGGAAACGTCGGCTACGAGTGTAGGCTCATCTATACTTTCGACAAGGAGATTGTTAATTTCGTGAATGTTTGTACCTGGACCTGTCGCAGCAGCAAAGCCAAATTTAAAAGTAGATGGAACTACTCCGTTTACTAATGTCAAATTTGGTATGTCGATCAGTGTTTCGCCCGGACCAAAGATCTCGTTCTCGTCCAAGTCTAAGGCAACCGTGAGACGGTTAGGTGTTGCTGAAGTCGTCGGGAATAATGTAATTTGGACGCGTCTTTTAGTATTAAGAGCGGTGCGAGTGGTGGCATTTTCATTATCTATGCCAATAGCAACGGAAGCGTTAGTTATAAAACTATAGGTTCTACTTTCGCTGCCTCTAATTCCTATTGAATCTTTTGTAATTCCGGGACCACCCACACGCCCGAAAGTCGGTCGTGTTGGTGGGAGCGGTTGAGGCTCGGAAAAATTGCCATACTCGTCTAATCCGACACCTAAGTAACCTCCTGAAATACCCTCTGATCTCAGAGCAGCATTTAGACTATTATTGCTACCATAGCCTAGAGATCCGCCAAAGCCTCCCGCTTTTGTTGGCGTTGCTGTTCCGTCAATCAGGAAAAAACTAATGCCATCGGCACCCTCGGTGCTGGTGTTATAGGCAAAGAAATCAAACGTAACTCTCAGACCATCTGTGGCAGAGATGGGGTTGTTGTAGAGGACATAAGCTGATTGGTTCTGCTGGTTTGATGTTAATCTCAAAGCGCCGGTGTTTGCTGGCTCGTTATTTCCTAAACTGGGAATAATACCGTTGGGGTTGGCGGGGCCTGCCGTTAAGCCTGGTTGAGCGGAGGTGCCAGCAATTCCATAGATCCAAGGCCCGATTACCGTTGAGTTTTTAAAGTCTTCAGTTACTAAGGTAGCCAGGACTGATGGGTAGCCTTCTAATACTTCTTTTTCAAAGGCTAATTCGACATTTATTTGTCCTGTAGTAACTTCTAATTCCCAGTCGCCTCCTAGTGCTGCGCTTCCAGTGAGGTTGTTGGAAGCGGCAATATTTGCGCCGGTTATTTCACTGATTTTTTGTACAAATTTAATGCCGGATTCGCCGGCGGCTATGTTACAGCCATATAGTAGAATGCTCCCGGATTCGCTAAGTGCTTTTCCCCACTGCTGTAATTGGCTGCTGTAGGTTTCTAGGTTATCAATATTCAGTTCTGCCTGGCCAAGTTTTAGTGCTGCTTCTTGGCCGTGAGAGACTATATGAATGCTGTTTATATTGCTGCGTTCGTTTAATATTTCGGTGATTTGTTCGATCGCATTTCCGACTTGTGCGATCGCAATTACTTCAAATCCCGCTTTAACTCCGCTGACTAATTCTTGATATTTGTCTAGTTTTGAGTCAACAATCACTAAATCACTTTTCGGTTTTGATAGCGATTGAAAGCTGCGATTTCCCGATGGAATGTTACTAATAAGCTTTTCAAAGTTACCTGTTTTTACGGGAGACATACTTTACCTTCTGTTAGATTCTTTGATCGACTTAATTGCCATAATTAAGCTAACCGATATTAGAAAAATCGACAAATAATAATTTATTAACTTTTGTAAAAAAGCTGGTCTCTAAGAATAATATTTACGTGTTTTCTACAGTTTAGTTTGACAACAGAGTTAATATTTATACATACAGCAGATTCCAGGTTTATGAAGTACACCCCGCCATCGCTCGTCCCCTAGGGACACCTAAAGTCCTCTCAAGAGGACTGAAGAGAAGAATGTTCAACTCATTAGTCCTCTTTTAGAGGACTTTAGCTATTAGACAGGGGTTTCAACCCCTGTCGGGCTGTGGAATGAACCTTAAGACACCTATGGGCAGTGCCGTGTCCCTACCTGCAATCTGCTGTAAAATTCAGTGCCATAACTGCGATGGCACGGAGTTAAATATTTCTCAAAAACTTGCAGTAATTGCGATACTGATACTTTTTCGTGTGCTTATATTTACCAAAACTGTTAAATTTGAACGATAAATATTTTTGAATATAGATTTTTTTATCATTGAACAACTGGAAAGTTGCGATGATTATATAGGTGCTGATAGTTGATAGCTTAATAGTTATATAAAATTGTAGTGAGAAAACTTGAAATCAAAAATAGCACAGCAATTTAAAAATTACAAGTAAAAGCTACAAAAATCAACAAAAATAGAATAAAAAGAACCCGACTTATTGAATAAGTCGGGTTCTCAAACAACGTTTTAGGCGTTAATATCCAGTTCGCGCACTAAAAAAGCCCATTCATCAGCCAATTCTTCAATCACTTTCGCAGTGGGTTTACCAGCACCATGTCCCGCCTTAGTTTCAATCCGAATCAACACCGGGTTTTCTCCACCGTGCATTTCTTGCAAAGCAGAAGCAAACTTGAAGCTGTGGGCCGGAACTACGCGATCGTCATGATCCGCCGTTGTAATCATTGTCGCCGGATAAACCGTTCCCGGTTTGAGATTGTGCAGGGGAGAATAGCCATAAATCGTGGCAAATTCCTCTGCATTTTCGGGCGAACCGTATTCCGAAGTCCAGGCCCAACCAATGGTAAACTTGTGGAAGCGCAACATATCCAGCACACCAACAGCGGGCAGTGCTGCACCGAATAACTCAGGTCGCTGAGTCATGCAGGCTCCCACTAATAAGCCGCCATTACTGCCACCTGCGATCGCCAATTTAGCCGGCTGCGTGTATTTATTTGCGATCAACCATTCCGCCGCACTGATAAAGTCATCAAACACATTTTGTTTGTTCAACTTTGTACCTGCTTGGTGCCATGCTTCCCCGTACTCGCCACCACCCCGCAAACAGGCTGTGACACAAACTCCGCCCATCTCCAACCACACGACTCTGCTAACCGAAAAACTCGGAGTTAGCGATATCCCAAAACCGCCATAGGCATAAAGGTAAGTCGGGTTATTGCCATCTAGCTGCAAACCTTTTTTGTGAGTGATAAACATCGGTACTTGTGTACCGTCTTTGCTCGGATAAAATACTTGTTTTGTCTCGTAATCATCCGGGTTGAAATCCACCTTTGGCTGGCGGTAAACCTTGCTTTCATCTGTCACCATATTGTAGCTATAAATGGTGTTTGGTGCAGTGAAACTCGTGTAAGCATAAAAAGTTTCGGTTTCGTGTCTTTTGCCACCGAATCCTCCCGCTGAGCCGATTCCGGGCAAGGCTATTTGTCGCACGAAAGAGCCATCTAAATTGAATATTTTAAGTTGGGTGTAGGCATCTTTCAGGTAGGAAGTGACAAATTGATTGTTGAGGATGCCAATGCCTCCGAGGGTTTCGGCTGCTTCGGGGATAATTTCTGTGAACCCCCCCTGACTTTCTGCATTGTTGATGTCGATCGCAATTACGCGGCCCAGCGGTGCATTCAAGTCGGTTTGAATCCAGAAAACAGAGCCTTCATTGTCGATTAAATTGTACTCCGCCTCAAATTCGCTAATTAATTCTACGACTGCGGATTCTGGTGCAGTTAAATCTTTGTAGAAAATCAGGTTTTTTGTTTCAGTTCCCTGCCAAACTGATATAATTAAGTAGTTGCCATCTTCAGTAACGCCACCACTAAATCCCCATTCTTTTTGGTCTGGGCGATCGTAAATTAATACGTCTTCAGATTGTGGTGTTCCTAGCTTATGGTAAAACAGTTTTTGGTAATAGTTAACATCTTCATGTTTACTTTTTTCGTTGGGTTCATCGTAGCGACTGTAAAAGAATCCTTTACCGTCGTGCGTCCAAGCTGCGCCGGAGAATTTCACCCATTTTAAATGGTCGGATAAATCTGCGCCTGTTTCAACATCACGGACTTTCCATTCCTGCCAATCGGAACCGGAAGTTGACAAACCATAGGCCATATATTTGCCATTTTCACTGATAGCTATGCCACCCAAAGCAACGGTTCCGTCTTCCGAGAGAGTGTTGGGGTCAATTAATACTTTTGGTTCGGCATCCAGGGATGTTAAGGTGTAGAGGATGGATTGATTTTGCAGACCATCATTCTTGTAGTAGAAATAACGATCACCTTCTTTGAAAGGTATACCATATTTCTCGTAATCCCAAAGCTGAGTCAGTCGCTGTTTGATTTTTTCCCGCGCGGGAATTTCATTCAGGTAGCCGAAGGTGACGGCGTTTTGGGCTTCTACCCAAGCTTGGGTTTCCTCTGAGTCGGGGTTTTCCAGCCATCTGTAGGGGTCGGATACTGGGACGCCGTGGTAATCGTCGGTTTGGTCGATTTTGCGGGTTGTGGGGTAGCTGAAAGGGCGATCGGATTTAGCCATGATTTTTCACTCTCGGTAACTTTGCTTAGTTTAACTTTTTATCAGGAAATTGGGTTGAAAACCCCGTCCTTTGTTTTTAGTCTGCTTCAACGGGCAAGATGCCCGTTCCACAAGAGATGATTTTGGGTGGAACAGGCATCTTGCCTGTTCATAAAAATCTGATTGAGCATGATACAATATCTCAGTTGCAACGGGCAAGATGCCCGTTCCACAAGAGGTAATTTG
>REAP01000041.1 GCA_004294385.1 Oscillatoriales cyanobacterium | reverse complement strand
GTCATTGCCGATACCTCCATCCAGGGTGTCATCGCCGTTTTCACCGACAAGGCTGTCATTGCCTCCACCCCCACTGAGGCTGTTGTTTCCTGCACCGCCGAGTAAGGTGTCGTTGCCATCTAAGCCACTGATTGTGTCATTGCCATCGAGGCCTGAGATGTTGTCATCGAGTGATGTGCCGATGAGATTGTCATTTGTTGCCGATCCAGTCAATACTGCCAATGTCTTTTTCCTGTTTAGTGTAAACAGGCAGGCGCTATTTTTGAGATAACCACCTTGCCTTAATTACTTATCAGGAGTTCTTCCCCAAAATTATGCAGTTTTGCCAAAAAACTTTTTTTATTTTTTTTTATTTTTATTTGCGACGAAAGATGCTATCATTCCTAGCCTTTTATTTCAACATATAACAACAATACAGTCCTAGACGCACTTCGACCAAAGAAACCGGGTTTTTCACCAGATATGGGTGCTGTGACGCGTCTTCTCAGTAAAAAACCCGGTTTCTGACCACCCGATCGCCCTTCCGATCCTCTTTCATGGGAGTTCACTGCACAATCTCTAGTCGAGCTTGGGCTTGCAATCAGTAAAGGATATAGCTTCTTCATCAAGATATCCTGCGATCGCCATTTCAATGACCGCCCAAACAGGATAGTTCATTGCTTTAGCCCGCATGGACAGTCCTTCACGAATGGTTTTGGGTAATCCTTCTAGAAAGATTTGTGCTAATTCCGGTGACAGATGTTCGGTGATAGCAGGCTGGGTTTGCATACAATTAGTCCCTCGCTGGAATTTTCACGTTATACGGTGGGTTAATCGCTTGAATGATTAGGCTTTCTAACTCTGATGATAGCTGAATCCACTGAGTAAAATCTAATTGGTAAAAAGCGATTCGGATGTCTGTGGCTTTCAATTCTTCAATAAATGCCCAAAGTAAAGCTTTGTGACCACCACGAAAGCGATCGCGTAGTGTTCTGGTTTTGCCAATGTAGAGGATTTCAAGGGTACGATGTTTGACAGCGTAGATACCAGCCCTCATCGGAAGTTCACGAAATTGCTTGGAAAGGGCAATACAGTCCTGAAAAGGAATAGATGCAAGATTATGTAGTATGGCTTGGGCTTCTTGCTGGAGGGATTCAGGCATAGCAGTGGGAGAATTGGCAGTTTTTTCATCCTACAGCACGATCGCGTCCCTCATCCCCAACCAACCATCGCCCGTTAGCACTTCCAAGGATGCTGATCGCACTTTTTGATTCCCATTCATCCAATAGCCTGAAAACAATCCTATTAAAATAGGATCGTCTCCGGGATAGCATGGAACGGAGTATTCAAGAAGTGAAAACGGAGTGGAATTTGCCATGACTAGCCAACCGCGTATTCCCGACCCTCAAACAGCCAAAAGATTATTGGCTAATTTGCGCCGCAGTCGTTTAGCAATCGAAGCAGCGACTCTGGAATTAGAAGACATTACAATGCAGTTAGAAAATGACAGTAGACAAAGGCGCTTGGTTCATTTGAGGCAGGCAATTAAGGATGCTGAGGCTGGGAGTTTTTCAGTCAACTAGATAGCTGGATCTTGGTCAGGAAGATCGATCGCCCTTTTTTGATAATAGATAAAGTGCGATCGCCTGCATCTATAATATTTTCAGTTTTGTAGCTCAATTCCAAGTAAAAAGAGCCATTTCTAGGTAGAATTCGATTAAACCATCAACAGCCAACAATCAACCAAACCATGCAAATCCGCGACGCACTAGAAAACGACTTACCAGCAATAGTCCAAATATACAACGCAGCCATACCAGGGCGATCGGCCACAGCAGATTTAGAACCAATCTCAGTCGAAAGTCGTCTCTCCTGGTACAGACAACACTCCCCCAATTCCCTACCAATTTGGGTCATCGAATCAGAACAAAGCATCATTGGCTGGCTCAGCTTGCAGCTTTTCTACGGACGTGCTGCCTATCAGCATACCGCAGAAGTTAGTATTTATGTCGCGCCCGATCGCCAATCCTGCGGAGTCGGACAAAAATTACTACAACAAGCAATTGGGCGCAGTCCAGAATTAGGAATTAAAACCTTAATCGGCATAGTTTTTGCCCACAATCAACCCAGTTTAAAACTCTTCTCCAAATTTGGCTTTCAGCCCTGGGGACATCTGCCACAAGTCGCCGAACTTGATGGAATTGAAAGAGATGTCATCATTATTGGCCTGCGTTTAAAAAATCTATGAATTAGCCAGACATCAACCCGACATTCCACACTCGCAGCCACCGATTCAAACTTTTGTAAATGCAAAGTTTATTTGCGAAAAATTGATCTTTATTCAATAATTTGCTATAATTATGAATAGCAGCACCAAAGCGGTATTGCTAAACCCGCAAAAAGGCTATAGGAGTTCAGTCAGATGCCAAACAAACTCCACGTTAAAACACAGTCAGTCGGATACAGTGACTTTTACTGGAACCGATTTAGTCCAAGAGTTGCTACTATCAGCAGCATCCGTAACGCCAATCATTGGGATGGTGGATTTATCACCTATATTGCATATCCCAGAAAACTTGAAGCTACAGCAGCCATGAAATATTTGCTCCTGCATCAAAAGGTTACTGATGTCGATATGCGAAAAGCCAAACGGATGAAAGCAAAAGGCATTCGTTGGGAACTAAAAATACGGGGTTTAGCTTTTAATGAAGTGCTAAAGTTTGCGACTATGGACATCAATGACGCACTCATTATATCCTCGGTTGAAACCGGGGAAACCACAGGGGAATTGTCCCTACCAAAAACAAAGTCCGCCTGCGCCGACTGAAGCATAGACGACTATTTCAGTAGGATTTAATCTCAGTACCCAAAAGTAATCTAAAAATTCCCACTCCAGGGTACTGAGATTAAATCATAAAAATTGACTTGACGCAACCGCTCTAATTCCCGTATCCATTCTTGTTCAGCCAGGAATTGTTGATGATATTCTAAAGCCTCTTCACAATTGCTAGCAGCATCCGTGTTTTCCCACATATTCAGTGCGATGCGGCGGCGCTTCATGCTGATAATTTGCTCGATACACGCCAAAGCTGACCGAATTACTAAAGGTGCACGGTAAACGTTTTTTTCCGACAACTCGTTTAAGTGAAATAGATGGGAAATTTGATTGAGTTGATTGGGATATTCGATCAAGCTATCTTGCAACCTTAATATTAACTCAGATGGCGCTATTTGTAAAGAGATTTTGTGGAAAATTTCTGCATTCAAAATCTGATGCCACAAAAATCTGTGGTGAGAAAGGCTAAACTGGACTTCTCTAGCTTCTATCGATTCTCGAACATCTTGGCGGTATTCGGGACAATGCAAATATATCTGCAACAATTGCCCTTCTGCTTCTTCCAAAAGACTCCGGGCTACAGCCAAAAAGCTTTCCTTTGACTGATTGTTGAGGCTACTGCTACTCTGTTTTTTGGATTGTTTGCTACTTGTTGGTTTCAGCTTCTTTTTGATCAACAGCGGCATTGTCAATGATTCATCTTGACTCAGCCTTTTTCCCCAATCGTTGATTACTTGATTCAACAAGTTATCTGCGAGCATTTTGGTCAGCCGATAATCTCCCTTACTGAGAATTTCGGCGCATTTTTGTAGGTAATGTGTGAGTTGATTGTCATCCGTGATATTGGTTAATAATTTAATGATTCTTTTAGTAATTTGCTGGTAAGTATCTGCTTGTTTCAAATCTTGATTGATTAGCATTTGTTGCAGTTGCCAATCTAGCCACAGAGGAGCATTCTTGAGTAATTCTCGATATTGTTCAGAAGAGTAAGTTTTGAGAAATTCATCAGCATCTTTGCCATCGGGAATATTCAGAACTCGCAGTTGTACTTCGCCTTGATAAGCGAGTTTTTCGATTTCTCCAATCGCTCTTTCTGCTGCTTGAGTTCCCGCTTTATCGGCATCAAAATTCAGGATGATTTGTTTGGAGTCAGTGTAGCGCAATAATTGTCGCACCTGGTTTAAACTGAGGGCTGTGCCGAGGGAAGCGACGGCGTTGCCAATGCCGGCTGCATGAAGTGCGATCGCATCAAAGTACCCCTCTACAACCACTGCTTGATCGGCTTTACTAATCGCTATTTTGGCTGTATCTAAGGCAAACAAAGTTTTGCCCTTATCGAATAGTTCTGTTTCGGGAGAGTTGAGATATTTCGGTTGTTCATCACCGAGAGCTCTGCCGCCAAAACCGATGACTCTACCTTGGGTATCGCGGATGGGAATCATCACACGATTTCGGAAGCGGTCATAATAGCCACTACCTCCTGATTTGCGTGGTACAATTAGTCCGGCTTGTTCTACTAACTGGGCTGGATAGTGTTTTTGTTCTATCAAATAGCTACAGAGAGTTTCCCAACCTTGTGGTGCATAACCTAACTGAAATTGTTGAATAGTTTCTTCGCTAAGTTGTCGTTCAGATTTCAGATATGCTAGGGGTTCTTGTCCTTGGGGTTGTCTCAAAGCGTGTTCGTAAAACTTGGCGGTTAGTGCGGAAATTTCATATAGTTGTTCTCGCAAAGAAATTTGGCGCTGCAATTCTTGTCGATGTTCTGGTTCGACTGTTTTGACTTGTACCTGATAGGTTTTAGCTAGGTCTAATACGACTTCGCTAAATGAGCGTTTCTCTAATTCCATGAGAAACTTAAAGGCATTTCCGCCAGCGCCACAGCCGAAACAATAGTACATTTGTTTGGCTTGGTTGACGGTAAAACTGGGAGATTTTTCGTCGTGAAATGGACACAATCCTACGAATTCTTTGCCCCGTTTTCGCAAGACGACGCGACCAGAAATGACATCTACTATGTCGGCTCTTTGTTTGACTTCTTCGATGGTTTCTGGATGTAGTCGGGGAACTTGCATAGGGCTATTTGAGGTAAATTGAAATTATGTTTAGTTTAAGTAAAGCTCAGGACTGACTTTATTGTAAGATATTTACACTAACTCTAAGGAGCATGGAAAACAATGCGAATTTTAATGATGGGCGGCACTCGATTTGTCGGGGTTTATCTTACTAAGATTTTAGCAGCACAAGGGCATGATGTGGTACTGTTTAATCGTGGCAATAAGCCGGTGCCTGTTTCGGGAGTGCAGCAGATTCAGGCCGATCGCACAAATCTCGATCAACTTAAAGATAAATTATCCACGGAGGAGTTTGATGTCGTTTTTGACAACAACGGCCGTGAACTGAGCGATACAAAGCCTTTAGCTGAAATATTTAAAGGCAGGGTGCAGCACTTTGTTTATATGAGCTCTGCGGGGGTTTATTTGAAATCCGATCAAATGCCTCACATCGAAGGGGACGCTACGGATCCGAAAAGCCGCCATTTGGGTAAATGTGAAACGGAAACTTACTTAGCCGAGTCTGGTTTGCCTTGGACTTCGATTCGCCCGACATATATTTATGGCCCCCAAAATTATAACGATTTGGAGGCATGGTTTTTCGATCGCATTGTGCGCGATCGACCGATTCCGATTCCTGGTAATGGAATGTATTTCACGCAGTTAGGGCATTGTCAAGACTTGGCTAGGGCGATGGCGGCGGTTGTGGGCAATAAAAGTGCGATCGGGCAAATTTACAACGTTTCAGGCGATCGATTTGTCACCTTTGACGGTTTAGCCCGCGCCTGCATTCAAGCTGCTGGCAAATCACTCGATTCTATTAAGATTATACACTACGATCCGAAACAATTTGACTTCGGCAAAAAGAAAGCTTTTCCGATGAGATTGCAGCATTTTTGTGCATCAGTGAATAAGGCTGTCACTGAACTTAACTGGAAACCAGAATTCGACCTAGTTTCTGGCTTGAAAGATTCATTTCAGAATGATTATGTAGTTTCGGGAAGGGATAAAGCTGAGATTGATTTTTCAGTCGATGACGAAATCTTGAAAGCGGTTTAAAGTTAAGGGAATAGGGCATTGGGCATTGGGCATTGGGCATTGGGCATTGGGCATTGGGCATTACCAATTACCTATTACCTATTCCCTATTCCCTATTCCCTATTCCCTATTCCCAATGCCCTAAATCTTTACAATTATAATGACATTTTGCAGAAAATATGTGTTATGATTGAAGGCGATAAGGAAGAACTATCTATATTAAATAACTTCGAGATAAAAATTGCGCCGTATATGCGATCGCAAATAGCAGGCGACTTAGGATATTTCCGACACGGAACCAGTTTAATCGAACAGGCGATCGCGTCAATTCGCGGCATAGTAGAAATAGAACAAGCTAGAAACGATCGCGCCAACCAACTCGAACTCCGCAATAGCGAGATCGCAGAATGATATAGAGTCCAAGGCAATGCCGTGTCCCTACACAAAACGTTACATTTTTGTTAACATCAGAGCACACTCTGTCAATCTTCTAAAGTAACGAATATGACCCAACCTCCTTCCGTGACAACCTCCGAAGAACCAGTCGCCGAAACCCCAACACAATCTGCGGGCACAACACCTCCACCGAGTTATGTCAAACTAGCCATGCGGAATATGGTGCGAAAGCGCGCGACTTCTCTGTTTCATTTCGCATTGACTGCTGCTGCACTTTTGGGCGTACTCGTCGGTTTGGCATTTCTCGATCGCTATTTCAACTCTTGAATCGGGATTCAAGCAATCAATTGGGCAATCCCAGATTAATTGTAATTTTTCAGAACCAAGTTAAGCTGATTATTGTCCCAGTTGCTTGCAATTTTTAACAAATTATTGTATTGTTCCTGCTGAAACCGAAAATTCTGTTAGCCCGATCGCACAATCTGAAATTGTACAAAAATTACCTATAAAAATGCTTGACAGGAAACCAAAAAGATGCAGATAGATGTGAACGTCGAAGATTGTTATGGGATAGCCCAACAATCCGCCGACGATTCCAATCAATCTCAAAGTGCAGCCAGCGGGGAAATTTCCGCCGAAACCTGGGAAACTTGGTTTAGTGTTTGGCTGGAAAACCAGGCGGAGGATTTACCTGTAGCCACGGGCTACGAAGTTAGTCTGCGTCTGACAGGGGATGATGAAATGCAATCCCTGAATTCTCAGTATCGCCAACAAGAGCGATCGACCGATGTGCTATCTTTTGCAGCTTTAGAAGTAGACTGTCCTCAGCCCGAAGAAATGTCGTCATCTGAACCCCTATACTTGGGTGATATCATAATTTCGATCGATACAGCTAACCGACAAGCCCAGCAGCAAGGACATCCCCTGAAGACTGAACTAGCTTGGCTTGCAGCCCACGGTTTCCTGCATCTTTTGGGGTGGGATCACCCGGATGAAGAGAGTTTAACTCAAATGCTCGATCGACAAGAAACATTGCTGCAAGGAATAGGTCTTGTGATCCAAACACCATGACAGGGATTTTAGATTGAATAGACTGGGTTGAGACTAAGTTGACAAATCATGGGAAGTCAAACATAATTTTCTGAAATTACATAAAAAGTTGAGTAAAAACCTAGGAAAGTTATCGAGACTTAGTGAAGTCAATCTTTCATGATTCAAACGTACTCGTCTTTATCACTTAAAGTTGGTTGTATATGACACTAGATCAACACTCAAAAATATCAAATATTGCACAGCTTCTACCCATGCCTCAAGACTCTTCCAACCAGACAGTCAACGGGTCAAAAAAAGCATTAAAATACAATCGAGAACTGTCCTGGAAAATAGCATCTAGCTTAGCGATTAGTTTTAAATATGCTTGGGCTGGCTTGACTTACGCTTTTGAAACTCAGCGAAATTTTCGCATCCACACGGTAATTGGCACTTTGGCGATCGGACTAGGCATATTTTTGCACTTGAAGCCTGTGGAAATATCCGTGATCGGCGTTACCATTGGCATAGTTTTGGCAATGGAATTGTTGAATACGGCGATCGAATCCCTAGTAGACTTGACTGTAGGACAATCTTACCACGAACTTGCGAAAATTGCCAAGGACTGCGCTGCTGGGGCGGTGCTAGTATCAGCAATGGCGGCTGCGATTGTGGCTGCGGCACTTTTGTTACCTCCTTTGCTAACAGCAGTTCAATTAGCTATAGCAAATTAGACCTTAAATCAAACTTAACCTGTGATTATAGTCATCGATAACTACGACAGTTTTACATATAATTTGGTGCAGTATCTAGGAGAACTAGGTGCTGAGTTGCCAGTAGCAAATGAAGTGCAAGTCTACCGCAACGACCAAATTTCTCTAGCAGAAATTCGCCGATTGCAGCCGGCCGCAGTTGTGATTTCTCCAGGCCCAGGGCGGCCGGAAGATGCGGGAATTTCTCTGGAATTAATCAAAGAGTTGGGGCCGACTATGCCAATTTTAGGCGTGTGTCTCGGACATCAAAGTATCGGCCAAGTATTCGGTGGCAAAATTGTTTCTGCACCGATATTAATGCACGGCAAAACTTCTCAGGTTGAACACAGGGGAATCGGGGTGTTTCGGGGTGTGGAATCGCCGATGATTGCAACTCGCTATCACAGTTTGGTCATAGAAAAGCAGAGTTGTCCAGAGGTTTTGGAAATTACGGCTTGGGTTGAGGATGGAACTATTATGGGCGTGCGGCATCGGGAATATCCGCATATTGAAGGGGTACAATTTCACCCGGAAAGTATTTTAACGACTTCGGGGAAACAGTTATTACGCAATTTCTTGGAACGGCTTTAGAGCTATATTATGCAAATCTCTCTTCTCTTAATCTGCGTGAATCTGCGTTCATCCATTATCATCTGCGGTGACAAAATTCTCTTTTTTCAACCGCAGATACAGGCAGATACACACAGATTAACGCAGATGAATTGTATTAATTGTGCTTTCACTGTCCCTGATTGTTGAATCTTGACTCGATTTTAGAAGTTCGATGCTACCGGATTTGAGATCACAGTTTAGTTTGGTTTAATATCGTTTTTGGATCGATTTATGGTATAACAAAAAACGACAAACACCGGATAACTGTAACCAAAAGATGAAACGGCGACAATTAATGCGTTACGCACAGACAAGTTTATTGGCAGCTTTAGCAACTGGTTTGCCATCTGGATGGGAAAGCTATCAAGCTCAAACTGCTGATTCTTTATCGATTCAGTGGTTGGGCCACACTTGCTTCTTGTTTACAGGAGGCGGTGCGAGGGTGCTGGTGAATCCTTTTCGTCCCCTGGGTTGTACAGCGGGCTATCGCGCTCCCAAGGTGGCTACAGATTTGATTCTGATTAGCAGCCGGTTGCTCGATGAAGGGGCGATAGATGGATTTTCGGGCAATCCGGGTCTTTTGTACGAACCGGGGACTTATCAGTCAAATGGACTGAAGGTGCAAGGCATTCGGACGGAAAAAGACCGGCAAGGGGGAAGGCGATTTGGGGTGAATGTGGCTTGGCTTTGGCAGCAAGCTGGTGTTAAGATTTTACACTTGGGTGGAATTGCAGGCCCGATCGGCATTGAAGAACAAATCTTGATTGGGCGGCCTGATGTGGTGTTGATTCCCGTCGGTGGTGGCCCGAAAGCCTATACTCCGGCTGAAGCGAAGCAAACTTTGCAGATTCTGAAACCAAAGATGGTGATTCCCACTCATTTCAAAACCCAAGCTGCTGATGCTGCGTGCGATTTGGTCACACTCGATGAATTCTTGGCGCTGATGGATGGTACAACCGTGCGTCGATCGAATAATGATACACTTTCGGTGCGATCGAGCACTTTACCAGCAAGCGGTTCGGTGATTGAGGTTTTGAGTTACAAATGATTCAGCGCTTGAGGATCTTTTTTCCTAATGTTGCGTTATATTAAGGAAGTTTTGGTGCGATCGAGAATTTAAGCAAATTCTAGCTCTACTTTAGCCTTTCGAGCCATTCCAGATTGTGCAGAACAGGCTAACAAAAGAATTCAAGTTCAATGTTTGATCTTACAAGGAAACACAAACACAATGAAAAATTCAAATTTACCTAGCTGGATGAAACAACTGACAGGTTTCGCAGGAGTAATTGGCGTTAGTGCGCTAATCGGTTTCCCAGCTTGGGCTCACATCAATGCCAACACCAGTGTTGCTAACGTGGCGACAACTCAACAAGTTGCAGGAAATACCAAAACCGCTGCATCACCTGCACCAATGGCCCAGGCGAAGGATATTGTCGCTATTGCATCTGGCGACCCTCAATTCAAGACTTTGACGAAAGCTTTGACAGTAGCAGGATTAGTTCCAACTTTACAAGGAAAAGGCCCCTTCACTGTTTTTGCCCCGACAGACGCGGCATTCGCTGCTTTACCAAAAGGCGCTTTGGATGATTTGCTGAAACCCGCAAACAAAGCCAAACTTACTAAGATTTTGACTTACCACGTTGTGTCTGGTTCAGTTCTTTCTACCAGCCTGAAATCTGGTGATGTTCCAACTGTTGAAAAAAGCCCAGTCAAGGTAGTAGTTAGTGGTGGCAAAGTTACTGTGGGCGGCGCTAATGTTGTTAAGGCTGATATCCAAGCTAGCAATGGTGTGATTCATGTAATTGACAAGGTTTTGATTCCTGGCGATGCGAAGTAAAAATAGCAATTTTTGCATCAACTGAAAAAAGGACTAAAATCCCAACTACAAAGGAACTAACTGGTTTGTAGTCAGGACTTTAGTCCTTTTTCCAAATAAACTAAAATGGCTGTAAACCCTCACCTCTGTGGCCAAAATCGAAGATTTCAGGATGGATAATTTCTGCTAAAATTTCTAACGAATCAACCAATCTTGGCCCTGGTCGATTAAAGTAAGCATTACCATCAGTTATGTAAACTTTCCCAGTTTTCACTGCTGTCAAAGTTGACCATTCTGCATATTTGGTTATTTGCATTGCTTCAATGCGAGTGCGGTTCAAATCAAAGCCACACGGCATAAAAATAATTATATCAGGATTAGCTTCCACTAGCGATTCCCATTTTAACCAAGGTGAATGTTGGCCGACAATTCCAAACAGCGAATTCCCTCCCGCCATAGCTACCAATTCAGGAATCCAGTTACCCGCAGCCATCAAAGGTTCAATCCATTCGATGCAGGCTACTGTAGGTTTAACAGTTAATGTTGGGGTTTTTAAGATAATAGCATTGATGCGGGATTGCAAAAGGTCGATCGCACTTTTGCCATCTACGCCCAAAGCATCTGCAACTCGTTCAATATCCGTCCAGATTTCTGCTAGCAAATTCGGCTGCAAAGAAATAATTTCCGGCTGGCTATTTACCAGCGTGCTTACCGCTTGTTCAACCTCTGTTAAAGAACAAGCACAGACTTCACATTGAGCTTGAGTAATAATGTGAGTTGGCTGCAATTTTTCCAAAGTATCTATTTCTACTTTATAGACACTGAGCGCATTTTGCAACAATTCTGTCACGCGGTTGTGAATTTCGCTGCTAGTTCCTTCAGGATTGAATTTAGGCTGGGTACAAACAGGTAGATTTTGAATTTCTGGCGGATAATCGCATTCGTGAGAACGCCCCACAATGGCATCAGTTAATCCTAAAACTGCTACAATTTCGGTGGCACTGGGAATTAGGGAGACAATTCTTAGTTGGTTCATTCGTTTTGTGTTTTTTACAGATTTATAAGCACAGGCGTTACAGATTTATAAGCACAGCCAGGATGCCCGTGCCACAATTCAAGGGATTGTTAAATTTTCAACTTTTTTAGATATTGCAAATCTTGCCATGCTTGAATCAGATTACCTTGCAAAAGTGTCGCTACACCATTCAATACTCGAATTTCTGGTAGATTGGGGTTGAGAATCAGAGCAGGTTTTAAGGCAGTTTCAGCAGCCTTGGGATGCCAACCATACAAGTTGACAAAAGCTAGATAAGCATAGGCGTAGGGGTTTTGTGAGTCTAGTTGAGCGACTTTTTCTAAAGCTGCGATCGCACCTTCTACATTCTGCTGCAATGCCCTAGCAAATGCCAACTCATAAGCCAATTCTAGATTATTCGGTTCTTGCTTCAATCGATATTCTAACGCTTGTTCCGCTTGAACGGTATAATCTTGGACTGGATCGTACTGATTAATCCGTCCAATCTGCTCGAATACTGGCTTTAAACCGGGTAATCCTTTCGGTAAATTACTCGCCATCGTCCGCAACTGAGTCACCAAATCTAACTCAGGCTTGTCTGTATTATCCTCATTCCCAGGTTTTGCCTCAATTTTAAACTTTTTGTCATTATCGTTCCCAGGTACAGCCTGGGGACGTATTTCTAGAGGTTCTGCCTCGATTTTAACACTAACTGTCGGCACATTTAGCGGATAAGTTTCGCCAGTTTTGCGATTGAGATAAGTAGCTTCTAGATTGTAACTTCCCGGTGCAAGATTAGCCGGAGGAAGCATCGCCGTGCGATCGACTACTCGAAACCCGACAGCAAATTTATCCGCCCCCAAAATCCCCGGATGCAAAGTTGCTTGACCGATCGCGCGATCGTGTAAAATCCGATCAGTCTGGCCTGTTTGAACCTCACTACCTCGCCGATTTTTCCATGTCAGCAACACCAAACCCGATCGCAACTGTTGCCAAGGCCCAGACCAAATATACGTTACAGGCAGTGGAACTCCAGGAACAGCTTTTGCAGCCAGTGTAACTTGTTCCAATTGTACTTGCGATCGCACTTCATTCAAAGGCTGTATTTCCACAGCCCGCCAGCGCTTCCGATAAAGATTCAAATTAGTATTGTCAGGCAAAAGCCAACTTTTTTGCAACTGAAATTTGTCGCCCTTTTCGATAGCCGCCACCGCTGCATTTTGGGCTTTTTTAATCCGCTGGCGAATCGAACCTTGTGGCCCCGTTTTAGTCAGAAACCAAGAAAGCGATCGCACATCTTGCGGCACTTCTGCTACACTTGTTCCAACCTGTCGTCCGTAAACCTGAAATTTCGCCAAAGCACCATAATAATTCAAATTGTGCTGATTAATTTCCGGTGTTGAAGGTAACACACCTAAAGTAGATTGCAAATAAGGTTCTGTCTCAATAATTTCTGCAATAACCTCTCGATGTGGCCACTCTTTCCCTAAGTAAGGATAACTAGAATTTCCCGGACTAATAACTTGGACTAAATTATGTCCGAAAGAACCTCCCAAAGGCCAGATATGGAAAAGCATCGCTAGTATTGCTAAGCTAATTGTACTCCAGCGAATTTGTCGTCCCCATCTTTGCGGCCACAGCGTCAAACAGTAAGCCAGAAAAATTGCAACTATTGGCAAATAAGGTAAAACATATCGATCATCTTTATTAATATTCAGGGAATTAATCAGATAAGCTCCAACCCAAAAAACTCCTAGCCAGCGGCAGGATTTGAGATGAATAATTGATAAACTATCTTGCCTATTGCGCCAATAATAGAGTAAAAATCCTACTAAAGGAATGAGTAATAGTGGCCAAGAAATATGTTCAGGCAAATGCTGACCGTAGTAAATCCAAGCATTGATTGTATTGAGTGCAGGGTCTCCTTCTGCCATTGCCGAATCAAATGTTGCCCGTTTTCCCCCTGTCAAAATCAACAACCAATTAGTTTTTGCCCAAGGGCCAAATACGACTATCGACAACAACAAAGCACCAGCCAATTGAGCTAATCTTCCCCAAGCTTTTTGTCGCACAGTACCGACAGCCAACCACACAATTGGGGTGAAGAGAAATAGTACGGTAGTGTGTTTGACTAGGATTGATAAACCGAGAGAGATACCAAATGCGATCGACCAAAAGAAAGATGACGGGAAGAGGGTATGTAGGGGCGGTGCCCCCGTGCCCGCCCCCGATGGGGAGAACTTATACTTTTTCTTAGTTCGTTTTTCCAACAAACTTTTATCCGTTAAATCCGCTACAAAATCCGCTGCCGAACCTTCCTTCCTCCACATTGTCAGACAAAAGAAAGTCAAAGTAATCGCAGCAGTTAGGGGATAGTCGAGTAAAAATTGCAAGCGGAACCGATAAAGTCCTGGTAATACTACACAAATTGCTGCGGCCCACAAACCGACTTGCCGATCGAACAATTGGACAGCCAAACTATAAACTGAAGCGAGGAGAATCGCACTAAATAATAAAAAAACTAATGTTGCTTCATCAGGGCGAGTGCCAAATACACGCAAAAATGGGACTGTCGCAATAAAAATCAAGGGCGGAATTTTGGTCGAAAGCAGCCAAAAGTGTGACCACCATTCCCCCGATAACCATTGCGGATGCTGGAGCACCTGCCAGTAATTCAGGGTTCCAGTCAGGTATTCTGCTTGATCCCAGGCGGGTACCGTGCGATCGAATGCAAACCAGAGGCGATCGCTAATTGCCCCCAGCAGCCAAATTATCCCCAGGACAAGCAGACTCTTGCCCCCATTGTCCCGATGTAGCAGTGCCATTGCGATTTTGGGTTGTAAGCGTGCAGCTTTTAGCTTACAGGCGGGGGGTTCTCGTGCGATCGCAAAATTAATTTACAAAACCCCTTGCTAAAATCCCTATGTGTCTGCTAAGGTGATTAAGCGTGAAAAAACAAGCCGAGATAGCTCAGTTGGTAGAGCAGTGGACTGAAAATCCACGTGTCCGGAGTTCAAGTCTCCGTCTTGGCATCGCAAAACCCTCAACTTATGAGGGTTTTTTTATGGAAAACTTGAGTTATAAAAATTGACCGACGTATCGGAACTCATCCGAACGCTCAATTTTCATCAGAAAACATTGCCTGCAAGTCTTGGAAACCGCTCGCCACCCGCAAAATTTCGATTCCATTCTCAACCACTCGATAAAAGATAATGTAGCCATCGAGCGGCACTCCCCGGAGTCCAGACTTAATTTGATCGTAATTGCGCCCCATATTCGGAAATTTGACTAAGTTGTCACACTTTTTGATAAACTCCCGAAGCAGCCGCTCCCCAGCCTCAATATTGCGCGCCACAAAATAATCACCAATGGCATCCAAGTCTCGACTTGCAGTTGGAGAGATATAGCATCGGCTCATCCCTGAACCTCTCGTGCCTTGCGAAACTTCTCCTGCAATTGCTCGATCGCAGTCTCTAAGGGAATTCCCTCACCCCGTGATAATTCCGCCTCCGCTTCCTCCACCGAGGATCGCACATCTTCCACCCACTCCCAATAATGCTTCCGGGCTTGGGTCAAAGTCTGAAGGGCTTTAGTAATCACGTCTTCAGGCGAGCTAAACTGCCCTAGTGCCAATTGCGCCTCGATCAATTTCACCTGCTCAGAACTCAAAGTAATATTCATTGCTGATCTCCGGGAGTTTAGCTGACACAAATCCCTTTTTTAAGAATAGCGCTACTTTCACCGGAAGTGCGATCGCACTCTCTAATCGCACCTCCGCTTTCTAGCATCTTATTTTTCAGTCAAGTAACGTACTAATTCTGGAATTTCACCCGCGCGCACCCACTCAGTTTCCCCCCGCCGCACTTTGGTTCGCGCAGTGATATTCTGAATTTCCCATAACTGCAATTTAGTATATGGGCCCTTGGCTTCACCGCTGCGAAACACATACCATTCCGGCACTTCAGGAGTTGGTTGCGCCACTCGCCTCACAGTCTTCATCCGATTCATTCCACTTTCGGCTTTGAGCTGATTGAGTTCTTGTTCTATGGGGTTTGGAGGCGGTGAGTTAGAATTAGTCGATCGCCTCTTCTTACCTTCCGGCTTACCACTAGCAATTTCCACTTCGCTACGCCATCCCCAGAAATGCCACAACGCGATCCAAGCTAGCAAAGCAACTAATCCTAAAATCTCTTCTTCTATTTGTGTCCACTTCGACGAATCTCCAAACAGCAAATAACCGAAAAAACCGAGGATAACTGAGATCAGATTGATGTAAATCAGATTGGTAGCATCGTTAGCGGCTAAATTCCAACTGGTTGAGTGTCGAATCAAGGATTGTTTCGTTACTGTTTTATTGTGTTTCCAAGCTATTCGAGTTTGGAGGTTGCTGTAACCAGGAGATTGGGCCGGCCACCAAGTCGCTACCCAATTAACTAGGTGTGCTGACCAATATTGCAAGGCCGCATATCCCACTATTCCACTTAGGAATACGCACACAACTAAGCAAAAAGTTGTTAGTGGTAGTAGCTGTTGTGGTATGATTTTAGCCGTCGAAATAGTTAGCAGAAAAAATGGACTCCCGGTTGCTATTGGAACCAACAAAAGTTCAAATACCTTGAGCAGGTTTACCACGAAAACCCATAGAGGCCGAATAATATTTTTAAGTAGTTGTCCAAAACGGAAATAATAGAGATAACTAGATGCGATCGCAGTTCCTAGAATTAAAGCAATCAGTCCACCCGAAGGACTGTTGACAGGTAGCATAAAAATTGCGATCGCCGGAATTCCCATCAAAATCGCAGCAGGTAGCGTCAAAAATGCGATAATACCTTCGCGACCGTGCTGCCACGTAGATACTGCTGCTAGTGGCTGATTGTTCGTGCGTGTTTCCATCCACTCAGCAACCTTGGTTACTACCCAGTGATAAAACGCAAATAACCAGATTTGACATAACCAAGCAAATGTCATTATGGCTTCAAAGTCAGAGTTCCTGATGCTGTACCAGTACATCCTCCTAAATCCATAGGAATAGTAGTAAGCGTTGGGCGACAGTACAGAAACAATCAACCAAAAACTAATGCTTAAAGCAAATCCTCTTGCCCATGATGTAGGATGGGGCAGGAATTTCGGCCTGTTATTCATATTGGGATAATTTTACGGGATATCAATATTCTCCCATCATACAGGTTACAATCAGATTACGTTTGCTTTCCATAACAATACTATTTATAGCTTGAACTTCTCAGTGCCCAATAACCATACCTCAACTCAATCCTTTCAATTTGACTCGATCGACAGCGCCCTCGCAGACCTCAAAGCAGGTCGGATGCTGGTAGTAGTCGATGACGAAAACCGCGAAAACGAAGGCGACGTCATTTGTGCCTCCCAATTCGCCACGCCCGACAACATCAATTTTATGGCCGTGCACGGGCGCGGTTTGATTTGTTTGGCCTTGACCGGCGATCGCCTCGATCGACTCGAATTGCCCCTCATGGTCAGCAAAAACACTGACAACAATCAAACCGCCTTCACCGTCAGCATCGATGCTGTCAACGGTGTCAGCACCGGTATCTCCGCCGAAGACAGAGCCCGCACCATCCAAGTATCCATCCACCCCGACACCAAACCTCAAGACTTGCGTCGTCCCGGTCATATTTTTCCCCTACGCGCGATCGATGGTGGAGTCCTCAAACGCGCCGGCCACACCGAAGCGTCAGTTGACCTCTCCAGACTCGCCGGCTTGTACCCCAGCGGTGTCATCTGCGAAATTCAAAACCCCGACGGTTCGATGGCCAGATTGCCGGAATTAATCGTGTACGCCAAAACCCACAACCTCAAAATCATCAGCATTGCCGATTTAATTAGCTACCGACTCAAGCACGATCGATTTGTCCGCCGCGAAACCGTCGCCAAATTGCCAACTCAATTCGGCGAGTTTATGATTTATGCCTACCGTGACACTCAAGACAACTCCGAACACGTTGCCGTTGTCAAGGGCGATCCAGCAGAATTCAAAGACAAACCAGTGATGGTGCGAGTACACTCCGAATGTTTGACAGGCGATGCTTTGGGTTCCCTGCGATGCGACTGTCGGATGCAACTGCAAGCCGCACTCAAAATGATCGAAAACGTCGGTTCTGGCATCATAGTTTACTTGCGCCAAGAAGGTCGCGGTATTGGACTGGTGAATAAACTAAAAGCTTACTCGCTGCAAGATATCGGATACGATACCGTAGAAGCCAACGAGCGTTTGGGATTTCCCGCCGACTTGCGAAACTACGGAGTCGGAGCGCAAATGCTCAACGATTTGGGAGTGCAAAAAATCCGGTTGATCACCAATAATCCACGCAAAATTGCTGGGTTGAAAGGTTATGGAATTGAAATAGTCGATCGCGTTCCCTTACTCATTGAAGCCACAGATTACAACTCAATCTATCTGGCAACAAAAGCCGAAAAACTCGGTCATATGTTGCTGCAAACTTATTTAATCACAGTAGCAATTCAGTGGGACGAAACGAAGGAAGAAGGAAGAAGGAAGAAGGCCCTTCGACTTCGCTCAGGAACCGCTTCAGGAAGAAGGAAGAAGGAAGAAGGAGAAGAAGTTTTAATTCCGGGACTGCAATCTGCAATTGCTAATCGGTACGAACACTTGGAAAAACTGCGGCATTTGGCTGCAAGCCACGATTTATTGCTGCAAGAAGAAGCGCGACCTGTGGGAACAGCCCTGTTCGGACAAAACTCCTTAATCGTTCACCTCGGCTTCGATCAAGCTGGACTCGCAGCCCCCGACTGGTATGAACAAACAAACCATCCTTACCTAGAGGCGATCGCCCAAATTCTCGGCGAAATCAGCACCTGGCCGGATTTACAAAAATTAGAATTCATGGTTTCCACCGGTGGCGATCCGCTCAAAACTCTGCAAGTACAGCTCGATCGCGAAACATTCCCTTTATCGGAATTAGTCAGAATTTGTGATCACCTCAAACCTCAAAAAATCTACAGTTTTGCCGCTATTCCCGATTCTGCCCTCGAAATGTCAAGCTAGGTTCAAAATAGAAAGGGCAAATGGAAATGGAATTGAACGTTGGTGACTTTCTCAATCGGCTCGACCTCAGAGGACAAGCCCTCAAAGGCCTCAACCTCAGTGGTGCAGAACTCCGAGGAGCAAACCTCAGAGGCACCGACCTCAGAGAAACCAACCTCAGCGAAGCTATTCTCAGGTATGCAGACCTGATAGAAGCCGACCTCACCCTTGCCAATCTCAGGGGGGCGGATTTAGCAGGGTCATTTCTCAATTTAGCCAACCTCACCAGAGCCGATTTGACAGGTGCTGTCCTCAGAGAAGCTACTCTCGTAGGAGCTGAACTTTTCGGGACCAATCTCCAACAAGCAAGTTTGATCAAAGCCAATCTAGTTGGAGCCAATCTAGCTGAAGCCAACTTAAACAGAGCCAACCTTAGCGGGGCAGATTTGCGGGGAGCTCAGTTGCTCGACGCCATTTTAGACAAAGCCGTCTACAACAATCGGACTGTGTTTCCAAATGATATTGACCCCGGTGCAATGGGAGCATTGTTGCTAGCTCCCAATGCTTCGCTCCCCGGCTTAAATCTGTCTATGGTTGATTTAACCGGAGTCGATTTAAAAGGATCGGATTTGCGACGGACAAACCTATGCGACGCTATATTATTTGGAGCCAAACTCGATCGGGCAAATCTAACAGGAGCCAACCTCAGCGGAGCCGACTTGAGAGAAGCCAATTTGAGCGGCACGATTTTAGAAAAAGCTGTTTACAGCAACAAAACATTATTTTCAGAAGGAATTGACCCCAGTACCACCGGCGCTTATTTAATTGCTCCCAATGTATCGCTACAAGGCTTAAACTTAACCGGAGCAGACTTGAGCGGATCAGATTTAAGCGGAGCTAATTTGAGCGGAACTAACTTAAGTTCAGTCAACCTAAAAAATGTAGACCTCAGCAGAGCTAGCATGAAAAAAGCCTACCTCAAAGGTGCAAATTTGGAGGGAACAGATTTGAGAGGGGCAGATTTAAGTGGCGCAATTTTGCACCAAGTCAATTTGATCTCTGCCGACTTGAGAGGTGTAGACTTAACAAGGGCTGACCTCAGCGGTGCTAACTTGAGCGAGGCCGATTTGAGAGGGACTGATTTAACCGGGTCTACTTTGTTGTTCGCTAATTTGAGCGGAGCCGACTTGAGAGGTGTAGACTTGACAAAAGCTGACCTCAGCGGCGCTAATTTGAGCGGAGCCGACCTCAGAAAAGCAGATTTAATGAGAGTAAATTTAGCAGGAGCGGATTTAACTGAGGTAGATTTGAGCGAGGCTCATTTATTTCGAGTTAATCTCAAAGGTGCTAACCTGAAAGGGGCTAACCTGAAAGGGGCAAATTTTAAGCTCGTGTTTTTGACTGACGCTCATTTGAGCGAAACAGATTTGACTGATGTTCACCTGAGTTCGAGTTTCTTTGAAATGCCGTTGGAATCAGAATAGTCATTAGTCAGCAGTCATCAGTCATTAGTCATTAGCGATTGTTAGCTGCTAACAACTAATAACTGTAGGATAAAGACTGTGGACAAATAACCAATGACTAATAACCAATGATTAATGACCAATAACCAATGACTAATGACTAATGACTAATGACCAACCGTTAGGCTCTGTTATTCAAGGTTCCCTCAGCAAGGGATTAGAAGTGCGACTGCACGCCGACGTTTCGGTAGAAGATATGAGAGTAGGGAAATTTTTAGTAGTGCGCGGAGTCCGATCACACTTTTTCTGTATGCTTACCGACGTGTCTCTCGGAACATCCAGCGATCGCATTTTATCCAATCCTCCCAACCCCAACGACGATTTTCTGATTGCAGTCCTCGCCGGTAGCAGCACCTACGGTACAATTCAACTAGCACCGATGCTAATGTTGACTGCGGAACGAGAAAAACAGCAGGCAATTTTCGCTCCCAACTCCAGCAAAACTAACGGTAAAAAATCCGCCACCCAAAACTTAGGATCTTTGCAGCCACAAAGCAGCGCTGACATGGAACTATTGCCAGTTAAAACTATTCCCAGCCACTTTTCCCAAGTGTTTGATGCCAAAGAAACCGATTTTCGGGCAGTTTTTGGCTGGGAAGATGACCCCTATCGCCGCAATTTTGCGATCGGCAAACCGATTGACATGGATGTTCCTGTGTGCTTGGACTTAGATAGATTTGTCGAACGCAGCAACGGAATTTTTGGCAAATCTGGAACCGGAAAATCTTTTCTAGCACGCTTGCTATTGTCGGGAATTATTCGCAAACAAGCTGCGGTTAATCTAATTTTTGATATGCACTCGGAATACGGCTGGGAAGCGGTTTCGGAAGGAAAACAATTTAGCACTGTGAAAGGTTTGCGACAGTTATTTCCGAGTCAAATTCAGATTTACACCCTCGATCCAGAATCGACAAAACGCCGAGGAGTCCGCGATGCTCAAGAGTTGTATTTGAGTTTTGACCAAATTGAAGTGGAAGATATCTCTTTGGTACAGCGGGAGTTGAATCTGTCAGAAGCTAGTATCGAAAATGCGATTATTTTGCGAAACGAATTGGGCACTGGTTGGATTAATAAGTTGCTGGAAATGAGCAATGAAGATATTTCAATGTTTTGCGATGAGAAGCGGGGAAATAAGTCTTCGATTATGGCTTTGCAGCGGAAGTTAGAGAGATTAAATGATTTAAAATATATTCGCAAACGCTGTCCCAAAAATTATGTGAGTGAAGTTTTGCAGTGTTTGGATGGTGGCAAAAATGTGGTAATTGAGTTTGGTTCGCACTCGGATTTGCTATCTTATATGTTAGCAGCAAATGTGATAACTCGCCGCATTCACCAAGCTTATGTGCGGAAAGCTGAGAAGTTTTTGCAGAGTAAGAATCCGTGCGATCGCCCGCAACCCTTAGTGATTACGATTGAGGAAGCTCACCGTTTTCTCGATCCGGCGATCGTGCGATCGACCATTTTCGGGACGATCGCCCGTGAAATGCGAAAATACTTCGTAACTCTGTTAATTGTAGACCAACGCCCCTCTGGTATCGATGGGGAAGTCATGTCGCAAGTCGGAACGCGCATTACAGCGTTGTTAAACGACGATAAGGACATCGATGCTATCTTTACGGGTGTTTCGGGAGGCCAAAGTTTGCGATCGGTTTTGGCGAAACTAGACTCGAAGCAGCAAGCATTAGTTTTGGGGCACGCGGTACCGATGCCGGTGGTTGTGCAAACTCGTCCTTATGATGAGCAATTTTATCGGGAAATTGGTGATATTGACTGGCAAGAAATGCCTGACGCAGAAGTATTTGCAGAGGCTGAAGCTGCTAAGATGGATCTGGGGTTTTAGTTTGGATGGGCGATCGGATTGATGCGCGGCGGCAATCTAACGAGTGTCTTGAGATACGACTAACGACAGCATAACCAAAATTGCTAGCGTTTGTTAGTTGACTTTTTGCTTTGTCGAGTGTAATGTTACAGATGTGCGTTTCAGTTGAGTTTGTTAATCCGGTGTAATACTGAATACAACTACTCAAATTCTGTCATGGGTGCGATCGATTCAACTAATCTTAAAACTTATATCTGTCGATATCGGGCCGGAAAAAGTAAATTTTTGTAACAAAAAGTGGGCGTTTTGCATAAAACTTGCGGACTCACCCAGATAGATAAATAGAGGCCCAGGAAGTACCGCTAGTGTTGCGGTTGATCGGGGCTCAGGGTGCATTAGGGCGTAAAGCGGTTTTACTCTTGAGTATACCGATTCAGGGCTTGGATTCAGCGGGCGATCGGCTTGTGGACTAGAGTCTGGCAGACTAACGTAAAGTTTTGTAACAAAATCCGAGTATTTTGCATAAAACTTTGGGAGTGAACCCGATACATAAATAGAGGCCCAGGAAGTACCGCGAATGTTGCGGGCGATCGGGGTTCTGGGTGAATTAGGGCGATCGGATCGGCTTATGGACTAGCCTCAAAACTAGCTTCTGCCAGACCGACGTAAAGTTTTGTAACAAAATCCGAGTATTTTGCATAAAACTTGCGGACTCACCCAGATAGATAAATAGAGGCCCAGGATAACAAGGCTTTTCAATGCTTCCATTTTTTTATTATGAATAAAAATAATGGCCCAGTTGAGAGCAAATCTATTCACAGGTTATGTATCCTAGGAAACTCTACAGGTCATTCAAGCACTTGAAATGATCTTAAATAAACAAACCACAGTCAATTTATTGCAAGGATTTGATATGGCAGATTCTCTTTTTTACGACAAAGGCGGAGTCAGGATTACAAGAACTATCTTTGAAGTTCCCGGTACTCAATACCAAATCCGTAACATTAATTCCGTTACTCTATTTACAGGAACCCCTGATCGGAGGGGTCCTATCATTTGCATTGTTATTGGAGTTTTTACACTAATTGCTGTATTTGGAATTCTGCTGATTGCTCTGGGGATTTGGTGGTGGAATTCTCAAAAACCTACATACATAATTCGCATGAATACGAGTGCGAGAGACGTTGATGGCTATGAGTCTCCAAATTTGCAGGAGATTAAAGAGATTCATGCAGCTTTAAACGCAGCAATGGCTCAATTGGCGTGAGGCCTTACCCATTGGTGTCAACTTAAGCCTGAAAGCCCGCCCCGTGTTCGTTGGTCATCCAATAGCTAAAGTCCTCTCAAAGAGGACTAATGAGTTCTTCAGTCCTCTTTGAGAGGACTTGCGCTTTGAGGCAGGGGTTTCAACCCTTGCCGGACTATGGGTTTTACCTTAAGTTGACACCAATGGGCATTACCCAATTTAGGGCATGAACAACTTTGTTTGTCCTGGTTGAGTGGCATATTAAATCAAAATTTAAGGGTGTAGTTGTGTCCTAAAATTCTATGTACATAACTAGATCGCCCTTTTATATTAGTTAAATTTTGCCTAAAATTCCTAACCTTAACAATCCAGTAAACTCTAACCAAAAATTCATGCGACTCAAACTTAAGTTAGAACAAACAGGTCAAACCTGGACGCTACAGCCACAGCGGGAGTATATTGTCGGGAGCGGCTCCGACTGCGACATTTCTGTACCCTACGCTAACGTTGTGGATAGCCGCCATCTGAAATTGAGTTTTAATCAATTTACGAATACTTGGCACGTCTGCGACTTAAACACTACAAACCTTACTTTAGTTGACAATCAGCGAATAACCGATCGCCCAATTACAGCGCAGACACGAATTGCCATTGCAAATCAAGTTTTATTTGTGGCGACACCAGAAGGTGCAGCATCACCAGCACAAACACCTAAATCAGGTGCAGGAATTAGGTCATTTGAACAAAAAGTCTTAACTTGGAAAGAGTATGTAGATAAGCAGGTAAAAAAGCAACCAGCAGGCTCGTTTTCGGCCTTTACAACTCGCTTTTATTTAATCACAGGCCTTCGGAATACGCCGTGGGTAAGGACTTACGGACAAACAGGATTTAACGCCTTTGACGGTTACATTATTCCTAACTTTAAGGGTTCAGCTAAAACCGTAGCTGAGGGTATTGAAGAAAAGCTGACTAAGATGACGCAGTATGAAGACACCAATTGCTTTGTCGCTGAACTTACAGACGCACATATCGCCGACTCAGCGACGCAAGGTTTCTTAGGTGTAGAACTATTTCCCATACGGCGAAGTATGGGGGGAAAAGGTGACTACAGAAGATTTTGCATTCTTTCCTACCATCGAGTCAGAACTTATTTGCTTGTAGAAAACTATGGGTCTGATTTGTTTGTTAGTTGGGTAACTCGCTTTGAACCCGATCCAACTCCTGTAGTTCCTGGCTTGTGGTTAGCTATTGCTTGGTTGCTGACTCTACTTTTAGTGTCGTCCACGTCCACTAATAGACACATTATTTCACCTACAGTGCCTTTAACTATATGGTTTATTAGGTATGAGATTGTACCTAGATGTATGGAAGATAGTAAGATATTACCTAAAAAAGCCAACGCTCGTTTAGTGATTTTTTTGATATTAATCCTGTATGGTATTGTAATTTATTATTCGTTGGCGAATGATTCTTTGTCACTCAGTCTTTCGTTAGGGATGATTATCATGGTTTTATATTTTGAAGTGATGGCAGCTTTCAATAATAAATAAGTTGTTGAAATCGCCGATAATTGGTTTAAAATTTTAACAGTTCCTTAATTTGCAATGCAAGACTAAGTAGTTATGGATGTTCTGTTTTCAGCTCTAAGTGGAATCCTCGGTTCAACCGCATCTCTTGTTCCTATAGCTGCCATTATTGGGGTAATCTTTTTCTTGAAGCAGCGTAAAGGTCAAGAGTTAGATATTCCACCATTGGACTTGCTGGATGCTAAAAAAATCGATGATATGGTGTCAAAGCAAGTAGAAGAAGTCCTGAGACCTATGCTGGAATCCAAGGGTTATGCAGAGGAACAAATTCAGGAGATTCTGACGCGGACTTCGCTTGGCGGAAAAACTTTTAAACGTTAAGGAATATTTAGTAAAAAATGCGATCGCCCCTTGTGTCTATCGAAAAACTAAATGCTGCTACCACACCGACGGCGGAAATTTGGCAAACTGCTAAATTGTGCCTCAAATTGGGCAGGCTTAATCAATCGCTAACTGTGGCTTATAACGCAGCTCAGAAAGATACTTCTTCTCAGCAAATTTACAGGAATCATTACATTGAAGCTGTGAAATTGGGGGCTGAATTTGCTGAGGAGATCGGAGATTATGGCAAAGCAGCTTATTACTGGGAACAGTTGACTCAGCATCAGCCCAAAGATGCGGTTGCTTGGTACGGATTGGGAATTGCTAAGGCGAATTTGGAGGATTATCGGGGTGCCCAGAAGGCGTTAAATCAGTCTTTGCAGTTGGAACCGGGGAATGTGAAAGCGCGCAATTATTTAAGAGAAATTCAGCAACTTCTTAAAGGTTGAAATTTATGCAAAATTGCGATCGAGGTAAAAGTTACCGCACATTATTGCTAGAACGTCAAGGGAAAAATTTCTCGGAATTTGAAGTAACGGAGATCCTGCGGGAAGTGCTGCCGCAATTGGCAGAAATTCATCTGCGAGGGCAAGCGCACGGAGCGGTTTTTCTGGATAATTTAGTGTACGATTTGGCGGACAATCGCGCGCTGTTGGTAGGTGCGATCGCCCCTGAAAAACAGCAACTCGCTCAAGCCAGCATATCAAAAGATATCTATGCCTTGGGAGTAGCAGCACTCGCCCTTCTCACTGCTAAACCGCTGAATTTACTTCGCCATCCCGACGGGAGTTGGAATTGGGAAGAACACTGTACTGTCAGCGACCAACTAGCAGCAGTTATCAACCGCACGATCGCCGATCCGTCGCCAAATAGCTTTGCTTCAGCTAATGATGTGTTATCTGCCTTGAACTTTTCTCCAGCTCAGTACGGCTATGCCGATACCGCACAAGTCTTGCCAGCAATTGACCAAAATCCAGCGGGATTTTATGTACCTGCGACTGCGCTTTCATTTGATAGTAACGAGTCGCAAAAACCGCAACCTAAACTATTAGTTTGGCAGTGGATAGCGCTCGGCTTGGGAGTAACTTTGCTCGCAGCTTTGGCGGGGTTTGGAATTGTCAAAAAATTGAACGATAGATCTGAAGTCTCAACTACTTCGGAGGTGACACCTCAATCTCAATCATCGCCTTTTGAGTCATCTCCAGAATCGCGATCGCCTCCACCTCCGACTTCATCGCCGACTTCAGTTGACACCGAACGAGTTAGCTTTGCTTCGGGCAGCACGGGAACCACAATCAGGGGTAACATTTCGCCTGCTCAGATTAGGCGTTACTTAGTTAATAGCGGAGAAGGCCAACAGTTTAGTGTCCGAATTTTGCAAGGAAATGTAAATGTTGCTGTCATCGATCCGTCGGGACGGACGCTAGGAACGGCAACAAGTAGTTCAACTTTTTGGCAAGGACGACTGCCCCGCACGGGAGATTATGCAGTAGAAATCACTTCGGAAAGTAACTCAAATTATGCCGTTAGCGTTGAGGTTTTAGCTGCGGCAGCACCGCCAAAAAAATCTGATTCAGTAGCTGCATTTCGTCCTATTAATTCATTATTGTAAAGAGGGAGAGTGGGTTATGCAAAGTTCAGAAAGTATGCCATTGCGAGTTTTGTTAACACAGCGTCAGGGACGGGGCTTTTCTGAAGCTGATGTGAGAGAGGTTTTGCGGCAGGTTTTACCTCAATTGGCTCAATTGCACAGTGAAGGAAAGTCGCACGGGACAATTTCGCTCGATACTTTGGTGCAAAGGGATGGTCAAATTGCGATCGCACTTCCACCGACAACCCAGCCAGTCAGTAAAGCTAGAATTCTCAAAGATATTTATGATTTGGGTGCGGCGATGATAGAATTGCTCGCTGCTAAAGCCCCTAATTTGCTGCGAAATTATGATGGTAGCTGGAATTGGGAAGATTATTGTGCAGTGACAGATCAATTGGTAGAAGTTATTAACCGGAT
Organism: Oscillatoriales cyanobacterium; assembly: GCA_004294385.1. Taxonomy (GTDB): domain Bacteria; phylum Cyanobacteriota; class Cyanobacteriia; order Cyanobacteriales; family Microcoleaceae; genus Microcoleus. The sequence continues at coordinate 19,053 of REAP01000041.1, read as the reverse complement.
GGTGGCTGATTTGCCACAGAATCGTTTTAATTCGACTAATGAGATTTTGTCAGCTTTGGGTTTTACCGATAAGACATCTGTAGTTGTTCCACCGATTTCTGAACGTGTATCATTGTTATTCAATACAAAGTTATCTGACTTGAGACTGAACGAAATCAGCAAAAAGAATGTGGAAAGAAAAAAAATCCACTGGAACATGATTACATTGGCAGTTGTAGGATTGTTCGTGACAGTGACTAATCCTTCCAAAAATGATTACCTTGCTTATGAACACAAAAGATTTAAACAAAATTTTCCAGGTTATGCCTCTGAGAATATGTGTAATCATTACAAAACTTACTATAACAGATATCGAATGCGGATGAATGACTATTATGAAGTGTGTTCTCAATCGCTAACGGAGGTATTAAAGCAGCAGGATGATAATTATATACTCTCCTCGCTTTCCGAAATTACAAAAGTTCAAAACTTCATAGCATTCAGTATCTATCAGACCAACTATGGAAAACTATTTGGTCAGATACAAAAACAAATAGACACAAACTTAGAAATTAAACTGACAGATTTTTTATCCAGACAAAAGCCAGAATACTTTTTAAAAGAAGAACCTTCTATCAATACTTCTTCTGTCGAATACCTGAGTGCTAATTATACTATAGGGATGTTGGGAAACCTTCTAGATAATAGAGATGAAAAACAGTTTGAAAATTAATGAGGCAAAAAAATATTATAATTTATTGATTCATTAGATATAAACTTATGCTGGAGCGGCTAAAAAGAAATGGTTGCGATTACTTAGCTTCGCTCCTAATGACATAAATACGCTGTTATTGCGTAATTTATCTAATAAAATAGACTGCAAGCGTGAAAACTTTTGAGGATTAATAATGGTTGGCACATCACTAACAAAATGGGAAAATAGCAACGCTCCGGCTGTCGCCATCGAACCGACAGAACAGCAAAGTATCGCTGCATTTTGGGGCGCTGCAATCCCCGCTATTCCCGACTTGATATCCCTAGAACAATCCCGCACCGGGATGAACTATGAAACCGCACTAAATCAACTGCTACAATCTCAACAGCGGTGGATACAGCAACTGCATGGAGAAAGCCGCTTTACCCTTTCCCTCCGCCTGATTTCTAGCGGCAATTCCCAACAAGATTTAATCTTTGGCTTGGTGGGCAAAACAGAAGGACAAAACGAAGCCGAAACCATCGCCGCCGCCCGCAACTTTTTTAACAAAGTCCGCGATACTTTCCCCAACGGTTATCCCCTAGAACCGTGCCGGACAGCCGAACAATTGGCAGTTTTGCGGTTGCCTTTTTTGCCATTGCAGACAGGGCAAATTGCCGAATTTCGCCGCGCGATCGCCCAACTAGAAACGATCGCCAGTGCGGAGATTCCCGGCGCAGTCGGCATTCGGATTGACCCCTGGATTGCCGATCGCTCCAACTTTCAAGAACTATTTCGCGCCCTACTCTGCCATCCCACACCCGCAGCAGTTGCTATCAATTTGCGCCCCACTCAGTTAACCCGTCAAGAGGCAACATATCTGGCAGAAAAAGCGCGAATGTATGCTAATATTGCCAGCATCAGCCGCAGCGAAAGCACCGAAAATCGAGCGCTTTCTAGCAGCGTCAGCTATCAAGAAAAACTGGTAGAAGCAGAACAAGCATCCCAAGCTTGGACGCGGCTGCAAACTAGCTGGCGATCGCCCTTTGAAATGACCGTCAGCCTCATCTCTGAATCAGCCTTACCCCAATCCGCAATTGCCGCTTTGCAATCTGCAATTGACGGGACACCGCTAGCAGAAAATCAGCCCAGGGGAACAGGGGCGATCGCGATCGCCCAAACCGAACCTCAAAAAATGGCAGTCCGCCAAAACTGGGCCGATCTCACCCTCCACAGATGGGCAAACACTTACGATTTAGACCGCCTTCCTTGGCTGTTTAGCCCCGAAGAAATTCACAGCATCTTTCGCCTTCCCATAGCCGATCGCAGCGGCGTTTGGGGCCTTCCTTCCGCCGCTGGTGCCAAGAATGCCCGCCGCCCTCAAAAGATTAGCGAAACCCCCCCAGAAATCCGCATCGGTTCCCTGCACCTCACGAAAAAACAGCTTACTCAGCACTTATTAATTAGCGGCGTTCCGGGGAGCGGTAAAACCAACACTTCTCTCTATTTACTATCTGAATTGTGGCAGTCGCACCGCATTCCTTGGATTGTTTTAGAGCCTGCAAAAACGGAATATCGAGGCTTACAATCGGTAGCGCATTTCACTAAGGATTTATTAATTTTTAGTATTGGAGACGAACGAGTAGCCCCGTTTCGTTTTAATCCCTTCGACTTGCCAGATGGGATTAACTTAGATAGCCATCAAGGAGCATTGCTAGACTTATTTTCCGTCTCCATGAGTATGTGGGGGCCTCTGCCGAATGTCGTAGAGCAATTAATTCAAGAAGCCTACAAACGCAAAGGTTTTACCGTTCTCGGCGACAACAGCAAATTGACTGCTCCCCGCTTTTCAGATTTAGCAGCTTTAGTTCCCGAAGTTGTGCCAAAATTGGGTTACAAAAAAGAAACCACCGACGAAATTACCGCCGCCGTTTCCGTCCGCATTAACAAATTCTGTCGCGGTGGATTGGGGCAAATGCTCAATACAACGGAATCCTTACCGTTTGACGAATTAATGCAGCGCCCGATGATTCTGGAAATGAGCCAAATTACCAATACGGACGATCGGGCTTTTATTATGGGTTTAATTCTGAATCGCTGCTATCAATATTGGATATCCAGACGCCACGAAGCCACCGGAGAACTCAAGCACTTGCTGTTAGTTGAAGAAGCGCATAACTTGCTGGCTAATGTATCGGAATCGGGCGATCGAGAAACTGCAAATCCCAAAGGCAAAGCAGTCAAGAACTTTGCCAATATGCTAGCAGAAGTGCGGGGGTTCGGACAGGGAATTGCGATCGCAGAACAAAACCCCGCCGGTCTAGTTCCCGATGTCATGGTGAACACCAATATCAAAATTGCCCACCGCGTAGTCGAAGCCAAAAACCGCGAATCTTTAGGCCGTTCCATGCTGCTGACTTCCCAACAGGAAAAATCTCTCGCATCCCTCGGCACCGGGCAAATGCTCTACTATATCGGCGGCGAACCGGAACCCAGCATCACTGTCGCCCCCAACTTTAAAGACGACCCCGCCAACGGCTTCAATCCCCGCTTGCGGGATGCGGAAATTGGCGCGGTTTTCCAACAGTTTAAAGCCAAATATTCCGCTCTTTACGCACCGCCTGCTGGTTGTCCAAAAGAGGAAGGATTAGCAGCTTGCATTGAGCTAGGAGCCGATTTAGTTAAAATTTTGTCAGAACAGTCCCAATATAAATCAATCAAATCTAATCTGATTTTGCAACTGCTGGCCGCCCCTTTTGGATTTCCGGCGGCTGATGCAGCGCGTCCGATTTTTGGGAAATTTTTAGTCGATCGGGGTGCAAATCATCTTGCATCCGAGCAGATTTATGGTATTATTAATAGTGCGATTTCTTTTCTTGCTTTAGAGGCGGTGCAGGAAAAAGGAAAAGTACACGGATGGCTGGGGCGTCAAATTCAATACGCTCACCGTTTGCTGGTTGAGGCGATTTTGAATCCGACTACTCAAACTCAAATAAGCTGGTGTGGTATTTGCCGAATTCCCGACCATTTATTAAATTTGGGATTGCCTCATCCTGAGTACGCTAAGTGCGAGGCTCCCGGAGTGTTTAGGTATGAAAATAGGATGCTGTTGGCGGGCGATCGCACTATGTTTCAAAACTACATAAGCGATACTAAAAATACTCCTGCGGAGGCTTTGAAAAAATGGGCTGTAAATGTTGCGGTTTATCCTTATTTGAGTGATGAGTTGAAAAAATCTCTGGTGACTTGTTTGGCAATTCAGCTAAATGAAAATAAGCCCAAAGACCATTTAGGGCATTTTCTGGCTGAGTGAATAGTATATAAATAAAAATTGTAGGAGGACAAGCTGATGCCTGAAATGCCTGGAAGACCAGATAGACATAAAGGTTTAGATGATAAAGTGCAAAGCGTAACAGATGGGAATACACAAACTAAACCAGAAGTTACTGTTGGGGATGATAGTTCTCCAACCGACGATACCGCCAACTCAAGAATTAGAGAAACAAACAATATAGGCGACTTCACACCAGATTTAGCGGCCATCCGTAAGGAACACGGAAACCCTCCAACTTCATCCGAAATACCTACATCTTCCGAGGTAGCGCCAGTTGAGGAATCACAACGCCCCGGTAGGGGCCCGGCATCAGGCGATGACCCTTTTGCTAATCTCCGACCTGTATATAGTAACGATTCAACTCCTTCTGAAACATCAGGATCGTCTCCAGGGGATAGCAACGAAATTAGTGATGGTGGTGGCGGTGATAGTGGTGGTGACGTTGGTGGCGGTGGCGGTGACGGAGGTGAAGGCGGTATTTGAGCGGGAATTTTCGACATAAGTCTAACTGCTTTGCTAACTGGGAAAAATTTGACTTTTTTCCCAAAGCTCGATCGCCCTCACAGTAACAGAATTGACTCTAATACCAAATCCGGGTTAGCCACCTCCACAATCAAGGGGGTAGTCAACCCGGATTTTGTATGACGCAGAAGTATTTGCAGAAGCTGAAGCCGCTAAGATGGATCTGGGGTTTTAGTTGGGATGTGCGATCGAATTAAATATGAGTTCTCCTGAACTTGTGGTGATAAATTCATCTCAGGAGTCCAATGTTCGTACTCTAACTTCCGACATTAATATAGCTGCGCGCTCTATTCTCCGGCTTAGATTTGACACTGACTTCTACGTCGAGATCGAAAGCATTTAAGAACCTAAACAACCTTTCTAACGAATACCCTCGAAATTGACCTCTTACTAAAGCCGATACCTTGGGCTGATCGATTCCCAACATTTCAGCAGCTTGATATTGATTTAAACCTTTGGCTTTGATCGCCTGACTCAACAACCGCACTAATTGTGCTTTGAGCAGCATTTCTTCTGGATTATCATAGCCTAAATCAGCATAAACATTGCCACTGCCAGTAGTTACAGTGTTTTCTAAATCTTCAGTCAAATCGTGGTTAGTTTTCATAATTAGTCTGATGATGCTCTTGAGCAACTTTGAGCCTGTTCTCAATCAATTCGATATCTTGTTTAGGTGTCGCTATGCCGCTTTTAGACTTTTTTTGGAAGACTCATCAGGCATTGCTTTGAGGTCTTTTTTGGAACTGGCTATCCATTCGAGTGGCTTCATTCTTAATTTTACATCTTGATGCTAGTTTTGGCATTACAAATTAATCATCATTATCACATAAGCATTTGCCTCACTACCAATCATATAGTTTTGTTAGTTGACTCGATCGAAGGGCTATTGTAACACACAATACATAATTACTCGATCGCCTACTGGCAATCTAGCCTCAAACTCTTTGAGTCTAATCTTTTGAAAACCAGTTGACAGACAGAGATTTAGGGATGACGGAGTGTCGCTTGTTTCCTGCGTTCCCAAAGTCAACAACTTAATTTTAATTTAAACACAATAACGCCGTAAACGACCGGGTTTTCAACCCCTCACTCTCTCACCCCTCATTGCTTCCTCCAACAAAATTTCGATAAAATTAAGTATTGTTAAGCCGATCGCCATAATTAAACTTAAACAACTCAACAGCTAGCTTTCATGTTGATCTTAGTCTCTCCCCCTCACCCTCTTTCACCCCCTCACCCTCTTTCACCCCCTCACCCCCTCACCCCCTCACCCATTCTTTACTTCCTTCGACCATACTACGAAGCGATCGGGTTCGGTTATCTCGCATAAGAGCATCTAGGCAGCACGAAAATTTCAAGCGATGATAGATACATAGAGCAAAAAAAAGCTCTCAATTTGCATGAGTCTGTTTGCATGAGTATTGTGAAGTCGAATTGCAGTCAAAACTAGCAGGGAATTCAAAACCTTAAGGAAAAATCTAGAATGTTCACCTTAAGACAGAGGTTTTTGCCCTTTACTAACCTCAAAATTTGGAATAATATTGAGCAAAGTAAACTTAAATTCACTTCGCCTTGAACTAGCCGTTAAAGCTAGCGAGCTACCAAAAATCAACCAGGATTGCTAGAAAATCAAGCTTAAAAGTAATCCCAAACAAAAAGCTTCTACCGATCGTTACCGATAAACAGGAGGAGAAACATCTCCCCCTGTAGCAGTCTGTATCCCACTTGCAAAAGTGGGACAGGGTATCACCAACTTTTTATCTGTTGTTACAAGGAGTGCAATACTCACCATGTCCACCACGACCCCTAAAACCAAAACAGTGAAAGCCGATCGCACTAGCACTCGGTCATACTCCTCAACGGATACGGTTCGTACCTATCTGCACGAGATCGGTCGCGTGCCACTACTTACCCGAGAAGAAGAAATTATTTTAGGGAAGCAAGTGCAGCAAATGATGAAATTAATCGAAGCAAAACAAGCACTTGCTAAAGAATGGCAGCGAGATTTGACTCCCGAAGAGTGGGCGGCCGAAATGGAATTGACCGAAGCTGAACTGAGCCAGATATTGCAAATAGGACGGCGCGCCAAAAAGAAGATGATTGAAGCGAATCTGCGCCTAGTAGTTGCGATCGCCAAAAAATACCAGAAACGCAACATGGAATTCTTGGATTTAATTCAAGAAGGCACCCTCGGTTTAGAACGAGGAGTCGAAAAATTTGACCCGATGCGGGGATACAAATTTTCTACCTACGCCTACTGGTGGATTCGGCAAGCAATTACCCGCGCGATCGCCCAACACGCCCGCACCATTCGATTACCCATTCACATTACCGAAAAACTTAATAAAATCAAAAAAGTACAGCGGGAACTCACCCAGCAGTTTGGCCGCTCTCCCACACCAGCAGAAATTGCTTCCGTGTTGGAACTGAACCCTTCCCAAATTCGGGAATACCTACTCATGTCTAGGCATCCAGTTTCCTTGGACTTGCGCGTAGGAGATAACCAAGATACCGAACTGCAAGAACTCCTAGAAGACGAAACCGCATCTCCCGACAATTACATTACTTCGGAATTATTGCGGCAAGATCTGAATACTTTGATATCAGAACTTACCCCTCAGCAACGAGATGTCATAATTCTGCGCTTCGGCTTAGAAGACGGCATCGAAATGTCTCTAGCAAAAGTCGGAGAACGGCTCACTCTTAGCCGGGAACGAGTTAGACAACTAGAGCATCAAGCCCTCGCCCACCTCCGGCGTCGCCAATCTCAAGTCCGAGAATACTTAGCTAGCTAGTCACTAAAAAGAGTTTAGATTTCAAGGAAAATCTAAACTCTTTTTAACTAGATATCACAGGCAATTTATATGCGTAGCAGCCTATTGACGAATAGTTTAGAAGTATTTGCGATCGCACTTGCCTTCTCGCCCAGTAACATCAGCGCCACATTCCCCGCGAACGAGCTCTTAGTTGGCTGGCAAAATTCAAAGGTCGCGCAGCATTTCGAGTTAAAATCGGTTTTGGGCGATCGTCCAGAACCAAATTCTTCACCAGATTCAACTAGCATTAGCACTTCAAATCAGATTTACCTCTACGGCCAGTCACCCAAACCAGACCAAATTAAACAAGAATATTTTGTATTTGAAGTCCGGCAAGGTAAAGTAGTCGGCGCTTTTTACCTACCTCGGTCTGCTTTTTACTGTTTTTATGGCAATCTAGAGCGAACTCAATTAAATTTAACAGTAGTAGACACTTACGACGGCACCACCTCTCCCTACTCAGTAAACCTGCAACAGTATCATCCAATCCCCACCGTCAGCAACAATGACAGGCGCATCCTAGGCATTTGCAAGACAGCTCACCAAGACCAGGTGTGGGCAAAATAGCACAGGTGACTTACCACTTAGCAGAGTATAGCCCTGATCCCCATACCTGAAGTCAGAATATCTAACCTGTATATTAGTTAACAAGTCAGACTTCGGCAAACCAGCAGTCACGGTTCAACTAACTGCGGTAAAGTTGCTTCTAGTTGAAACTTTCGGACGGACACATAATACTCAGTAACATGAAACTGCGTCGGAAGACATTATCGATAGTTGGCATTACCATTGCTGGATTGACCGGCATTCTATACGCCACGTCCTCAAGCATCCTCTTGGGTAGCCTCCTCAAAGCCGAAGAACAAGAAGCAACTCAGGTTGTCAAGGGAATGTTAAACGTGTTCACTCAAAACGCAGATGACTTTAACTCCCGCTTTGCAGACTGGTCAGCGTGGGATGATGCCTATGCTTTTATCCAAAATCGCAACAAAGAATTCATTGACTCAAATCTGGTCCCAGAAGGGCTAGCTAATGTAAGGGCTAATATAGCCGTATTTGTCAATACTTCTGGCAAGATTGTCTACGGTACAGGTTTAGACAGACAAACGCTAAAGTTAACGCCTATTCCAGAGGCATTAAAACAACACATTTCTCTAAAAGACCGGATATTGCAACACCCCAATCCCGAAAGTAGTCTCGCTGGTATCATGCTGCTTCCGTCGGGGCCGGTGCTAATTTCTTCGCGGCCAATTGTTACTACTAAAAGCACAGGGCCAATTCGAGGAACACTGGTTTTTGGGCGCAATTTGGACGCTGCTGGCATTGAGAAGCTTTCTAAAACTACTCGCCTACCGCTGATTGTACACAGCATTAATGAGCCTAATTTACCTGCTGATTTCCAAAAAGTGCGACAGAAATTATCCACAAAGAAACCGATTTTTGTGCGTGTTTTGAGCGAAGATGCGATCGCGGGTTACGCTTTAGTTAATGATATTTACAACCAACCCGCGTTGCTGTTGCGGGTGGATATCCCCAGAGAAACATATCGCCAAGGTCAAATCAGTCTGCTATATCTTCTAGTGTCTGTAGGCTTGGCGGGAATCGGCTTTATCGGCTGCACTCTCCTCCTACTAGAGCATCTGGTGCTGTTTCGGCTGAGCGGCTTGGCGAAGGGAGTGAACCGTGTCAGTGCTAGCCAAGATTTGTCGGTGCGACTGCCGGTGACGGGGGAAGACGAGTTGTCCGACCTTGCCCATAATATTAACGGAATGCTGAGTGCGATCGCGATCGCTGAAAACGAGCAAATAGAAGAAAAAGCACGCTACCGGGCCGTAGTCGAGCAAGCTACAGACTCTATATTCCTCTGGGACGCTAAAACCCAATGCCTTTTGGAAGCCAATACAGCATTCATAAATTTGCTGGGTTACAGCCCCGATACAATTTCGCAATTGACTATTTACGATATCGTCGCTTACTCGAAAGAGCTGATTGACACCAATATTGAAATCCTACTAGCCGACAAACAATTCAGAATTGGCGAACTTCTCTACCGCCGCCGAGACGGTTCCTGTGTGGATGTAGAAGTAAGCGGAAGCGTGATTTCCTACGGTGGCCGCGAGATTATTTGCACTGTTGTCCGCGACATTACCGAAAGAAAACAGGCCGAAGCCGAATTGCGAGCATCCGAGGAACGCTACAGACTATTGTTCAAAAATAATCCCCATCCGATGTGGGTTTACGATTTAGAAACTCTGGAATTTATAGCTGTCAATCACGCTGCTATCCAACACTACGGCTACACTCGTGACGAGTTTCTCACCATGACTGTTGTGCAAATTTGTGTCCCTGAAAAATATCCTATACTCCTCGAAAATACATCTAAAATAGAAGCGGGAATTGACTTGACCAGAGTCTCCCAACATCACAAGAAAAATGGCACGATTATTAATGTAGAAATTAATTCTTATGAGCTAGTGTTTGACAACAGGAAAGCTGAGCTAGTGTTAGCCCAGGATGTTACCGACCGGTTGCAAGCCGAGGCTGCAATTTATCAGGCGAAGGAAGCAGCGGAAGCAGCTAATTTCGCTAAAAGTCAGTTTTTAGCTAACATGAGCCACGAACTGCGAACTCCTCTCAATGCGATTATCGGCTACAGCGAGATTCTACAAGAAGATGCCTTAGATTTGGGCGAAGATGAGTTTGTTATTGATTTGGAAAAAATTCACAGTGCAGGGAATCACTTATTAGGATTAATAAATGATATTCTAGATTTATCAAAAATTGAAGCAGGCCGGATGGAACTTATATTGGAAATATTTGAGCTGTCAGTGGCAATTCAACAAGTTAAAACAACTGTTCAACCTTTATTTTTACAAAACACCAATCACCTCAATATTCAGTATATCAATAATATTGGTCCCATCAAATCTGACAAAACTAAACTGATTCAAATTTTGTTAAATTTACTCAGCAATGCAGCTAAGTTTACGCGGAATGGGACGGTTACACTGAGCATTGAAAGAATTAAAAATGAGGAAAATAGTTGGGATTATGACTGTTTAATTTTTAAGTGCACCGATACTGGGATTGGGATGACCGAGGAACAAGTAAAAAAGTTATTTCAACCTTTTACTCAGGCTGATGCTTCGACTACCCGCAAGTATGGAGGTACTGGTTTAGGTTTGGCAATTGCTCAGAAATATGCTGAGATGCTGGGAGGAGAAATTACGGTTGAGAGTGAGTTTGGTAAGGGGTCAACTTTTACATTAATGTTGTTAGCAGGCTTATAATCGATTTTGGATTTTGGATTGAAAAACTGGAGGATTTATCCAACATTTATTAATACTCAATACCTGGTTGTGCTTTAATTCCCTGTTCTCGAAATGGATGCTTAACTAAAGTCATTTCTGTCACCAAGTCCGCACGTTCAATTAGTGCAGGAGGCGCACCTCTACCTGTTAAAATCACATGAGTTGCTTCAGGTTTTTGTTCTAGCCCTGCTAGGACTTGCTCTGGTTGCAAATAACCCAGTTTTAATGCTATGTTAACCTCATCTAAAAGCACTAATTTAAATTCGGGATTGCAGATAAAAGTTAGAGCTTTATCCCAGGCTTTTTGGGCTGTTGCGATATCTCTGTCTCGGTCTTGCGTATCCCAGGTAAAGCCTTCTCCCATTGCATGAAACTCTAACTGATTTTCCCACATTTGAAAAACCGCTTTTTCTGCGGGTTCCCAAGCGCCTTTGATAAATTGTACTATGGCGACGCGGTAGCCGTGACCGAGCGATCGCACTACCATCCCCAAAGCCGCCGTAGTTTTGCCCTTCCCGTTACCAGTATTGACAATCACTAAACCTTTTTCTTTTGAGGAGTTAGCGATTCGCTCAGATTGTACCTCTTGGCGGCGCTGCATTTTCTGTTTGTGTTGTTCGGCTGTTAAGCCAGTGGTTGTAGTGGTTTCTGTATTGGTTTCCATAGGATTTTTTAACCGCAGATGAATACAAAAGATGAACGCAAATGAACGCTGATAGATGGAATATTTCTAGTTATTACCACAGTGTTTTTAAGTTTAGCACGAAACCGGGCAAAATATCCTCTCCTGACAGTTCTGTTGGAGATTCCAGCACTTCTATTTCTTGTCCTTGGCGATAGATTTCGACTCGGCGGGTTTTTCGGTTAATTAGCCAACCTAATTTTACTTGGTTATTCATATATTCTTGCATTTTGTCTTGAGTGTCTTTGAGACTGTCTGTCGGCGACATTAACTCTAAGACAAAATCTGGGGAAATAGGCGGAAACTTCTGTTTTTGTTCGGGAGTGAGTCCATCCCATCTTTCTTGTTTGATCCAAGAAACATCGGGAGAACGATTCGCACCGCTTGGCAATTTAAAGCAAGTTGAAGAATCGAAACAAATTCCCAGTTTAGTTTGTCTGTTCCAAATCACAAAATCAGCATTAATTTCTGAATTGTAACTTCCGGTTTCTCCTCCTGTGGGTGTCATGACGATTATTGCTCCTTTGGCGTTGCGTTCAAATTTGACATCGGGGTTTTCGCGGCACAGTTGATAAAACTGGTCGTCGGTTATTTTGGCGATCGCATTAAAGTTGATGGTGGCTGCTATCATGGTATTTGATCAGAATGCGTTGGTTTTTTCGGGACGCAGATGAACGACGATGCAGATGCTGTATTAATGTGGCAGAATGCAGATTTACCGCCCAAATACAAAAAAGTATATCATCAGTATAGCCTTTTTCAAATAGATTAAGTAGGTTGGGTAGCCCTTCGACTCCGCTCAGGAACCGTTACCGCGAAACCCAACACATTATTTTGAATAAAGAGTTGGGTTTCGTTCCTCAACCCAACCTACATATTTTGAATTGTACTCCATTGATAACAGCTAAATATCCGATAGTTTGCTAAACTAACAAAAGTGTTACAAAAATAATGGGATAGTCATGCTGTCAGTACAAGAAGCAGAATCGATCGTACTCAATTTAGCACAACCCCTCGACAGTCAGCAGGATGTAGAAACTCTAGACTTATTGGCAGCATCGGGGCGAGTTTTGGCTGCAACCGTGACAAGTTCCCTGGATTTTCCCTATTGGGACAATTCAGCAATGGACGGGTATGCAGTGCGGTTTGCTGATGTGGAAAACTGTAGCACTGAAAAACCAGTCGCCCTTGACATCATTGAAGATATTCCAGCGGGATATCAGCCTCAACATACTGTACAACCTGGGCAAGCAGCGCGGATTTTTACTGGTGCTGTAATGCCTGCAGGTGCTGATACGGTGGTAATGCAGGAGGAAACTAGGCGAGAAGGCGATCGCATTTTTATCCTAGTTTCTCCTGAAAAACCCCAAGCATTTGTTAGGCATAAAGCTGCTTTTTATCAAGCAGGAACACCTTTACTAAATCCAGGTACTATCATCAATGCCTCAGAAATGGCAGTGTTAGCAACTGCACAGTGCATTCAAGTTCCAGTTTATCGCCGTGTGCGCGTGGCTATTTTTTCCACTGGTGACGAATTGGTATCACCAGACCAACCTTTGTCACCCGGAAAACTGGTAGACTCAAACCAGTATGCTTTGACTGTTTTATTGTCACAAATGGGATTTGAAGTCAGAAGATTGGGGATAGTTCCAGATAATCAGCAGGAACTAACAAAGGCAATTGCCCAGGCTATTTCAACAGCAGATGTAGTGCTTTCGACTGGTGGAGTTTCGGTAGGAGAATACGATTATGTTGAGAAAATATTGGCGAATTTGGGAGGAGAGATTCACATTCGTGCTGTCGCGATTAAACCTGGTAAACCTTTGACTGTTGCTCAATTTAAACGAGATGTAAAAACATCTGATTCGTCTATGATGGGTTCAGATTGTCTCTATTTTGGTTTGCCCGGAAATCCGGTTTCAGCGTTAGTATGTTGTTGGCGGTTTGTCGTACCTGCTTTGAGAAAGATTTCTGGACTTGGCCCGGATGCTTGGGGGCCGGAGTTTGTGCGGGCGCGATGTAATGTGGAATTGCGATCGCAAGGTCAGCGCGAAACCTATGTTTGGGGTAAACTATATTTAGTTGCCGGAGTGTGGGAATTTGAACCTGCCAAGGGTAGCCAAAATTCAGCGAATTTAATTAACCTCGCAAATACGACGGGTTTAGCAGTTTTGTCACCACAGAAAACTGTGGTTTTAGCAGAAGAGTTCATCGAAGTTTTAAAAGTCAGTCATTAGTCATTAGTCATTAGTCATTAGTTATTAGTCATTAGTTATTAGTCATTAGTTATTAGTTATTAGTTATATTTGATTACCTACAAATAACCACCAACCAGTAACCAATAACCAGCAACCAATAACCAATAACCAGTAACCAATAACCCTTCGACTACGCTAAGGGTACCGTAAATAACCACTAACAAATAACAATGAGAATTTTAATTGTTGAAGATGATCCGATGATGCAACTAGGGCTAGAGCAAGTTTTAGCTGATTGTCCAGACATAGAAATAGTCGGACAGGCAGAATACGGCTAAAACTCATGTTCGTGGTATTATGAATAAGTTGGCTGTAGATGACCGGGTGCAAGCGGCAGTTGTGGCACTGAGGACTGGATTGGTGTAAAGAAGGAAGTTCGGCAACGGATTCTGTAACGGATTTAGCGGATGTCAGCTAGAGTTGAATCCCATGTCCAATGCCCAATACCCAATTACCAATTCCCAATTCCCAATTCCCAATTACCAATAATTAGAATATATGTCTGAGTGGATAACGATCGGTACAATTGTAGCAGCTCAAGGTTTGGACGGGGAAGTGAGAGTCTATCCTGATTCCGATTTCCCGGAAAGGTTTGTCGAACCGGGTAAAAGGTGGCTGTTGTTTCCAAATAAAACTGAACCGGAACCGATCGAATTTTTGAGCGGTCGCTACATTCCGGGCAAAGGATTGTATGCTGTAGAGGTGTCTGGCGTGGAAGACCGGACTGCTGCTGAGGCGCTGCGGGGTTGCAAATTGCTTGTGGAAAAAAGCTCAAGGCCTTATCTCGCACCAGATGAGTTTTATGTGCAAGATTTGTTTGGTATGGAAGTTTTCAACCAATTGACGGGAGAACTTTTGGGGAAAGTAAGTGAGATTATCCCGGCGGGGAATGACCTGCTGGAAGTTGAGTTGGTTCAAACTCCGGCTGAAATTGCGGCGGCAGAAGCAGAACGGTCTAAAATTGTCTCTGTAGAAGTTGAACACAAGGATAGTCGCCGCAAAAAACACAAAACTCCCCGCGCTAAACCACCACAAACAAGAAAGGTTTTGATTCCTTTTGTGAAAGAGATAGTTCCGGTTGTTGATTTAGAAAAAGGTCGTATTGAAATTGTGCCTCCTTCTGGTTTGCTGGATGAAATCTAAGGAAGTTTGGCAACGGATTTTGTAACGGATTTAACGGATGTTCGGCAACGGATTTTGTAACGGATTTAACGGATGTTCGGCAACGGATTTTGTAACGGATTTAACGGATGTAACGGATTTAACGGATGTAAGGAAGAAGGAGGAAAGTCTAAAATTCCCAATTCCCAATTCCCAATTCCCTATTCCCAATTCCCTATACGCAATAATATTAATCATTTGTTTTATTGCTGTACCGGACTATCAAGTAACTGATGGAAAGGGCGAAAATTGCGGCAGCCAAACCTATCAGGTCGGCAGCAGTTTTTTTTTCTAAGTCAAGAATAATTATTTTACGAGATACGGCAATCAAAGAAGTTACAATGACTAATTCTACTTGAATGACGTGCTTTTTTAGATAAGCTGTAATATTTTCTAATATTTCGAGGGCGATTAAAACATTTAAAAATAATCCAAAGATGACAAATAGCGTGTCTTTTAACAAAGTCTGGTGGTCGTTTATTAATTCTTTTGTAAGAAAAATCAGTAAATCGCAAACGCTGACTATTATGACCAAAATCATCGCCAGAGATAACACTTTTGATACTAATACTTCTACACTTTCGGTAAAGTGTAGAAATTGCTCATCACTGCCGAATTTAGAAATTTGCCTTAATATTTTTTTCAGCATACCAGTGACTTAATTATGATTTGTTATTGATTTTGTCATTGTCTGCTGCTGTTGGCAATCCCCAGAATCTACGGTTGCTTTGTTAATTTTTTCCACCAAAAATCCTCAAAATATTGTCGTTTAACAATATTTTGAGGATTTGAAGACTGGGTGCGGTGCTGGAAAGGCAATTATATATCGTCAACAGACAATGATGATTGATTCTCAACTTTCTCCCGGCCAACCTAATGAGCAAAGAACTAAAAATTTAGCTCAGATGCTTTAGTAACGACCAGAGCGATTGTTGTTGCCCCCCCAACCGCCGCCGGCGTTGGATCCACCACGTTCTTCACGGGGTTTTGCTTTGTTGACTTTGAGGTCGCGACCCATCCATTCAGCACCATCAAGTGCTTCGATGGCTGCTGCTTCTTCTGCTTCACTGGACATTTCTACGAAAGCGAAGCCACGCATCCGACCTGTTTCGCGGTCAGCAGGTAACTGAACGCGCTTAACTGTTCCGTATTCTCCAAAAGTTTGGTTGAGGTGCTCCTGCGTAACTTCGTAGGATAAATTGCCGACATAGATTGACATTGAACATTCTCCAGAATCAGAGGGTGTAGAGAATTAAATCCGGAGGGACGCCGATCGAACGAACTATACTACCGAAAATAAGCCTTATCCATAGATCATAGCACCTGTTTGTGTATAGTGCAATTGTTTTGCCCTACTCGATCGACTTAAAGGAAGGAATAAGGAAGAAGGAATAAGGAAGAAGGAAGAAGAAAGAAGGAAAAACATATAAGAAAGAATAAAAAACGCCGATAAAAATTTTTAGGTTTTTCATTCCCAGGCTCTTGCGTGGGAATGCAAATCCGTAGGAAGAGCCTGGGAATCTGTCAAAAGTGGGAACCAAGCTTAAGAACTGACCGCGACGGTCGATTTCGCCCAATTAAACTCCCCGATTTCTGTCTCAACTTCTGCTCCAACCCTCACCAATTGGACTGCACAAGCTTTTAACTCCGGTTGTTTGGAATCGGGACAACTTTCAGGGTGAGTTATGGCATTTGCTTCAGCACCTTCTGCCCAGAGAGATCCCCAGTGCATGGGTACAAATAGTGTACCTGGGACGATCGCCTTGGTTACTTTTGCTGGAAACTGTGACTTACCGCGGCGCGATCGAACTTCCAGCAAATCCCCTTCCTTAATCTTCAAATTGGCAGCATCGCGGGGGTGGATTTCCAAAAAAGGATTGGGGTGTAATTGATTGATTTTGTCAGTTCTACCCGTCCGTGTCATCGTGTGCCAGTGTCCGTAAACCCTTCCAGTAGTTAAAACAAATGGATAATCTGGATCCGGGGGTTCGGCCAGTCCCCGCGAGTGATAGGCAGAAAATCTTGCCCGCCCGTCGTCCGTATGGAAACGTCGGTCAGTATAAAGCCGTTTGGCGGAGGTTGCTGGATGTTTTGGCTCATTTTCGCGGCAAGGCCACTGCTGCGGCCCTTCTTGGCGCAAGTATTCGTGGCTAATGCCGCTCACGTCACAAGGACGGCCCCGCGTCAACTGTACGTACTCTTTATATACCTCAGCAGGGTTCTCGAAAGCAAAATGTTCGGCAAAACCTAATCTGCGTCCCACCTCGGCGAAAATGCTCCAGTCGTCGCGGGCTTCTCCTAAAGGAGCATCGAAACCGGCGCAAAGGGTAACGCGACGTTCGGAGTTGGTCATCACTCCAGTTTTTTCACTCCATTGCGTTGCCGGCAAGAGGATGTGAGCGTAAGCAGATGTTTCTGTTGGATAGTATGCTTCTTGATATACGGTAAAGGGCGATCGCAAGAAAGCAGCTTTTGTCCGTTCCAAATCCGGCATACTGACAGCGGGATTGGTGGCTGCAATCCACAGCATCTCTACCTCGCCTGTTTCCAAACCGGTAATCATGTCCCAAGCGGTGCGGCCTGGATTTGGCGAAATGGTTCCTGGTGCCACACCCCAAAACTGTTCTACTTCGGCTCTGTGTTCGGCATTGTTCACAGACCGGTAGCCAGGGAGCAAGTGAGAAAGTCCCCCTGCTTCCCGCCCTCCCATCG
The DNA here is from genome assembly GCA_004294385.1 of Oscillatoriales cyanobacterium. Classification (GTDB taxonomy): domain Bacteria; phylum Cyanobacteriota; class Cyanobacteriia; order Cyanobacteriales; family Microcoleaceae; genus Microcoleus. The sequence continues at coordinate 1,584 of REAP01000041.1, read as the reverse complement.
CGTTTGGCTGGCCTGTGAGGGAAAACGGGCCGGCTCCTGGTTTGCCAATTTGACCGGTCATCAAGTGCAAATTAATGAGCGATCGCACCTTTGCCGTGCCTTCCGACGACTGATTCATCCCCATCGACCATAGGGACAAAACCCGCTGGGACTGTTCCCAGTAGTTGGTGGCCGTTTCTAAGTCACCGACAGAAATGCCACAACGGGAGGCGACAACATCCGGCGTATAGCTACTAATCACTTCAGCAAAAGCTGTAAAATTAGCCGTACATTCTTGAATAAAATCAGCATCTATTACTCGTCGGCGCAAGAGCAAATAGGCAATTCCATTAAGTAAATCTATATCCGTACCCGGTTTAATTGCCAAGTGCAAATCCGCCGCTTCCGCAGTCGGAGTCCGCCTCGGATCTACCACAATCATCTTGACATTTGGGTTCTTTTTGTGGTACTTTGCTAGTCGGTTAAAAATAATTGGATGGCATTCTGCGGTGTTGCTACCAATAATAAAAGCGCAATCTGTTAATTCTAAATCGTCGTAACAGCAAGGTGGGCCGTCAGCACCAAAACTTTGAACGTATCCCGAAACTGCTGAAGACATACACAATCGAGAATTGGCATCAAAATTATTAGTGCCCAGACAACCTTTGAGTAGTTTCTGGGCAACATAATAATCTTCAGTGACGAATTGACCGGAACCATAAACGCAGATAGCATCGGGGCCGCTAGTGCTGCGAATTGTTTGGATACGGTTGACAATTGTGTCTAGTGCTTCGTCCCAGCTAGCGCGGCGGAACGGTTGGTCGAGAGTTTCCCGGATCATCGGATACAGAAGTCGATCGGTGCGAATTGATTCTGCTACCGTTGCTCCCTTCACACAAACCATGCCCTGAGTCGATGGGTGGTTGCGATCGCCCCGAACTTTCCAACCTTGGTTTTTGTCGGGAACCACTTCAAGACCACAACCTACACCACAGTAAGGGCAAAGAGTTTTTTTAGTTTCCATCTGCTAATTTATAGATGCTAATTTTGAAAGCTCATTGGTAATTCGTAATTCGCTATTATAGTCCTAACCGAGTATTTAGGCAAATAATGTATCCCTATTTACCAAATTTTTCCAATAAGCTAAAATCAAAGCTCTGCATTATGATCCCTAGTAGACGATGACATCTGATGATTTAGGTAGCGGGCGTGAACGCGGCTGTAAGCACTGGCGTCGCCTGGATTGTCAAGGAGAAGTTTCTTACCAACGGGGTTGGGGTCAGGGCTGTTTCATTCTCGGTTGATGGGGAGATGAGGAGAGGGGGAGATGGGGCGATGGGGCGATGGGGCGATCGCGGGAACCCCCAGAACGATGAATTTTTAAGCTTTTCAGTCATCCCTCCGATTCCCCTTCTCCCCCTCTCCCCCCATCATTTGACTTTTTTGGTGAGAATGAAACAGCCCTGGGGTTGGGGTGAGCAGCGATGTACTGGTCTGGTACTTTAGTTGACACTCCCCAGCAGTCAAGGCGAGGGGATTCTTGGTTCTGCGACATACCTTAAAACTATCTATCCTTGCGGCAGTGTTTAAACCAGGTATCCGTTC
>REAP01000040.1 GCA_004294385.1 Oscillatoriales cyanobacterium | reverse complement strand
CCATCCTTGCAGCACCGGGTAGAAACAACCCTCACTTGGGTCAACAAATTACGAAAACTTGCACCTATCGGTTTAATCATTCAAGAGCTGGTCAGATTTGACCTGCAACAATTAGAAAATCCTGAAATTTCAGGGGTCGAATACCAACAAGGCGAACTGCAAGGTTACGAAGTTCGCGAATATCTACTCAACAAATGGAACAGAAAATGTGCTTATTGCGACGCTGAGAATTTAGCATTGCAAGTTGAACACATTCATCCAAAAGCCAAAGGTGGTACAAATCGGATCTCGAATCTCTGCCTTGCTTGTCAAGCGTGCAATCAGAAGAAAGGTACTCAGGATGTTCAGCAATTCTTAGTCAAGAAACCTGACATCTTGAAGTACATTCTAGCTCAAGCTAAACGCCCTCTCAAGGACGCTGCTGCTGTGAATTCAACTCGATGGGCGTTGTTTTCTCGACTGAAAGAAACGGGATTGTCTGTTTTAACTGGTTCGGGTGGATTAACTAAGTTCAACCGTACTCGATTGAAACTACCTAAAACCCATTGGCTTGATGCTGCCTGTGTGGGTCAAATTCAATCCCTAGAAATCCTCACGAATCAGCCACTGCTAATCAAGGCGACAGGGCACGGAACTACTGGTTCATTCAATATTTCAGCATCAGAATTAGTACAAGGAATTAGTTACAAATATTGCAAAATTGTTCATCACAAAGATGGTTATGGTTACACATTTGAAGATTGACGGGCCAGTGAACTCCCCCGAGTCGTTTCCCTCTCAGGTCTAAAGACTCTGAGTTTCCCACTTACCGAGCTTTTTTATGAATATTCGAGAGACAAAAGGATTGACCAATGCTCAAAAAGCAACCTGAAAGCGTTAGGGGTAAAGGTTTTACCAAGAAATGGGATTTAAAGACCCTTCTTCAGTAGCCGACTTTCTCTTATTCCGTGTAAAGATTCCTGTTGCTAACTCATATTTATAATACTTCAAAGTGAGTAGATTTAACCACATTCATTCCCGCCGCCGCAAATCTTTGAAAAGCCGCATCTGCTGCTTCCGTAAAATCAACAACATTCGGAACAACCACCGGAGAAGTGCAATCTTCCAGCAAATAAACCTTCTTAGCCAACTCCGAATCTCGCGCCACAATTTCCGTCAACAAATCATCAATCGTCCAAGCAACGCAATGACTTTTGGCTTGTCCGGCAATAATTACCGCATCAAAATCGAGCAATTTATCAATAAAATTAGCATTCTTTTCTGCAATCGGAATTCCATCACATCCATCTAAGACTTCCGGTTGCAAAACAGAATAGTTTTCGGTTAATGGATTGCCTCCTTTAATTTCAAAAAGTGCTTGACTTTCGCGAGCAATACCATGAAAAAATATCGCTTCTTCCACAGCGGAAACTAGGGCGTGTCCGATGCCGCCCAGCATCGAGTGATATGGCCAAATTGTCAGGGGATATTTGCCATTCTCACTAAGTTTTTTGACGTAGTGCAGAGCGTGTTTTTCCAGTGCTACAAAGTTGCCACCGCTGATGCTATCAGCCACGGCTGGATTGACTTTCCAGATGCCTTTTTGGACATCTTCTAGGGTGATCGAAGTTGCCGCAGGTTGGGGGTGTTCGCCTGCTTCATTGATCCAAAAAATTGGATGAAAAATTTGCATAGCGGTGTGCGTGTCCATTGTCGGCGCGATCGTTGTAATTCTGTCTAAATTGCGGTAAATGAACTCGCACAGCCTCACATTGTCATCCACAGCACCGCTACCAGAACGCCCGCCCACAAACAGTTCAAATTCTGGCAAACAAAAAGTATTTTGGGCATCAATTATCAACAAACAAATATGGTTTGTGTCGCTGACTGCTGGCTGAATATTATGTTTTGTAGCCCAATCTTTGGCTTCGATAGCGCGTTCTTGATAAGGGACACGCCAGACTTCGCTGACTTTTGTGGAGTCAAAATAATCAGGGATTGGGAGTAAGTTTTTTGCAGTCATGGCTGATTTATTTTGGGGGAATTTGTGGCAATAACTTAAGCATCCCTATTTTGTAATGGCGAAGCATGACCTCAGATAATTTATTAGTTATAAGCAGAGACTTACTGCGGTCATGCTTCGCCCCTACGAATATATTTGCAAAAATCTCATCGGATTAGACTACAATAATCATAGCTATTTACGGTTAATTATGCCACAACCACAAAATCCCAATTATTTCCAGAATATTTTTCAACGCAGATTATTATTTTTGCCGATCGCCCTTTTTCTCGCTTTCTTAATTCTAGCAACTAAATCTTCCTACATTCAAGATTTTTTAATGACTGGGTTAATCCAGATCCAGGATTTAGGCCGGTGGGGCCCAGTCGCCTTCATCATTACTTACAACTTAGCTACTGTACTGTTTATACCTGGTTCGGTGCTGACTCTGGGAGGCGGGGTGATTTTTGGTTTGTGGTGGGGTTCAATCTACGTGTTTGTGGCTGCAACTTTAGGCGCTACCTTTGCTTTTTTGATCGGGCGATACTTGTCGCGCGATCGCGTGGTAAAATATATGGAAACCTATCCCAAGTTTAAAGCTCTCGATCGCGCCGTGTCCCAAGAAGGATTAAAAATAGTTTTCTTGACTCGTCTTTGTCCTTTATTTCCTTTTAATTTATTGAATTATGCTTTAGGAGTTACTCAGGTTTCTTTAAAAGATTATATACTAGGTTCCTTCGGGATGATACCAGGAACTATTCTGTATGTTTACTCCGGTTCTTTGGTAGGAGATTTGGCTGCAATAAATGTGGCAACAGAGTCTACAAATCCCCAAGCATCAGTAGTAAAATGGTTGATTAATATTGTAAGTTTTATGGCGACTGTTGCTGTTACTGTTTCGCTCACTCGGATAGCCAGCAAAGCTTTGGATGAAAGTGTTTAATTAGGAGAATTTGCTCATGTCACAGTCAAAAGTCGATCGCCTAAATATCCATCCGATGGACGAACATAACCAAAAATTAGTCTCCTATTTACATCCGTGTGACTGGGTAAACCCGCAGCCAGCCAAGCGTTACAATTTAGTGGTAATTGGAGCCGGCCCCGCTGGATTAATTGTAGCAGCAGGTGCCGCAGGTTTGGGTGCGAAGGTTGCTTTGATTGAAAAACATTTGATGGGCGGCGATTGTTTGAATGTTGGTTGTGTACCATCAAAAGCACTGATTCGTTCGTCTCGCAGTGTCGGTGATATCTGGAATGCTGGTAAATTTGGTGTTAACGTTTCTGACAACACAAAAGTTGATTTTTCAGCCGTAATGGAAAGAATGCGGCGCATCAGGGCGGGAATCAGCGATGTCGATTCTGTTCAACGATATCAGCACAAATTAGGAGTCGATGTTTTTCTAGGTTCGGGTCGTTTTACTAGCAATAATACAGTAGAAGTTGCAGGTCAAACTCTGCACTTCAAAAAAGCAGTAATTGCGACCGGTGCAAGGGCGCTAAAACCACAAATTCCCGGTTTACAAGCAACTGGATATCTGACTAACGAAACAGTCTTCAACCTCACGGAAAGGCCGCCACGTTTGGCAATAATTGGCGCTGGTGCGATCGGCTGTGAATTAGCTCAAGCCTTCCGCAGACTGGGTTCAGAAGTCGTGTTACTGCACAAAAATGCTCACATTTTGGACAAGGAAGATGTCGATGCAGCCGAAATTGTGCAGCAGACTTTTGTCAGGGAAGGGATTCAGCTAGTTCTACAATGCAAAATAGAGCGCGTTGAGCAAACAAACGCAGGCAAAATCATTTATTATCAATGTCAGGGTAAGGAAGCATCTGTCACCATAGATGAGATGATTGTGAGTGCGGGGCGATCGCCCAACGTCGAAGGGCTAAATTTGGAATCTGTCGGCGTCGAATACGATACACAAGCTGGCGTATTTGTCAACGACAATTTACAAACTACTAATCCCCGCATTTATGCCGCTGGCGATATTTGCATGAAGCATAAATTTACTCATGCTGCTGATTTTGCGGCGAGAATAGTCATTCAAAATACGTTGTTTTTCGGACGCAAAAAACTCAGTGCTTTGACGATTCCTTGGTGTACTTATACTAGCCCGGAAATTGCTCACGTCGGAATTGGCGAAGCTGAAGCTAAAGCGAAAGGCATTGATATCGATACATTCTTAATTCCTTTCAGTCAAGTCGATCGGGCAATTATTGACGGTGAAGACGAAGGTTTTGTGAAAATCCACGTCAAGAAAGGTAGCGACAAAATATTAGGTGCAACTATTGTAGCACAACACGCCGGGGATATGATTAGCGAAATTACTTTGGCAATGGTTAACAATATTGGTCTAGGAAAAATTGCGAGTACAATTCACCCGTATCCGACGCAAGCTGATGCGATTCGGAAAGCTGGGGATGCGTACAATCGCACTCGTTTGACACCGTTTGTCAAAGATTTGTTTAACCGCTGGCTGGCTTGGACTCGATAAGATAACTCGGCGATTTCAAGGAGTTTAACCTTGACTCCTGTATTCTATTACAAAGCCGGCCACTGAAAAAGGGGTTTTCAACCCAGTTTCTTGATAATAATCCACAGACGCCATCACCGAACCTCCCCAAGACTTCCCCAAACCATGCCCAAGCAAAAAAAGACAGCCAGCAAAACCTACACTGAAATCAACCTCAGCGACCCCCAATACTACTTCAACCGAGAACAAAGCTGGCTAGAATTCAACAACCGCGTCCTCCACGAAGCCCTAGACCCCCGCACGCCCCTCCTAGAAAGACTCAAATTTCTGGCTATTTTCAGTTCCAACCTCGACGAATACTTCATGGTGCGAGTAGCAGCCCTCAAACAGCAAGTAGAAGCAAAAGTCAGCAAATTAACCTCCGACGGTAGCACACCTCAACAACAGCTAGACGCTATTAGCAAACGACTTTTGCCAATGGTTTCCCAGCAACACTCCTATTTTGAGCAAACCCTACGGCCCAAACTAGCAGCCAGTGGCATCCACATTCTCGACTACATCGACCTCAATCAAGAACAGCGCACTTACCTACATCGCTACTTCAAAGAACAAGTATTTCCCGTACTCACACCCCTAGCAGTTGACCCCAGTCACCCATTCCCTTACCTTTCCAATCTCAGCCTGAATTTAGCAGTAGTAGTCAGAGACCCCGACACGCGAGAAGAACTATTTGCCCGCATCAAAGTACCCCAAGTCTTGCCCAGGTTTCTGGTATTACCGGCTGATTTGCAATGGCAACAAAGAGGCAAATCTGCTGTCTGGACTGGGGTGCCACTAGAACAGGTAATTGCTCACAATTTAGAGGCTTTGTTTCCGGGGATGGACATTCAGGAATATCACCCGTTCCGCATTACTCGCAATGCAGATTTGACTGTGGAGGAAGATGAGGCAGATGATTTGCTGTTGGCCATAGAACAGGAACTCCGCAAACGTCGGTTTGGAGGTTCTGCGGTGCGGATGGAAATCCAAGCGATGATGCCACCTGCTCTGCGAGATATGCTCATGGACGAGTTGGATCTAGGTGAGCAAGATGTTTACGTCGTGGAGGGGCTGCTAGGCCTCAAGGATTTGATGTCTTTCGTCGGACTGCCGGTACCAGAACTGAAAGACCAGCCGTGGACTCCTGTAGTGCCGCCCCGTTTGCGAAACTCGGAAGCGGGAAGGAGTGACGAATCTATCCCCCATTCTATCGCCCATTCTGAGGAGAGTGAGGATATTTTCACCGCCATCCGTCGGGGGGATATCATGCTGCACCATCCCTATCACTCCTTTGCTGCTACGGTGCAGCGGTTTATTACTGAGGCGGCGCACGATCGCACCGTGTTAGCGATTAAGATGACTTTATACCGCACTTCTGGTGATTCGCCGATCGTCAGTGCCTTAATTCAAGCAGCCGAAAATGGCATACAGGTAGCTGTTCTAGTAGAACTCAAAGCTAGATTCGACGAAGAAAATAATATTAATTGGGCTCGGAAGTTAGAACAAGCTGGAGTTCATGTAGTCTACGGTTTGGTGGGACTCAAGACACACACCAAGATTTTGATGGCGGTACGCCGGGAGGATGGTTGTATTCGGCGCTACGTCCACATCGGCACTGGGAATTACAATCCCAAAACAGCCGGACTGTATACGGATGTGGGTTTGTTGAGTTGTCGGGAGGATTTGGGTTCAGATTTGACGGACTTGTTTAATTATTTGACTGGTTATTCGCGGCAGGTATTTTATCGTAATTTATTGGTGGCACCGGTCAATATGCGCGATCGATTTTTGGCCCTCATCCGTCGCGAATCTGAATTTTGTCGCTTGAATGCTGAAACTGGCAACGGTAGCTGTGGTCGGATTGTCGCTAAAATGAATGCTTTAGTTGACCCTCAAATCATTGTTGCTTTGTACGAAGCTTCCCAAGCCGGGGTGAAAATTGATTTGATTATTCGGGGGATTTGCTGTTTGCGTCCCGGCGTTGAAGGTATTAGTGAAAATATCAAAGTTATCAGTATTATCGGTCGCTTTTTAGAGCATTCTCGGATGTTTTATTTTTTCAATGGTGGCAACGAGGAGGTTTATATTGGTTCTGCTGATTGGATGCAGCGCAATCTCACAAGGCGGGTTGAGGCGATAGTGCAGGTGGAAGACCCGACAATTGCGATGGAGTTGCAAGAAATTTTGGGGGTGATGTTGGCGGACAACCGCCAAGCTTGGGATTTGCAGTCTGGGGGTCACTATTCTCAGCGGCGTCCACCTGCTAATTGCCCGGAAGTGAGTTCTCAGCAAATTTTGATGGATATGGTTTTGAATTAGTCATGGGGAATTGGGAATTGGGAATTGGGAATTGGGAATGGGGAATGGGGAATGGGGAATGGGGAATGGGGAATGGGGAATGGGCAATTGGTCATCGGGCATTGGTCATCAGTTATAGCAGTCGCCAGGACTATGCGGTCACTGAGCGTAGTCGAAGTGTCCAGAAGTGCGATGCCCTCAGCCCTTCGAGGGGTCGAAGGATTCTAACCATCTTGGCGCTTACAACAGTCAACAATGCCCTATTCCCTATTCCCTATTCCCTATTCCCTATTCCCTATTCCCTATTCCCCATTCCCAATGCCAATTAATTAAAAGTGCGCTTGAATTCTTCTAACAAATCATCAATTTCTTCGATGGCCTGACTCACATCTATTCTCAAAGCTCCCAAATCTGACCTGTCTAATAGCCGTACTAGGGATTCCCGCTTAATCTCGATTTCTGCTACGCGCTCTTTGATTGTTTGTGCATCCATTGTTTGTTTCCTTATTTTCTATGAACTGTGGGCGTTTCTTGTTTAGTTATTCTTCCCAAATCGTCATCAAAGATTGCACGACTTTTAATTGGTTTGAATCTTTGTATTTTACAGCAAAATCTTAAAGATTGTCTAGTTAGGATATCAGCGCAGAAAAGGGGGACGTTTGCTATCTGTGGACTTGTTTTTGATCATTTCAGCGAGAAATCGCTTCAGAGCTTTTTCGCGATTTTTCATAAAAGCAGCCCAAAACCCTGGTTGATATTCATCCATTGTCTTGGCTAGGGCCCAGACATCTATGGCTAAGATGTTATAAAGCCTTTCATCTTCGCGCTTGAGCGAGTTAATCTGCTCTAGAACCGACTTGTTTGATCCAGGATTTTTTCCGTCTTCGTCTTTGATCATGTCTCAAAAAATGGTTAAAAGGGCAAGAAGGTCGATCGCGACCTCAACTCTCTATACTTTAATGATACTAATGATACTGGTGATCTCGATCGCCCTCGCGGAACCAAAGACACAAAATCAACACTGATATTTACAAGTGTTGGCGACGAGTCCTGTAACATGATTTTTTGAAGCTAGAGACCAGATTTTGGATGTACCCTGCTTCCAGACTCTTAAAGCTTAGCAGTTTTTGCAGGTCTTTGGTCAAAAAATCTGAATCTATTCAAGACTTTGTGACAGATAATAATTAAAGTATATTATTGCTTCCAGCTAACTACCTCACTGATATGTTCCGTAAAATTTCTTTAGCAAACCTAGCCTTAGTTGTTGGGTCTATTTTAGCAGTAGTCGGTTTCGCGGCTTACTTCACAGACCAACCGACTTTGAATCTGGCGGGGTTTTTCTATGGTATTCCGCTGTTGCTGGGGGGTTTGGCGCTGAAAGCTGCTGAACTCGAACCAGCGGATTTCACCGAACCGACTTCTCCTGAAGTTCTACTGCTGAGAGAGCATCAGGCCACAGAGACTCAAAACCAAGTTCGCAAAGATGTCACCCGATTTCGTTACGGCCAACCAGCTCACTTGGATGATGCCTTGGAGCGCTTGGGTTTGGCACCTACAGACGAGGAAAGACCAGTGCTGCGAGGGTTGCGAGAAATTTCTGTGGATGGTGCCTATGGATTGATTCTAGAGTTTCATTCGCCCTTAATTGCGATCGAACTTTGGGAAGAAAAACAGGCAAAAATAGCTACGTTTTTCGGCCCTGGTTTGCACGCAACAGTCAGTCAAACTGCTGAAGACAAAATTGAATTGGCTTTAATTAAAGGTGAAGCAACTTAAAGTTGTCAGTTGTCAGTAGACATCTCCCAAAAAGCTTGTCAAGAACAGGCAGGATGCCTGTTCCACAATAATTATGGGAGATGTCTAGTTGTTAGTGGGTGCATCTAATTTTTGTAAGGGCGAAGCATGACCGCAGATAATTTATTAGTGATCACCAGAGATTTACTGCGGTCATGCTTCGCCCCTACGAATATATTTGCAAAACTGAGATGCACCCATGCCCTAGGCCCAATGCCCTATCCCCAACTGTGTTTCTGTGGCAATTCTATCCGAAATTGAGTACCTTTACCCGGTTCGGAAAAACACTTTAATTTCCCTTTGTGCTGTTCGACAATTATGCCATAGCTGATAGCAAGTCCTAAGCTGCTGGCTTCCATCGCAGGTTTTGCCACAAAAAATGGGTCAAAAATTTGCGTTTTCATCTCTTCGATGATTGCCATGCCATTGTCAGCAATCTCAATGGAAATCCGCTGACTACCCACAACCTGAGTGCGAATCCAAATCACTGGTTTAAAGTTGATTGCTTCCGATTCGTTCAATTCTTGACTAAACTCTTCCAAAGCATCGATCGCATAATTGATAATATTCAGAAAAGCTTGATTGAGTTGACCGGCATAACACTCAATCTGTGGTAAATTCCCGTACTCTTTGACCACCTTGATATCGCGCCTGCCTTCGCGAGCAGGTAAGCGGTGCTGTAATAGTAAAAGAGTGTTTTCCAAACCGTCAGAAACATCAAATAATTGCCATCCCGATTGATCGCTGCGGGAAAACTCTTGTACTGATAAGATAATTTGCCGAATGCGATCGCTCCCTGTTCGCATTGAACTGACAATTTTTAACAAATCATCGAGCACGAATTCCACATCCATGTCTTGCTGTTTTTGCAGAATCTCCTGGCTGGGATTAACTAACTGTTTTTGATACATTCGCAGCAGTTGACTTAAGTCGGCGACGTAAGTTTGGACGTGAGTTAGATTGCTATAAATGAACGTAATCGGATTGTTGATTTCGTGGGCAATGCCAGATACTAAATCTCCCAAATTAGACATTTTTTCACTTTGCAGAAGTTGATGGCGTGACTGTTGCAATTCTTGCTGCGATCGCTCCAACTGTGCCCTCAACTCCCGCGATCGCAAACCTGCACGTACTCGCCCCAACAATTCCTGCTTAACTATCGGTTTAAGCACAAAATCGTCCACCAGCACGTCCAATTTTTCGGCGTCAAACTGGTCTGGTGCAGCCAGCAGAATCACATAGACACTGGCTAGTTCTCGATCGACCCTCAACAATCGGCACACATCCAACCATTCGATTTCAGGGGAAGTCCCATCGCAAATTATCAAATCCGGGGACATTTGCTGAGCCAAATCCATACCCTCCCTAGCGTCGGGGGCGACTCTCACCTGATGTCCCTTACCTGAAAGTAACTCTTGTATGATTTCAAAAGTCATAGTATCCGCGATCGTCAGAATCTTTCCCATAACACCCACTCCACAAATTACTCTTCAGGATACAACAGCCAGAATTGCCCCGATATATTTAAAATTCAAATAATTAAATGTTACCAAAAATTACCAAAAACCGCGCCCGAAAACCCCAAAAAACTTTAAAATTAACTAATCATCAATTAACCTTCTCGGTCAGCGCCTGAGAAATGCCAATTACCAACAACCCCTCAACTTTGATTCAATCCGAAACACTCGAACTATTAGAATGGTCGCGCTTGTGTCAGCACTTGGCTACCTTCGCGGCCACCAAACTCGGTGTCGCCGCCGCCCTCGACCTCGAAATCCCGCCAACTCAAGCTCAGACAGCAGAACTCCTAGCCCAAACTCAGGAAGCTTATCAGCTAGATAACCGCCCTGGAAGTGCTTTGGCTTTTGAAGGAATCCAAGACATCGGCACTTCCCTGCAACGAGCCGAACTGCAAGGTTTGCTCAGTGGCGAAGAATTGCTGGCGATTGCTACCACCCTGGCGGGAGCAAGGCAATTACGTCGCATCATTGACAACCAGCCAGATGTCCCGACACTCAAGGAACTGGCGGCCCAATTGCGGACTTATCCCGAAATCGAACAAGAAATCCATCGCTGTATAGACGATCGCGCTCAAGTAGCCGATCGAGCCACTCCTAAGTTAGCAGGAATTCGAGTCCAAATGCGAGTGTTGCGCGATCGGATTTATCAAATCTTACAAGGAATATTGCAGCGACAATCCAACGCCGTCCAAGAACAAGTAATTACCCAAAGGAACTCGCGCTTTGTAATTCCCGTCAAAGCTCCCCAAAAAGATGCCATACCGGGCATCGTTCACGACTCCTCAGCCAGTGGCGCAACACTGTATGTAGAACCCCACAATACAGTAAATCTCAACAACCAAATGCGGCAATTTCTGAGACAAGAACAAGTCGAAGAAGAAGCAGTTCGCCGCGCCCTGACGGAGCAAGTAGCAGCAGTCAAACCGGACTTAGATAGATTAGTGGTTGTAGTTACAACTTTAGATTTAGCCACAGCTAAGGCGCGCTACGGCTTTTGGCTACAAGCAAATCCGCCGACATTTATTGAACTTGGAGATACAGAATTAATACCAAAAAATGAAGAAACAACAGAAGAGGAAAATCCAGAAAAAAGCAAAGTACAAATTCCCAACTTGCGATCGCAAATCACCCTGCGCCACTTGCGCCATCCCCTGTTAGTTTGGCAACAGCAATACGAACAAGGTTTTGCAGTAGTGCCGATCGATTTAACCATCGCGCCGCACATTCGTGTAGTCGCCATCACCGGCCCCAACACCGGTGGCAAAACAGTCACCCTCAAAACCTTGGGATTAGCAGCTTTAATGGCAAAAGCCGGAATGTTTGTGGCAGCCCGCGAACCTGTAGAATTGCCGTGGTTTGACAACATTTTGGCAGATATTGGTGACGAACAATCTTTGCAGCAAAGTTTGTCTACTTTCAGTGGTCATATCCGCCGCATCAGCCGCATTTTAGCAGTATTGAAACAAGGAGGGGAAGAAGATTCAAACCTCCGAATTCCCCATACTTCCACTACCCTTCGACTTCGCTCAGGAGACCCAATTCCCGATGCCCAATTCCCCATTCCCAATTCCCGATGCCCAATTCCCCATTCCCCATTCCCCATTCCCAATTCCCAATTCCCCATTCCCCATTCCCCATTCCCAATTCCCCATTCCCCATTCCCCATTCCCAAATCCTTAGTTTTATTAGATGAAGTAGGAGCGGGGACTGATCCATCAGAAGGCAGTGCATTGGCGATCGCACTTTTGCAATACCTCGCCCAACACTCCCTATTAACAATCGCAACTACCCACTTTGGCGAACTCAAAGCCCTCAAATATCAAGACTCCCGCTTTGAAAATGCCTCAGTGGAATTTGACGATAGTTCCATGCAGCCCACCTATCGGTTACTATGGGGAATTCCCGGACGTTCCAACGCCCTAAGCATCGCCAAAAGACTCGGTTTGCTAGCAGAAATAGTTGCAGAAGCTCAAACCTATGTTGGCGGAGCGTCTCAAGATGTCAATCAAGTAATTGCTGGACTCGAAGCCCAGCGACGGAAACAGGAAACTAAAGCCAGAGAAGCCACTCAACTGCTGCAACAAACCGAACAACTGCATCGAGAAGTTTCTGAAAAAGCAACAGCTTTAAAAGAAAGGGAGCGAGAACTAAAAATAGCTCAGGAAGTGGCGGTAAATGAGGCAATAGGCACGGCAAAATCAGAAATTGCTCAAATCATTCGTCGTTTACAATCTGGCAACCAAACTGCTCAAAATGCTCAAGTTGCGACAGAAACCTTAAATCAAATTTCCGCCAAACATCTGCCCTCGCGGAAGGAACCGGCGAAACCGAAACCGGGTTTTATGCCAAAAGTGGGCGATCGCATCCGCATTCCCAGCTTGGGCCAAACCGCCGAAGTTCTCAGTAGCCCAGATGCTAATGAAGAATTGAGCGTCAGGTTTGGGATTATGAAAATGACAGTCAAACTGGCAGACATTGAATCCCTCGATGGTCAAAAACCTGAAACCAAAGCCCAATTAGCCAAGATAGCCGCCCAAGCACAGGCTACTGCTAAGGCCAAACAAGCTCTGTCGGAAGTTCCCAAACCCAATCCTGAAATCGCAATTCGGACTGCTAATAATACGATCGACTTACGGGGGGCGAGAGTTTCCGATGGGGAAATTGAAGTAGACAGAGCACTTTCCAAAGCGGTTGAATACGGAGTGTTGTGGATAGTTCATGGCAAAGGTACGGGACAGTTGCGACGGGGTATTCACGAATTTCTGGACACTCATCCGCAGGTTTCTCGCTATGAGTTGGCTAGTCAAAAAGAGGGAGGTGGAGGTGTGACGATCGCATTTTTGAAGTAGTCAGGATTTACGCATTTCCGGTTGATTCGTAATTGTATAGTTGTATGCAGCAAAACAAGCCGCAAGGAACATATGATTTAGACTGTCTATAGCGAGTGTAAATGAGTTGTGGAAAAACTGTTTTAAACGAACCGCGAAGACGCAAAGAACGCGAAGTTCGGAAAGAGAAGAGAGTTTCACGACTCATTTAGATTCACTATCTAGTGCAAATGTGGCATGATTAAAAGTTGAGTTCTCACTTGAGTAAACTGCCTGACTAATGTAATGAAAAAAACTCCCTCAAATGAAGTTTTGGTTGGCGACTGTCGTGAAGTGATGAAGACATTGCCAGAAAATTATATTTCTGCGTGTATCACTGACCCACCTTATAATTATGAATTTATTGGTCATAAATGGGATGACTCGGAAATTCAAAGACGTATTGAAAAAGTCAATGACAAGGGAAGTAAAACCCTTGTTAAAAACATTCCCTATGGTAGTGGTTTAGCAGGTGGAGTCAGAAACGAAAAATGGTATCAAAGGAATCGTAACAACACTCTCGATTATGAAAAGTGGTGTTTTGATTGGGGTGAGCAGCTTTTTCGGATCTGCAAACCGGGTGCGACAGTTTTAGTTTTCAACAGCACACGAACTGTTGCTCACGTACAAGTAGCCCTTGAAAATGCTGGATTCTATGCGAGAGATATGCTTGTTTATAAAAGATCGAGTGGTATCCCTAAAGGTGTCAATATCAAACAACAGTTCGAGAAGAAAGGATATGAAAATCCTGAACAATGGGATGGTTGGCACAGTTGTCTGAGGAACGAATGGGAAGCAATCTGCGTACTTCAAAAACCACTGGTCAATAATTATTTGGAAACTCTACAGGAGTATGGTACTGGTCTATTTTATACTAAAGATCGGTTTGGTGGTTTTCAATCAAATATTTTAGAAGGTATACAGCGTGATAAAACCGAGGAGTTTAACGTTCATTGCACAGTAAAACCGATCGCTCTCATGAGAAAGCTAGTTGAAATATTTGTACCGCGTTTGGAAAATTCTATTTTAATCGATCCTTTCGCAGGATCGGGAACTACATTACTGGCGGCGCAAGAATTTGGGATTAAGTATGTTGGCATTGAAATAGTACCTGACTACATAGAGATTATCAACAAGCGGCTTGATAGTTTCAGCGGCGTACAGGGAATTCTCCCACTTTTTCAGTAAGAAATGACGAAAGAACGAGACGCAAGCCCCTGGCTTTAGACATGGGGATAAGTCGGTAGCGGTTTCAACACATTCGACTACGCTCAGTGACCGCCGCCTTCAGTATTTAACAAAGCTTAATACAGAATCAGCATCATATACAGTACGAAACTGTATAATTTGTAGTATGAGTATTAAATACAAATCAAAAAATGTCTAGTTATGGTTGTCAACAAAATTTAATTAGCCCAGATCGAGCTTTAAAAAGTATCTTAGAATTTGTCTGTGAAGAATCAAACAAATTAGCTAATTGCGGACTTTACTACTCTAGGCAATTGTATTTCAAGACTGGAAAATTTCCCAGTAAAGCGACTTTACACAGGCTAATGAAAGGTAATCTCCATTTCAAAGCCTTGTACTCTCACGTAGCTCAACAGACTTTAACAAGCGTCGCAGAGTCATTCCAATCCTATATTGGACTACTCAAAGGTATCAAAAAGGGCACGGTAATACAACATCCTAAATTGCCGACATATCGCAAAAATAGCCTGAAGCTGGCGACGTTTCCCAAGGCGGACGTAAAGTTGAAGGACGGGCAATTGAGGTTTCCATTAGGAAGTAAGATTAAACTCTGGTTTGGAGTTGGTGAATTCTATTTACCAATGCCGTCAAATTTAGACTACAAGGAAATTCGAGAAATTCGCATCTTACCGAAAAATGGACAATTCTATGCTGAATTTATCTATAAAATTCAGCCAGTAGTAGTTGATTTTGATGCCAGTAAAGTTCTAGGTATTGATCCAGGATTGAATAATTGGCTAACCTGCATTTCCAATGTGGGAACAAGTTTGATTGTAGATGGATTGCACCTAAAATCCTTAAATCAGTGGTATAACAAACGAGTTGCAACAATCAAAGAGAACAAGTCTCAAGGCTTTTGGTCTAAAGAATTAGGGAGGATTACGGAGAAACGAAATAGGCAAGTTAGAGATGCCGTCAATAAAGGAGCTAGATTAGTATTTAATCACTGCCTGCAAAACCAAATAGGTACTATTGTATTTGGTTGGAACAAAGGAATGCGCCAATCAATCCACCTTGGGAGTAAAACCAACCAAAGTTTTGTGCAGATTCCTACTGCCCGATTAAAGGATAGAATTTCTCAACTTTGCGAACAATATGGTATTCGATTTGTTGAAACTGAAGAAAGTTATACGAGTAAGGCAAGTTTTTTAGATTCGGATGAACTACCTAATTTCGGTGAAAAAACTGAAGGGTGGAAAGAATCTGGGAAGCGTGTCAATCGTGGTTTGTATCGCTCAAAAGATGGAATCAAAATTAATGCAGACTGCAACGGTGCTGCAAATATTTTGCGAAAAGTAGCGGCAACTTTAGGGCTTTGCCTTGAAGGAGTCAGTAGGGGCGCTTTGATTTCGCCTTTGAAGGTTCGTATTTGGACTCTTCAAGAATCCCCGTCCCGGAGCGGGCTGGGGAGTATCAAAGACTATAAGTAGCATTGGAGATAGCTAGGATCTTTGGATTGATATAGGTCCCGATCGCTTCAAAAGACTGATTTGATTTCGGTCACTCTGTGGCCTAGCATAGTTGGGGGGAGATTTTGATTATGGGTTTGTTTCGACCGTTAGCGCAGCCCTCGGAGAGGATCGCACTTGAAAACGCAACTTTCAACCGATAATTCCGTCTACCAGTCAGGGCTACCGGAATCAAAGCTCATGGGTGTGGAGCAAAATTAACACAGTTGTTTTTGCGATGCTGGCCACCAGCAACAGCACCAAATACTGTTTGAGATCCTGCCTGAATCTGTATTAATTTCCTATGCTGAAGCTATGCGCTCGATCGTAAAGTCCTCCGCTCCCACCAACGAAACGGGCACATCTCCCAACTGGGAAGAATTGACCCAAAAAGCGCCAGAACCTACCCAGTTGGACAACATTAAATCCCAACTGGATTTAGTGCTGTTAGCCCTAGAAGCATTGGCCGGAATTGGTTCAGAGGCAATGCTCAAGGTGGCTGTCGAACTAAATTTAGAGTCAATGGTGGCCGATCGCGTGGCATTATGGCGACTACGCCAGTCTAACCCGCTACGGAAAGGCCAGGGAGGACGGAAAAAACTGGATGTGGAAGAAGCCCGATCGCTCGTTTTGATTAGCTGTCACTTAGCTTCACAGCACCAAGCCTTAATCCGTCGCGCTGTAGCACTGCTGGAACAAATGGCAGAGCAAAATCGCGAACCTCACACCGTCGCTTTGCTGGGAGATTATATTGACAGATTCAGCAATACTTATGGCGATCGCATGGAAGATGCAGAAAACTTATCCGGCGCACAACTAACCAATTTAGCTCTCAAACTCTTGATCGATCTACTTTTTTACAGCAGTCCCGGCGGCCACCGTCGTCTCTGGTTAGCTCTGCTCGATCGGGCTAAGAGTTAAGCTTGAAGAACATCATGAACAGGCAAGATGCCTGTTCCACCAGAAAATTTATTATTGTGGAACAGGCATCTTGCCTGTTACTAAAAAAAGCTCGTTGAGAATCACCCAAAATATCAGATAAAGCATAGCTCTTCCTTCTTCCTGAAGCGGTTCCTGAGCCCTTCGACTACGCTCAGCATAAACTCCGTCGAAGGGCCTTCTTCCTTCTTCCTTCTTCCTTCTTCCTTCTTCCTTCTTCCTTCTTCCTTTTATGGTTTTAAAACGGTACACCCCCCCTACTTGCACGCTGGAAGTTACAGCCAAAAGTTCGCCCCTATCTCGCTGGGCGGGCAAACCCGTCTTGAAATCTCTCACTTTTGAACTGCGACTCGACGATCCACGGTTGCCAGATACCGAACACATTACTCTCAATGGCGATCGCACTCAACTAGAAGCCCTCCACGAAGCCGTCAACTCATACATTCAAAACCTTCTTGGCGAATCTCTCCCTTGGGAAACCAGGGGCCAATCTGAATTCAGTGATAGCATGGCGAAAACCGCCTCAACGCCCACCCGCAGCCCCGTCATGCTGCATGAATCATTCAACCCTTCGGAAAAAGCAACATCCGAACTAAACTCTTCAGACAGCCCTAAAAATGCCAACTTTCCCGCACCCCCACACTTGGAATCCCGCGGCCTCCTCGCCCACAACTTATTTTTAGGCTCTTTGACAGTCGCAGAATCCGGGCCAGTAGTGGGTCTCAGCACCGTACAACTGTTTGACTTAGCCACCGCTTTGGACGAATACAGCAACGAAGTGATGGCACTTCCGAACCTCAGCCGATCGCCCAAACGCTCCCAGCCCGTACCTTGGCTCAAAGTCGCAGCAATGGTTGTAGCCACTGTTGGTTTGACCACAGGTGCGATCAAAATGCTGCAAGTGAGGCCAGCCCAAATTGCCTCAGCCCCCACCAGTGCAGCATCCAGCCCATCTGCACAGCAAAATCTCGCGATCGGGGTCTCTCCCAGTCCATTTCTAGCAACACCAACACCCCCAGCACCAACACCCTCAGCCACACCAACATTACCGCCCCTACCACCCCCGCCCATCAGCAGCCCATCCTCCAGTCCCAGTTTGCCCCCCATCGCCATATCTCAAACTCCTGTCACTAACAAGCCCAGCCCCATCCAGCAGCCCGCCCTACTATTTCCAGCCAACAACAGCCCATCCAGTGCAGCGCCCAATCCCAATGCCGCACCGAATTCTCAAGGGCAAGTAATCACCATTCCCGCACCCGCAGAACTACCAATTTCTGCCCCTTCCCAGCTTCCCCCAGGGACGAATGTGATTCCCCCCGTGCCACCCAGACTAGGCCCCGACGCAGCGCCACCCCTACCACCATCCTTATCAGCCCAGTTCCCGATTCCCCAACAGCCATCAGCCCTGAGTCGCATTCAGCCAATTCTTCCCCCCGCAAGTAGCGAACTCCCAGCCCTTCAAGATACTCAACCAAAATCCGAGTCAGACGACAAACAGGCGAGTGCGAGCAAAACAAATCGCACTTTATTTGATACAGTCCCTCAAGTTTCTGAAGCTAAAACTTACTTTGAGGAACGCTGGAAGCCGACCGAAGGTATGCAAGAAACTTTGGAATACAGTTTGCAGATAGATGAAACAGGTTCTATTCAAAATATTATCCCAATGGGAAAAGCAGCCGGAGATTATATCGATCGCACAAATATGCCTTTAGTCGGTGAGCCATTTGTTTCTGCTGTATCTAATGGGAAACCCCCCAGAATTCGAGTTGTTCTCAGACCAAATGGTCGAGTACAAACCTTCTTGGAAGAAAGTAATTAAACCAATACTAGGGCATTGGGCATTGGGCATTGGGCATTGGGCATCGGGCATCGGGCATCGGGCATAGGGCATCGGGCATAGGGCATCGGGCATAGGGCATCGCTCCCTGAGCCCTTCGACTACGCTCAGGATAAACTACGTCGAAGGGCCTTCTTCCTGAAGCGTTCCCTGAGCCCTTCGACTACGCTCAGGATAAACTACGTCGAAGGGCCTTCTTCCTGAAGCGTTCCCTGAGCCCTTCGACCCTTCGACTCCGCTCAGGACAGCGCTCCGCTCAGGATAAACTACGTCGAAGGGCCTTCTTCCTTCTTCCTTCTTCTAACTTTTCTTGCGATCGCAAATTTCTCCAATCCAATAGAAAACAACAATCCCGCCAAAACTAAAGAGAAAATCTTCAATACTAGCAGTACGATTTGGTAAAATTGCTTGTAGCATTTCTTCCGCAGCAGTGAAAATAGTAAAAATTGCTGGGCCGAAGGGAATGGGATAATTCAAGATATTAATCATCCGTTTGCTAGTCGCTCTATGACACAAAAAAGATGCAATTCCATACAAAACAAAGTGTCCGACTTTATCATAAGGCGGACGGGCTAGAGAAAAATTGACTAATATCCCCATATCTGCTACCAGCATGATGCTGAGGATAATTACCAAGTAGACAAAACAGGCAATAATCCAGAATTTTTTTGATAAAGTCATAATGATTATAATGTATCAAATCTGTAGGGGCGGGTTCACCGATCACTTGTGACACCACAAAAAATCTTGATAAACCCGCCCTCACCCCAGGGCTGTTTCATTCTCAGACAAATCATCATTTTGTAGGGGTAGTGGACGGTGCGGGCCTACCCTCTTCGTCCACAATTTTGTATGTGTTTCAGAGATCGGGCGGGCACTCTTGGCACCGCCCCTACAAAATGATGAAACTAATCATCAGAATCATCCTCAAAAGTCTCCTCAAAACCCGCTAAAAAGTCATCCAGGGCGATCGCCGCGATCGCCAAATTCAGACTATCAGCATCCTCCAATCCCCACATATTCACCCCAACCACCTGACCAGCCATATTAATCAACGGCCCACCAGAATTCCCCGGATTAATCACCGCATCAGTTTCCAGCTTCTTCACACCAGCAACATCATCCTCATCATCCTCACCTTCCTCATACTCATCCGGTTCCCGAATTGCAGTCACAATACCCTGAGTTACAGTAGTAGAAAACTGTCCCAAAGGATTTCCCACAGCAATTACTTGATCGCCCACTTTCACATCAAAAGACAACTCCAAAGGAGGATACTCTTCATGAGATTCTACTTGTTCCCCCGTCTTCGGATCGATGACAAAACCAGTAATCAACAGCAAGGCCAAATCCTCTTCTGCATTACCAGTAAATATCACCTCAGCCATTCTCAACTTGCCGTCATTAGTTTCCACCAAAACCTGTTCGACTTCATCTTCTTCATAGAAATAATCTTCATCAGCAATATCTTCCACAACGTGATAGTTAGTGACAATTGTGTCTGGTGCCACAAAAAAGCCACTACCCGAAGAAATTTCTTCTCCCGTATCCCAATCCATCACATAAACTGAAACTACAGACGGCAAAACTTGTTCGACGACATCAGAAAAGTTGCCAGTCTGAGTTTTGAACTCTTTCAATTGCTGCTGCAAAGCTTTTTGATCTGCCTGCACTTTGCGATAAAGTTGCTGAACTTTTGCCAATTCCAGCTTTATTTGAGTTTCCCGAACGCCCATATTTTTAGTTTCCCTGAAATAGATTGCTGACTTATTCTAGCTGTTTGATTATAGATTTTGGCTTGGTATTTTGAAAATTATTGGACTGACGCAGAGAAACCCGATTCTTAGCAAAAATCATTAATTTGACAACCAGATCCAGAAAAAGCCGGGTTTCCGAGGTCGAGGGATAAGTCCTATCTAAAACTCCAACCTAAAATCTACAAACAGACTGCTAATGTACCTGTTTTGTAGAATCGCACGCCAATTATTTTATTATACAAAAGGCGATTTGTCGCGTTTAAAAGCCGTAAGAAATAGATCCCCTTCAGAAGTTTAAGAACCGCGTTGAACTTCGATGAAGATTTCCTCCAAAATTTCACTTGCTCCCTGTGCACGCAAGCGGTGAGCGAGGTCAATCCCCAGTAGTTCCGCAGTGTCTGCACCACCACTAACGGTATCTTTCACAAATCGCAGACCATCTAAACTAGATACCATTCCGGTTAAAGTCAATTGACCATCTTCGATTTTGGTATTGACACCGATTGGTACTTGACAACCGCCTTCTAATTCCCGCAGAAATGCCCGTTCAGCATGACATCTTTGGGCAGTTTCCGAGTGTTCCAGAGCTTTAATTATTTCGAGAATTTCTGGATCTCCAGCGCGGCATTCGATACCCAAAGCACCTTGTCCGACGGCGTGGAGGGAGATTTCGGGAGCGATGACTTGGTGGATGCGATCGGCCATACCCAATCTTTCCAATCCCGCAAATGCTAAAATAATCGCGTCATAACCGCCATCATCTAATTTAGCAAGTCGAGTATTTAGATTGCCACGAATATCTTTAAATTCAAAATGAGGGAAATGATGCCGCAGTTGAGCAAGTCGTCGCAGGGAAGAAGTGCCGATAACCGCACCTTTTGGTAGTGTGTCAAGCTGCTTATCTTTGTGTTTTTCGTGAACCACCAAAGCATCAGCAGGATTTTCCCGTTCGGTGATACATCCTAAAATTAAACCTTCGGGCAAATTGGTCGGCAAATCTTTGAGGGAATGAACGGCAAAATCCGTTTCATTGTTCAGCATTCCCGTTTCTAATTCTTTGGTAAAAAGTCCTTTATCACCAATTTTAGCTAGGGCTACATCCAGAATTATGTCCCCTTGGGTGGCCATCATGTGGACTTCAAAAGTGTGTTGGGGGAAGTGTTTCTGTAGCTCTGCTTGCACCCAGTGTGTTTGGACTAGAGCGAGTTGGCTTTTGCGGGAACCGATACGGATGGTTCGTGAGGGAGCAGATGCGGTTGTAGACATAAGATCGAGCTTGGAATGAGCCAATATATTCACCTGATCCAGCCTACCGCAGGTGGGGACTTTAATCAATCGTGAATATGAATTTTTATTGCATTTTTTGCGATCGCAACTGGTACAAATATGCGAAATAGCTTACAATACCAAGTAAATCACTCAAATTGCGATCGTATTAAAACTATGAAAAGTGCTATTGAGATAGCTCGTTACTTTTTATGCCGAGTCGATCGAGAAGTCGGTGATACAATTTCTCTTCTCAAGCTGCAAAAACTCGTATATTATGCCCAAGCTTCGAGTTTAGTATTTAGAAGCCAGCCACTATTTTATCAAGATATTGAAGCTTGGGTTTCCGGCCCAGTTGTTCGTGATGTTTGGCATGAGTATGAAGCTTATAAATACAGCGATATTCCATCTCCCAATAATTTTGATGAAGAATTTGACGAAGATGAGAGCGAGGTACTCGAAGAAGTCTGGAATGCTTATGGAGAATTAAGTGCTAAACATTTAGCAGAATTAA
The DNA here is from genome assembly GCA_004294385.1 of Oscillatoriales cyanobacterium. Lineage (GTDB taxonomy): Bacteria > Cyanobacteriota > Cyanobacteriia > Cyanobacteriales > Microcoleaceae > Microcoleus. The sequence goes on along the minus strand of REAP01000040.1, from coordinate 10,738 downwards.
CGCACTCAGAGATGCCTTGGTTAAACGCCCGCCAGGGATTAGAAACTGCTGAAAAATCAACTAACATCATCTCTCACGATGACATGAAATCTTGCTATGCACCTTTAGTGGAAGCATAGATGGGAAAAAGTGCATTTATTACTATTTTTAAGAACAGGCAAGATGCCTGTTCCACAACAGATAAAATTGATTATGGAGTTGGCTTCTACTCCATAAGTTTTTAACGCTTACCTGCTTGAATTGCCGAATTTGCAATCTTAATTAAATCAGCTTCCGCTCCATTTTTAATTGCTACCGTATAGAGAACTCCCTGAGCTTTCCACTCAACTGATGCCGTGCAGTAAGCCCCACAACCATTATGAAAAACTCCTTTCATACCGCCCGCAAGTTGAAGGTTTTTCAACGTCTTAGTTACCCCTTCCATTTTTGTAGTAAATTCACCGCCTTTTTGAGCTCGAATTTCCCCAAAGCTGCAAACTCCCGCATGACAATCTGCCGTATAACCAATTGAGATAGTATAGCTATCTGCTTTCGCTGTACTTTGATAGTAAAGTTTTTGCGAAGTAGAAATACTGCTGGGAATAAAAATTGGTACTTGCGTTTTACCTTTTAACTTTGGCAAAATTTCATTTACTGCAACAGGAGTGCCGGCTTGAGCTAGTTGTTGTGCTTCCTGTTGTCGCTGAGGCGATTGCGAGACTCCAAAAACTACCGATGCAGGTACTAAAGCAGTCAATACACACGCAGAAGTCGCCAAAAGTAATAATTTGTTCTTCACTGTGTTTTTCCTTGATATTCAAACAGTCCAGTTGTTCGATGAACCGCATTCACCTATGTACAACCATAATTCAAAATACAAAAGCAATAATAGCTTTTCAGCAAAAAACTATTTTTATATTGTCTTGACAAAGTTGCCAAAATATGTAGTCATATGTAATATAGAGAAGGCGAGTAATTTAGGAGTACATCGTGGAACTGCAAGGGTATTTACGCCAGCACGGATTAGAAGCTTTGTCCGAAACTTATCATATCAAGGTTACGCGCGATCGGCAATATCCTCATCTCGTCTGTCTGAAATACTCGCAGATAGAATCCCCGCTGGGAGAAAAAATAGTCCAACAGTGTCGCGGCATCATTTTAGACTCATCCCAAGATTGGCAGATAGTTTCTTATCCCTACGACAAATTTTTCAACTACGGAGAAGGCCACGCCGCTACAATTGATTGGAACAGTGCCAAAGTTTATGAAAAACTAGATGGTTCTCTGATTGTACTCTATTTTTACAATGGAGAATGGAGAGTGCAATCTAGCGGAACTCCCGACGCAGCGGGCGAAGTTAACGGTTTTGGATTCAGCTTTGCGGAACTTTTTTGGAAGGTTTGGCAAGAATTGGGATATCAATTGCCGTCAGAAACCGACCAATGTTTTATCTTTGAGTTGATGACACCTTACAATCGAATAGTTGTCCAACAAAAAAACAATCAAATTGTGTTTCACGGCGTTCGTAATACTCAAACATTGATAGAAACAGAACCCACTATTTGGGCAAATCAATATGGATGGGAATTAGTCAAGTCTTATGCTTTGACTAGCTGGAAAGAAGTTATCGAAGCGTCTCAGCAGTTAGACCCGATGGATTCGGAAGGATATATTATCTGCGATGCTAATTTTAACCGAGTTAAAGTTAAGTCTCCGCAATATGTCGCGATTTCCCATCTGCGAGAAGGATTTTCAACCCGCCGGATGATCGAGATTATTTTAACTAATGAAGGGGAAGAGTTTTTAGCTTATTTTCCTGAGTGGACTGAATTGTACCAAAAAGTTAAGGACAAATATCAATCTTTGGTGCAAGAAATTGAGGAGGTTTACCGACAGCATGAATCTATTGAAGTTCAAAAAGATTTTGCGTTAGCTGTGAAACATTTGCCCTATTCGGGGATTTTGTTTTCTTTGCGGGCCCGGAGAGTTGCGGGGGTGAAAGAAGCTCTCCGCGATGTTACTATTCATAAGATAGAGGAGTTATTGGGTTTGGATTACATCCATTTGGGATTGTAGAAGAAGGTGCTTCGACTACGCTCAGCAACCGCAAGCAGTACCCTGAGCGTAGTCGAAGGGTTCAGGGTCGAAAGGTTCAGGGCGACGCTTCGCTCAGCAACCGCGAGCAGTACCCTGAGCGTAGTCGAAGGGTCGAAAGGTTCAGGGCGACGCTTCGCTCAGGAACTGAACCAAGGTGCTTCGACTTCGCTCAGCAACCGAACCAAATTACCAATTACCCATTACCAATTACCATGAAAAGAGTTATTGTACTTGTCGGTTTACCTGCTTCTGGAAAATCTCAATTTGCGCGAGAGTTGCTGCTGTCTGAACCTGCTAGATGGGTTCGTAGCAATAAAGATTTGTTGCGAGAAATGGCTCATGCTTCTCATTGGTCGCCGGCGAATGAAAAGTTTATTGTGGAGTTGAGAGATAGGATTATTTTGATGGCTTTGGAAAACGGGAAGCACGTCATTGTTGATGATACTAATTTTGGGCCGCATATCGAACATATCAAAGAGTTGGTTAAAGGTCAAGCTGTTGTCGAAGTCAATGATTCTTTCCTGCAAGTTCCGGTGGAGGAATGTATTAAACGGGATTTGAAAAGACTCAATTCTGTTGGCAAAGATGTGATTATGAAGATGTATAATAGGTATGTGCGGGTTCCGGTTTCGCCACCGGAATATAATCCCGATTTGCCGGATGCAATTATTGTGGATATGGATGGTACTTTATCGCTTTTGAATGGTAGAAATCCTTTTGATGCTTCTAAGTGCGATCGCGATTTACCGAATCAACCCGTCTTAGATACCATCCGCAAGTGGCAGTCTAGCGTTAATATTATCGTAGTTTCGGGCAGAACCGATGATTGTCAGCCTCAAACTGAGAAATGGTTACAGCAGTATGAGGTGAATTATGCTGGTATTCATCTGCGGAAAACCGGAGATATGAGGAAGGATGCGATTATGAAAGAGGAAATTTATCAGCAGCATATTGATGGGAAGTATAATGTTAAGTTTGTGTTGGACGATCGCCAGCAAGTTGTTGATATGTGGAGAGGCTTGGGAATGACGGTATTTCAAGTAGATGAAGGGGATTTTTAAGGTATGGTCTGTTTTGGCGATCGCAACTAGGTTAACATAGTTAAACATAAAATGTGGCATATCTTAAATGCGCGACATCCAACAAACCGGGTTTCTGCGATAATTTAAGCATCCTCACGAGATTTTACAAAGAAACCCGGTTTCTGACTCCCCACCCAAAATCCCCAAATCCAAGAAACCGGGTTTCTGCGACAATCTCGGAATTCCCACCAAGGTTTAGGAAGAAACCCGGTTTCTGACTCCCCAAAGACTCTAAGAAACCGGGTTTTTGCGATAATTATTGTATCCTCACCGAGATTTAGTGAAGAAACCCGGTTTCTGACTTCCCAGAGTCCCCACGCGAAAAGAATGTTTAGTTATCGCCTGCGAATCTTCACAATATCACTACTGCTAACCGGTCTATTATTGACTTTAACAAAAGACACCCATGAGCATATTTCTGTCACACCCACAGCGATTTCAGAAAATCTTAACCGGGAAGTTTCAGAAATTGCGAGTCTTGTCACTGTCAGAATATTATCCGATTCTGGGTCTGGTTCTGGGGTGATTATTGGCCGGAAAGGGGAAAATTATCGGGTTTTAACTAACAATCATGTGGTAGCTGGCAATAATACTCAAAATTATACTGTATTGACGGTCGATGGACAGACACATATTGCTAAGCGGTTGTCTTCATCTCAGTTTAGCAGATTAGATTTAGCTTTGGTGGAATTTACCAGTCGTGAATCTTATCGAGTGGTGGAGATAGGAAACTCCCATAAGTTAGCAGTGGGAGATGCGGTTTTTGGGGCGGGTTTTCCTAATTGGCATTGGATTGATGCTAAGGCGATCGAGAATACTCGGAATTGGGGGTTAAAGGCGTTTCGGTTGACGGCGGGAAAGGTGGGAATGTTGCCGGAAAAGTCGTTTTTGGAGGGATATCAGTTGGGCTATACTAATGATATTACTGAGGGGATGAGTGGCGGGCCGGTGTTGGATAATCGGGGGAGGCTGGTAGGGGTGAATGGACGGTTGAAATATCCTTTGGCGGGTATTGAGGTGTTTACGTTTGTGGATGGAAGTGTGCCTTCGGAAGTGGTTTTTAGGGAGATGGAGGCTTTGAGTTGGGGGATTCCGATTGAGAGGTTTCAGGAGAAGGTAAGTCAAGAGAGTTTGGCTAATTCTAACTACTCTATTCACTACTTCAATAGAAGGTAAGTCAAGAGAGTTTGGCTAATTCTAACTACTCTATTCACTACTTCAATTACTTTTAGGAGCATCCAACAACATTAGCTTCTTTAAACGTGTAATGTCGTTAAGGAGAGATTGATACTTGCCTGTCTCCCCTTGTTGTTTATACAATTCAGAAGCTTTCTGATAATATTGGATCGCTTCTTTTATATCTCCTCGATCTTCGCTAGTAACACCCAGGAGTCGATCTTCGCTAATAACACCCAGGAGTACATAAGCAAAGGCTAATTTAGGATTAATATTTATAGATTGCTTAGCATTCTCGAATGACCTCTGTTTATCTCCTAATTTCCAGTAGGTATAGCCAAGGTTGAAGTACGCATTAGCATTGTTATGATTCAACTGAATTGCTTGATTATAATTGATGGCAGCCAGGATATTTTCAAGAGCGCATAGTTTACCATATCTCAAATTACAGTAATATTTAAGGCCCCCCTCACGCTCCTCTTGGGAAAAATAAATTGACCAATAATATGATGCGATCGCGCTATGTACATCTCCTAGTTGATGGTAAGCAACACCACGACTGACGTAGGCATTAGCGTAGTTAGGATTAATCTTGATAGCCTTGTTATAAGCAGCAATTGATTTTGGGTAATCTCCAAGTTGCTGATAATAACTCCCTTGGGTAAAATAATAAAAATCTAATATTCCTCTCCCTCCTAAGATAACTATAGCTATCCAAATTAATGGGAATAATAACCAATAATAATTATCATTCAAAACATCGTCAATTTTTTGATTTGCGGTATTTTTATCGTCTGTATAAAGTATCAAATAAATGATGCCAACTGTAATAATAATAGGGATTAAAATAATTACTCCCAATAAAATTGCCCAAAAACTGTTAATCCAGAAAAGTTTCCAGCTTGCTTTGGGAATGGGATCTACATTTCCTGCCAAAAACTTATTGATAGGAATCCCTAAATTTCGTCCATTCTTACTACCTTCTTGTGGATCTTTATAGCCGTGAATGCCTATTACGCGACCCTCCTCATTTAGAACTGGGCCCCCACTCATTCCCTTCTGAGTAGAGCTATTGTATACCAACGCATATCCCTCAACAGATTTAGACAACTGAGTGCGAATAATTTTGCCACCCTGCACCTCAACATCCCGTTCTTGAATTACCTCACTGAGTGCAGGTGCCCCAGCAACATAAACAGAGGTTCCGATACTAACTATATCTGAATCAGCCCACTCTGCTAACTTATAATTTTTATTACTTTGAAATTTTAAGACTGCTAAATCCACACCAGGCAGGGGAAATATCACCTCATCAGAAGCTGTGTACCGTTCTTGATCGGAGGTAATAACCAGACAATTACCATTGGTATTTTTAACAACATGACTAGCAGTAAGAACAGAGTAAGTATTGAGATCGTGCTTGAAAATCACTCCCGAACCCGCATTGCAGCCATCAATTAAAACCGTGATTTCCTTGGCTACTTCGCTAACCTGCTCTGAGGATAATAATTTGGAACAACCGCCAACTGATAACCCAATAGCAACGACAGCTAAAAATCTACGCATCATCAACTTTTATCCTCACACAAATCATATCTAAAAACATATAATGAATCTGAATTAATCCGCATTACTTTGATGTCACAAATTGCTCTCACCAGCCTAGACAGGACTTAAGAAAAAACCCGTTTTCTCCGAAAAATAGTCGATTATCCGAGATATTGGCGCAGAAACCGGGTTTTTGGCCCCGCGCGCGTCCAGGAATACTAGAGTTAAAAACCGCTGTCCTTTCCCAAAGAACGATTAACTAATGTTTCCAAAGGGATAAACTGAGGAATATAACCACTTTCTGCTGTCGTACTATTAGAGGCAGTACCTTTAGCAAAATTAGTGATTTTTACGAGTATTTCACCGGGAGTTTGAGAGTTTTGCTTATTAAGAGTAAACAGCATATTTTGGCGATCGCAGCTTTTTTGTCCAGCCGTCACCACACAAATAACTGTATAACCATTATCTACCTTTCCAGTCGTCAAATCCAACTTTGCTAACTTTCCACCATTTTTCGCCACTACCTCTGTCAATCTTTTTGACACAGTTTGACAGCGTTGTTCTGGCGACCACTCATCGCCGAATTCTGTGCTATTCCAGGTTAGTAAAGGATTTTGGGAAACAGCATTTCCTCTTTGAGCAACTGTCGCCCAGCCATTTGGTTGCTGAACGCAGTTGAAATTTGTAGGGATAGTAGACTGAGAAGTTTTCAGAGCTGAAGCTGTTAGACTGGAAGCTGTCGTTACGGGAGAAGTTGCGGGATTGTTGCTTGTCGATGCAACAGGCTGAGTTTCAGAAGTAGAAACCGTTGTTGTCGAACAAGCCGCCGCCCCAAACAGTGTCAAAACGATCGCCAAAATTTCTGTAATCAGCCGACTTGATTTAGTAGTCATGTCTCACCTTATAGATTTTAGTCAATTTTAATGAATTTATTTCCCACCAGATTAGAAAATTATACTATTAGGACTAAGCTCAAAAAACTCAGTTTCTCCAAAAAATCATCGCTCCGAGAGATATTGACGCAGAAACCGGGTTTCGACACTTCGGCTACGCTCAGCGACGCTTCGTGGTTCCGGTCCTTCGACTACGCTCAGGAACCGCTAAGCAGTGCCCTGAGCGTAGTCGAAGGGTCGAAGGGTCGAAGGGTCGAAGGGCAGTGTAATGCTTGGTTTCGACTTCGCTCAACCACCAGCAGGTTTTTTGCCAGGTCTGCGTAAGTCCTGACTATTTTTTACCTAGATGTGTAATAATTATTGCAAAAATTGTAACATAAAAATGATTATAGGGCAAACGATTGGTGGACGCTACCACATCAAGAAATCATTGAGTCAAGGTGGATTTGGCGAGACTTATGTCGCCGAGGATACACACTTACCGGGAAATCCCCAGTTTGTTGTCAAGAAACTCAACCCGCAATCTACCGATCCCTTTGTCCTGCAAACGGCGAAGCGGCTATTTGAAACAGAGTCACAAGTGCTCTATAAATTAGGTAAGTGCGATCGTATTCCCCAGCTATTCGCTCACTTCGAGGAAGACCAAGAATTCTATCTCGTTCAAGAGTTAATTGTCGGACACGATTTGAGCCACGAACTTGTTTTGAGCAATCAACCCGGAGTGAGGGGAACTCAACTCACTGAAAATGAAGTAATACAACTTTTGCAGGATATCTTGGAAGTCCTGACAGTAGTTCACCAGCAGGGAGTCATCCACCGGGATATCAAGCCAGCAAATTTAATGCGGCGCGACTCAGATGATAAGATTATATTGATTGACTTTGGCGCTGTTAAGGAAAAAGTTATCAGTGCGGTTAAAAATAGTCAAACGCAACGGAATATCACAGTTTGCATTGGTACTGAAGGATATATGCCAAACGAACAAATGAATGGCTATCCAGAATTATCCAGTGATATTTATGCAGTCGGAATGGTGGCCATCCAAGCTCTCACAGGAATATCGCCCGATCAGTTTCCGAAAAATCCCGACACGCTAGAAGTTATGTGGAGGGAACAAGCAGCAGTTAGCCCAAAACTAGCTGATTTTATAGATAACATGATCCGATATCGCCATAGCGATCGCTATCAGTCAGCCGATGAAGCATTGCAAGTTATTAAATCTTTAGTATCGGGGTCTGTAGGAACTACAATTATTTCACAGCCTCCTTGGTGGAAGTCGCTCAAATTAAAGTTAATAATTGGTTCGGTAGTCTTGGGAATTGCGGTTGTTACTGCTGTCGCTGTGTTTCAAAACGTTGATAAAATTCAACCCAAATCTGATTCGACTTCCACACCTGCTCCTGCGAAGGACGGCGAGTGGTAAAAATAGTTAATCCTATATTTTTATTGACAACAGGTACAATTTATGAATCCTAGAAGAATTGACTGGCATTTGACCATTTCTGCGACGGGACTCTTACTCGCCTTTGTGGTGGCGATTCCTACACTTTATAATTTTGAGAAAAGTAAGTTTTTTTGGCAAGCTGATTTACCTAATCAAGAAACTACCAAGAGTTCAGATGCGATCGAGTTTTAGTAACGCCTCCCAAAATCCAAGAAACCCGGTTTCTGACTCCCCACAGACTCTAAGAAACCGGGTTTCTGCGATAATTTACGCATCTCCACCAAGATTTAGGAAGAAACCCGGTTTCTGACTCCCGCGCGAATTAAGTATCCTCGAATCCCAACTATCCCTAATGCTATAATCAAAGTAACATTGACAAACATTTTGTTATGATAGCAATTTCCCAAACACCCCAAAAAATGTCCGTTGAGGAATATCTCGAATGGGAAGCTCAACAAGAGATTCGCCACGAATATGTCAACGGCGAAGTTTTTGCCATGACGGGTAGTACAATTCCTCATAACGATATTGCACTCAACTTTTACAGGAACTTGTACCCGCATCTGCATTCTAGAGGCTGTCGGATGAACGTGTCAGATGTGAAATTGCAAGTCAGTTTTCAAAGCCGTTACTACTATCCTGATGTGATAGTTAGTTGCGATGCTCAAGACTTGAATTCCCGCAAGTTCATCCAGAATCCTAAAATTATTGTGGAAGTTCTTTCTCCCAGTACAAGTGCTAAAGATCGGGATGAAAAATTTACTTGTTATCTAAAAATTCCGACTTTACAAGAATATATCTTGGTTGATTCACAAAAGATTTTTGTGGAACGTTACTGTCGGGGAGAGGGTAGAATGTGGCTTTACTATTCTTACACTGCTGGGGAGACGATCGCTTTATCAAGTATTGGGTTTGATTTGCCGATCGCACTTTTGTATGAAAGCGTTCAATTTGAAACACAAACAGAAACAGAAACACAATCATAAAAACATACATCCTCTCCCAGTCCGCGCAGGCCGACATCGTTTGCATGGAAACGATTTCAATCGCCGATTCATCTTAAATCCCCCCAATCCAATTCTGCACCGCATTCAACAAATCATCTCCATCCGGCGCAAAACCTGTTAACGGCAATTCCAGCGGTGAAAGCGCATCTTCGCAGGGACAGGAGTGCAAAATTAAGGCGATGTGCTGTTTTTGCAGCCGATTTTTGAGTTGGGGAATTAATCGCTTGAATTCGGGGGCGTTGCGAATGGCGGGGATGTCTGTATCTGCGGGGAAGATTGTTTGATATAGTTGGGTACAGAGCTCTTGGGCGATCGGGCTTGTATCGGTTTCGCCTTCTAGGGCGCGTATGTTGAGGGGAACGGGGAAGGTTTTATCGGTGGGTTGGAGTTGTTTGAGGAGTGTGGGGATATCTGGATTTTGTGGGTGGTTGTCGGGTATTGGGGAATTGGTGGGTTGAGTGTGCCATGCTTGATGAAAGTCTGGGTAAGTCATCTTTTGGGCGCAGTCCCAGATAATTGGGTAGCGATCTTTATAGCGATTAAAATCGTTTTCATAGACTTCGGAATTTAGACAATCTTTCAAACCTGAGAGTGCGAGGACGAAGTGTTTACCTTTGATAATTTCCCCTAAGATATCTGCCGCTTGCCACCGGGCAATGTTATCATCTGAATTTCTGATTAAATCGACTAAAGTGGCGATCGCAACTACGTTATCTTTGCATATTTTCCCTAAGCTTACGGCCGCTCTCCTCCGCAACTGAGTTATCTTTGTCGATTTTTCCTAAGCTATCTATGGCACTCCTCCAGGTATTATCATCCTCAGAAGTACCAATCAACTCCACTAAACCGGAGATAGCAACTGGGTTATATCCACCTATTTCTGCTAACTCTTTTGCTACTTCTATCTGGGTATCTTTATCAATCTGAGAAGTACACATTAACTTCACTAAATGGTAAATCGCGCTTTGCCGATCCCTATCCGTCTCTTTCAGTATCTCCCTTGAACCCTGTGCAATTGGATCGATAAATGTTTGCCACTCCTGTTTTTCCTCATTAAAATAACCAAACCCCACCTTAACAATCTGCCGAACAATCTCATCAGCAAGACTACAAGCTTTAAACTCAGCAATCCCCGCAGCCGCTAGAAAATACGCACGATATCCATAAAAATTATCACACCCATCATCAAACTCAACCAACGCCTTAATAAACGCTTCCTTCTCCTCCTTCCCAACCTCCTCACGCCCCAACCACAGCAAAATAACCTCCTTCCACTGCTTCTCAAAAATGCGATATCGAGCATCAGGATGTTGCGGATTCTTAGGAATATGATTCAAGAAAAAGTGCCAATCCTCAACCGCCAACGCCGCAAAATATTCCTGAAACGTCGGATGGTAAAAAGCATAAATCCCCTCCAGCGTCTCCCCATCCCTCGCCACTAAATTCAGCCAACCCAAACGACAAGCTAACTCAAACTGCGATGCACCCATCACCCGATATCCCACACTTTCT
>REAP01000268.1 GCA_004294385.1 Oscillatoriales cyanobacterium | reverse complement strand
ATAACCAATAACCAATAACCAATAACCAATAACCAATAACCAATAACCAATAACCAATAACCAATAACCAATAACCAATAACCAATAACCAATAACCACGAACTTCTGCTATAGTTTTAAATTATTGGAAGGGGGTGGTGAATTGCAGATTATTGTTGAAGGCTGGCGTTTTACATATCACTCGTATTCCGTAGTCAATCAATTTCAAATGTTGGAAATGCTCGATCGCCCTGAAATACAGCTTTTCCACCGCGATCTGCCCCATCTAGACCCAGCTTCGCAAACAACCAGTTTATTCGATCGCCCAATTCAAAGATTACTGAACAGCATTCCCAGCCCTTCCCCAAATCATTTAGCCGATGTCACCCTCCGAATCTATTCTCCTTGGAACTTTGCAGCATCAACTAGCGCCCAAACTTGGGTGTTTGCAGCTACTGAATGGGGAGTTATTACTAATTTGTTATTAGAGGCGATCGGCGTGAATTCAATCACCGAAACCCCAGTTAACTCCCAAGTCAAAATTATTACACCTTCAGCTTGGTCAAAAGCCGGATTAATTCGCAGCGGAGTTCAGGGCGATCGCATTTCCATTGTACCTCATGGCGCTGACACCGACATTTATTATCCCCCATCCGACCAGCAGCGTCAAACACTACGCAAAACCTTCGGGTGGGAAGACTATTTTATATTTTTAAACATCGGAGGTCAAACTGATCGCAAAGGCATTCGCCCCTTATTAAAAGCCTTCGCTGCCGTAGTTGACAAATATCCTCATGCCAGATTAGTTTTAAAAGGTTCAGAACTGTTCTATTCCTCCAGAGACGAGATTGCCGAAGCCAGCCAAATAGTCCTCAGCGATGCAGAAAAAGCCAAAGTTTCACCACGATTAATTTATAGTGGCAACCAACTATCATTTGCTCAAATAGCTCAACTGTACCAAGCAGCAGACGCTTATGTTTCTCCCTATCTTGCAGAAGGTTTTAATCTCCCAGTCTTAGAAGCAACAGCCTGCGGTTTGCCCGTCATTTGTACAGCAGGCGGCCCAACAGACGATTTCACTCATCCAGACTTTGCACTAACCATAGAAAGTAAATTTAGGACTCTGGAGATAGAAGGAGAAAACCTATTTATTTTAGATCCAGACTGGAAACATTTAATTGAGTTGATGCAGACAGTTATCGAACAACCTGCATTTACAACCAAAGCTCGACTTGCAGGCCCACATTTTGTCTCTGAAAACTTTACTTGGAAACACGCAGTAGACAAGTTGCTGGATGTGATATCAATTTCGGTTGCATCATAATTATTCGCCTAAATTAGTCCAAGGCAATGCCGTTTCCCTACAATATTATTTTGGGTAGGGAAACGGCATTGCCGTCTCCTCCATCATTCCGGTGCAGCCGGAATTCATATAATAACTAACAAATAACAACTAACAAATAACAAACCACAAAAAATAAGATACAATAAAAACCACAAGTTCAAGCGATCGACCTTATTTGACAGTCAATGCTATGCAATCTACAACAAATCAGTCCGAGACAGAGCAGGTAATGGACGCGCCCAAACACGGCTTGCCCGTTACCATCATTACAGGATTCCTCGGCAGTGGCAAAACAACCCTGCTCAACCACATCCTGACCAACCAGCAAGGTTTGAAAACAGCAGTTTTAGTCAACGAATTTGGCGAAATTGGCATCGATAACGAACTCATCGTGAGTACCGATGACAATATGGTCGAGCTGAACAACGGCTGTATTTGCTGCACGATTAATGAAGATTTGGTAAATGCAGTTTACAAAGTTTTAGAACGTCAAGAAAAGCTAGACTATTTAGTAGTAGAAACCACTGGACTCGCCGATCCACTACCAGTAGCTCTGACTTTTTTAGGCACTGAATTGCGAGACTTAACTCGTCTCGATTCCATTGTTACAGTAGTAGATGCGGCAAATTACAGTTTAGATTTGTTTAACTCTCAAGCAGCTTATAGTCAAATTGCTTACGGTGATATTATTGTCCTCAATAAAACAGATTTGGTGGACGAAGCAGAGTTGGATTTGTTGGAAGTTAAGATTCGCGATGTCAAAGAAGGTGCTCGAATTCTGCGAACAGTAAACTCGCAAGTTCCACTCCCACTCGTTCTCAGTGTAGGATTGTTTGAATCTGACAAATATTTTCAATCTGAAGAAACTGCTAGCAGTCACGACCATCACGATCATGCTCATCACGATCATGCTCATCACGATCATGCTCATCACGATGAACATGAACACGATCATGCTCATCACGATCATGCTCATCACGATCACGCTCATCACGACCATTCCGACCATTTAGAAAATGACGGATTTACCTCAATTTCATTTCAGAGTGATAAGCCGTTTTCTCTAAGGAAATTTCAATATTTCTTAGACAATCAACTGCCAACAAATGTGTTTCGGGCGAAAGGGATTATGTGGTTTGAAGAAAGTCCCAAACGGCATATTTTTCACTTGAGTGGCAAGCGATTTTCGATGGATGATACTGAATGGAAAGGTGAGCCGAAAAACCAGATTGTGCTGATTGGTCAGGGTTTGGATATCGAGGGTTTGCGATCGCAATTAGAAAACTGTCTCTGTCTGCCTTCACCAAATCGCGGCAAAGGATTCGGGAAAGGCTAAACATAGAATACCTGAACTGGTTCCCCGGCTCTTGGCCTGGGAACCAGTAGAAATGAGGAGACGGCAGTGCCCATTGGTGTCAACTTAAGCCTGAAAGCCCGCCCCGTGTCCGTTAGTCATCCCACAAGTCCAACCGGGGTTAAAACCCCTGTCTAATAGAAGACAGTCGGTTGAAACCGACGGTCGATTTGCCCCAAACCAATATACATCAACTAACTCTTCAGTCCTCTTTG
>REAP01000039.1 GCA_004294385.1 Oscillatoriales cyanobacterium | reverse complement strand
AATCAAGTTAATCGGGGTTATTGGTTAGGTAGGGGCGGGTTTTACCAACCATCTATGCGGGAAACCAACAACATCATAAACCCGCCCTGGCCGGAGCGCCAATCTGCATTTTTTTGGTCGCCAATCAAGTTAATCGGGGTTATTGGTTAGGTAGGGGCGGGTTTATACAGATTGTTGGTTCGTCTCAAATATTATTTGTAAAACCCGCCCCTACCGAAGAATCAAGGGTACTCAACACGATATTAATCAAAAACCCGGTTTCTGGGCCTTGCGTAAACTTTTTTTACATTTGAGTTAAGTGGCGATTTATTTGAGAGTATTAAAGGGTATCCATTTTTCTTGTGCAAGCGAGAGGGTGGAGCGATTAATTTATCACGGTTGGCTAAACCGTGAAAGCTTACCGAGGGATAACCGCTCCCATGCTCCCGATGAAGTAAGAAGCAAATGTCTAGACTTGTCTAGTATTTGTATAGCAGAAGGGACAGGCACTTCCGAGTGCAGCGTGGCGGTTCATGGAACAACAATGCGGTCAATTGCCGTAGTGCCAATCGTAACAGGAATTCGGCGGGCAATCGTAACTCGAACATCGGTTTTCGCGTAGCTCTGGTTTCCGCGTAGTCTCCGGTTTTCGGTTCTGTGCTGTAGTCTCCCGCGAGCACTCTTCGCTATCAGAACTAGCAGATGGGAATTTGTTAGGCGTGTAAGAAGAGTCCAGACCTGTTCCCGTGATGAAAGCAATTTTATCCGAATATAAAACCGAATCGGGGAGCTTGGTAGGAATTCCGAACAGTTTCCCGATTTATAGAAGTCGCCAAAGGCGCTTTGGTTAGTAAACCCCTTCGACCCTTCGACTCCGCTCAGGGAACTATGATATAAAAGCCTTAATCACCTGCGAGGGTTAAGATTTCAATGAATGAATTGCCAATTATTCAAAAAACCTATGACTTGATTAAATGGTATGTTCCCATTTTAAACCGACTGCCAAAAGATTACAAGTTTACGCTAGGTAACAGAATTATTGAGGGAATCTACGACTTCTTGGAAGGTTTAATTATCGCCCGTTATGCCTCGGAGAAACTATCCCTGCTGACAACATTAAATGCTAAGCTGGATATCTTGCGCCATCAAACCAGATTGTTAGTAGATTTTAATGTCATGTCAACAGAACGTTATGAATATGTCGGAAAATTATTCAATGAAATCGGTGCGGAACTAGGTGGTTGGATTAAACAGCAGCGACAAAAGAAATAAAAGCAATAAAAGCAATGAAACGTTACGGGAACCTTTGGCAGGAAATTGTAGATTTTGGCAACTTGCTGTCAGCGGCCAAGCTAGCACAGAAAGGTAAAAGATTTCGCCACAATGTCCTTGCTTTCAATTATAACTTAGAACGAGAATTGTTTAAACTGAAAGAAGAATTAGAATCAAAAACTTATCGACCAGGCCCTTATAAAACCTTTGAAATTGTCGAACCTAAACGGCGGCTGATATCAGCCGCACCTTATAGAGATAGAGTAGTTCACCATGCTTTGTGCAATATTGTAGTTCCTATTTTTGAACGCACTTTCATTCACGATTCCTACGCCAACCGCATCGGTTTTGGAACTCACCGCGCTTTAAGGAGATTCACGAATTTTGCCCGTTCTAGTCGCTACATTCTCCAGTGTGATATCAAAAAATATTTCCCTAGTATTGACCATGAAATTTTAAAGTTATTGGTGCGACATAAAATTAAGTGTCCTGATACATTGTGGTTGATTGACACAATTATCGATAATAGCAACCCGCAGCAATCTGTGGTAGAATATTTCCCCGGAGATGATTTACTATCGCCCCTATCGAGACGTAGGGGTTTGCCCATAGGCAATTTGTCGAGTCAGTTTTTTGCTAATGTTTATCTAAATGGCTTTGACCATTTTGTTCTCGAACAGCTAAAAATTTCTAAATATGTTCGATATGTAGATGATTTTGTTTTTTGCAGCAATGACCGTTTGCTGTTGCAAGATGCTAGACTAGCGGTAGAGGAATATTTGGTTAAGTTGCGGCTAAAAATTCATCCGATTAAAAGCCAGTTATTTGAGACAAAAGAGGGAGCAAATTTTCTGGGGTTTCGGGTGTTTCCCGACACCATCCGTGTGAGACAAGAAAGTTTGCGTCGGGGCCGTCGTCGCTTGAGGCGCTTGCAAAGAGAATACGCGAATGGTGAAATAGAGTTAGCAAAGTTGTCTCGGTCAGTTCAAAGTTGGGTGGCGCATCTCGAACATGGGAATACTTGGAATCTGAGACAAATAATGTTGACTTTACTGAGCTGAGTGGCAATTCTCAGAATATCGTCTCGCTTGGACTTTAGCAATTCTTCAATTCCCATAACGCCACCCAAAAATGAGTTATATGGCCGCACAGATTTCCATGATGATATAGTATGTCAATTTCATAGAAAAGTCAAGGGATTTTAGATTTTAAATTTTAGATTTTAGATTGAATAGCTGTAGGGTTTGTTGCATCAAAAATCTGCAAGTTCGATCGCAAATCTCACAGCGACGCACCACACATCCCTTAACCAACGGCAAATCCTGTATATTGTCTGACCAAAGGTTCGTGAAATGCTAAAACTATATCTTCTTTCGGAACTCCCAACTTAACTAACTCATCAGCTATTCCAATCTCAGTGCCATCGTACTGTATCCAAATCTTGCCGTCTTTGATGTCTAAGTGGAAGAGACAACCATACCTGCGATCGCGATTTTTCCAACCCGCATATACCAATTGATAATGATCTCGCTTAGTATCAAAGATTGTTTGTCTGTCCACATCCGGGTCTGGAGTACCCAAATTAGCATACTCCTCCAATAATTGTTGAATGTATACTCTATAATTTTCTAATTTGTTTTCCATTGCACAATCACGTCATTAGTTGCATCGTAAATAATTAACTTGACTTCAAAACGCGGACTTTGTTGCTGTAGAAGCGATTTCAATCGCCCGATCGCCCGATCGCCCTGAATAAACGCTACTATCAGAAATATGGTCGATCGCACTAAACGCCCCACAGCAAGAGCCAGAATGCCAAACAACTTGAAATTAATGTTCAATCCGTGGCAATATTTAAGGAATTGTTAAGTTATGCGACGCGATCGCAGACAAAACTTCCCGCTGAAACTTTCCCGTTAACCCACAGTTCCCATTTGGAGCGCACCCATCTATGATTCCCAACCATTCCTTCGCGGCTGACGAGCATTCTAGCAAACCCGATAAGCCCGAAGAAGCTTGCGGCGTATTCGGTATCTACGCACCAGGTGAAGATGTCGCCAAGTTGACCTATTTTGGTCTGTATGCCTTACAGCACCGAGGTCAGGAATCCGCAGGGATTGCCACCTTTGACGGTGACAAAGTACACCTGCACAAAGAAATGGGACTGGTTTCCCAAGTCTTTAATGAATCCAACTTAGGTCACTTGCCCGGTAACTTAGCCATAGGCCACACTCGCTACTCTACTACCGGCTCGTCGCGCGTCGTCAATGCTCAACCTGTGGTTGTCGAAACTCGTTTGGGAAGTCTCGCTCTAGCACATAACGGGAATCTTGTCAATACCAAAGAATTGCGGGAAGTATTGTTGTCTCGGAAGTGCGAGTTTGTCAGCACCACGGATTCAGAGGCGATCGCAGTGGCGATCGGCTACGAGGTAGACAAGGGCAAAGACTGGCTCGAAGCAGCCATCAGCGCCTTTGCAATGTGCCAAGGAGCCTTTAGTTTGACGATCGCCACCCCCCAAGGCGTAATGGGCGTCCGCGACCCCCACGGAGTCCGCCCGCTGGTCATCGGAACTCTCCCCACAACTCCGGTACGATACGTTTTGGCATCGGAAACCTGCGCCTTGGATATTATCGGTGCTGAATTTTTGCGGGATGTAGAACCAGGAGAATTAGTTTGGATTACAGAGGAAGGCATGGCTTCCTTCCACTGGAGTCAGCAACAAAAGCGCAAACTTTGCATCTTTGAAATGATCTATTTTGCTCGACCAGATAGCATCATGGAAGGTGAAAATTTGTACAGCTATCGACTCCGAATCGGACGCTATTTGGCCGCCGAATCTCCGATTGATGCTGATATAGTCATTGGTGTGCCTGATTCTGGCATCCCGGCGGCGATCGGCTTTTCTCAAGCTTCCGGCATTCCCTACGCCGAAGGATTGATTAAAAATCGGTACGTTGGGCGCACCTTTATTCAGCCGACTCAGGCAATGCGGGAGTCAGGAATTCGCATGAAACTCAACCCTCTCAGAGATGTGTTGGAAGGGAAACGGGTAATTATTATCGATGATTCGATCGTTCGTGGTACTACTAGCCGCAAAATCGTCAAAGCCTTGCGGGACGCTGGTGCAACCGCAGTTCATATGAGAATTTCTTCGCCGCCGGTCACTCATCCATGTTTCTATGGTATCGACACCGATAATCAAGATCAGTTGATTGCTGCTACTAAGTCTGTCGCGGAAATCGCCGCTCAAATTGAGGTTGATTCTTTGGCTTTTTTGAGTTGGGATGGAATGCTAAAGGCGACTAATGAAGATACGAACAGTTTTTGTTCTGCGTGTTTTACTGGCGATTATCCGATCGAGATTCCAGAGTTGGTAAAACGAGCCAAGTTGATTTTAGAGAAAGCTGTAACTTAAGGGAAGTCATTAGTCAGTAGTCATTAGTCAGTAGTCATTAGTCATTAGTTAATTGCTACTAATGCAATGCCCAATGCCCCATTCCCAATGCCCAATGCCCCATTCCCAATGCCCATTTCCCAATTCATTGTCAGAGTGTGTGTAGAAATGTTACATTGAGTTGGCTCTGCTATTTGCAGACTGGAGGTAGTGCCTCCAGAAGTGCGTTCTTAAATTAAAGTCGCATTTCGCACCAACAACGGACACATGAGATTTTTTTAGATAACAGGGTCGATCGCACAAATTTTCCCCATACCAGCATTCCCAAGCCACTTGGCTGGAGGATCACCCACGGGCGGGCTATTCATGCGAACTAAAGAACTTTAGGAACCCTTGCAGAGTAAAAAATATGGCTCCTGGCGAGCCCAAAGTGACTGTTATAAGGCGAAATGCGGTTTCTCAAAGTCAGCTTAAATCGGAAACTTCGTGCAATCAAATACTGTTCTCAATCAGCCGAGCCCTCAAAGCTCATCCTCTCGTACAAAAGAGTTACCTTTTACTCTTCAAGATGTCAAAGCAGCCATTCCAGCCCATTGTTTTGAACCCTCTGCTTGGAAATCCTTGGCTTACTTCTTTTTGGATCTGGGGATAATCGCAGGCTTATATGCGATCGCCTACACCCTTGATTCCTGGCTCTTTTACCCAATTTTCTGGTTGATGCAGGGAACCATGTTTTGGGCATTGTTCGTAGTCGGACACGACTGTGGACACGGTTCCTTCTCCAAGAGCAAATGGCTCAACAACCTGATCGGACACCTTTCCCACGCCCCAATTTTAGTCCCCTTCCACGGTTGGCGGATCAGTCACAGAACCCACCACGCCAATACAGGTAGCTTGGATAATGACGAAAGCTGGTATCCGGTTTCGGAGACCAAATATAACGAAATGGCCTGGTATGAGAAGCTAGGACGTTTCTATTTGATGTTATTTGCCTATCCAATTTACCTGTTTCGTCGATCGCCCGATCGCGAAGGTTCTCACTTCATGCCCGGTAGCCCGCTCTTCCGTCCATCCGAAAAAATGGACGTGTTGACGAGTTCCGCATCCTTAGTCGCAATGCTAGCCTTTTTAGGCGTCCTAACCTATCAATTCGGCTGGCTGTTTTTGCTAAAATTCTACCTAGTTCCCTACGTCGTATTCGTGATGTGGCTGGATTTGGTAACATTCCTGCACCACACAGAATCCGATATTCCGTGGTATCGCGGAGATGATTGGAACTTCTTGAAAGGTGCATTATCCACGATCGATCGCGATTATGGCGTCATCAACTCCATCCATCACGACATCGGTACCCACGTAGCCCACCACATTTTCTTGAGCATCCCGCACTATCACTTGAAAGAAGCAACGGAAGCCATTAAACCAGTGTTGGGCGATTATTACCGCAAATCAACCGATCCAATTTGGAAGAGCTTTATTCGCTCTTACTGGGATTGTCACTTTGTTTCGGATACAGGATCTGGAGTTTACTACGAATCGCGTAACACTCGGCGCTCTGCCCAAGCTAAGTAATATTAAGTCTGGTGTCTCTATTAAATCCCCGACTTCTTAAAGAAGTCGGGGATTTTGACATTTTGTTGATTTAACCTGAGATGTTGCATGATTGTTAATCAGCCATTCAAGAGCGGGCCGGATGCCCACCCCACAAGAAAACTCATCTTTTGTGGAACAGGCATCTTGCCTGTTCAAAATAGGCAATTCTCGCGATGACTAATAAAATTCAACAAAATACGTTGATGAGCAATACCAAATAGTCGCACATCATCTGACTGCTCAGAAAAGCATTTTCCAGCCCGAATCTCCTCCGGCGTCAACAACTTCATATCCCAACCCTCAAGCAAAACTAAATCATTGACATCCACACCAAGTTCTGCGTGAAAAACATGGCGAACCACATCTCCTTCGACATCGCAACAAAAAAAAGATACACTTGCAGGAACATAACTAATTTCCTCTGCTAATTCCCGCACTACAGCAACTTCCGGTGTTTCCCCCGGCTCAATGTGTCCGCCAAACAAAGCCCAACGTCCCGGATATCTAATATTAGGAACATCATCCCGCAACTGACAAAGAAACTTGCCATTTCTGGATAAAATTGCGATCGCAACCTGAATTTTAGTCATTTTTTCAATTAAACCTCTCCCATAATTATTGTGGAATAGGCCGGACAGCCTGTTCAAAATTGTCTTTTTTTTAGTCATTTTTTCAATTATACCTCTCCTATAATTATTGTGGAACAGGCCGGACAGCCTGTTCAAAATTGTCTTTTTTTTAGTCATTTTTTCAATTATACCTCTCCCATAATTATTGTGGAACAGGCCGGACAGCCTGTTCAAAATTGTCTTTTTTGGAGATATCTATTACGCTGGAAGTATGCGTGAAATGAGCGAGACAACCCCAAATCCCACCAATAAAACACCACTAACAGGCGTAATCCAACTCGACCAACGGCGCAATTCCAACAACTTTTTAATACTCGCAGTAAAAGTACCTGCTATAATCAGCGGAGCCACATAACCAGCAGCATAAAACAATAACAATACACCACCTAAAACAGTATCTCCAGTCTTGGAAACCCATGCTAATAGAGTAGCTAAAACCGGAGTGCTGCACGGAGAAGCTACCAAACCAAAAGTTAAGCCCAACAAGTACGATCGCACACCAGCAGGCAAATTCTTCGGAACCCAACCCACAGCATCAAAAGACGGCATTTGCAAAGGCAAAGCTTCCAGCAAATTCAGCCCCATTAAAATAGCAATAACACTCACCGCGATCGGCAAACCGACACCAATTTTGCCATAAACCTGTCCCGCAAATGACGCTAGAATACCCAAACCAGCAAGGGTTGTCGCCAATCCCAGAGAAAACCATGCCGACTGGGTAGCTGCTTGAAGACGGCTTTTTGCTTCGTATCCGCCAATATAGCCGATCGTGATCGGCAACATCGAAAGCATACAGGGAGTTAAGCTAGTTAACAACCCAGCCAAAAAAATGACTCCGACGCTAACAAAACTGAGGTGTGTCAATTGAGTGTTGACTAAAGTATTAGCAAATTGTGCTATTTCGTAAAGTTTGGTTTGCAGGGTTTCCATCACGAGTATTCGGTGCTGTTATGGCTCTACTTTAAATAGTAACATAATTTTGGTTTTGGAGTAATACAGAAATCGCCAATGCTATACGGTCACTGAGCGTAGTCGAAGTGGACACTTCGACGGAGTTTATCCTGAGCCCAACGGCTCAGTGACCATAAGTATCGACAAATTATATAAACCCGCCCTGTCCCATACTTTACTTTAAATTAATGGCAATTTCTTCATTGATAGAGCCATCAGGCATAATTGCCCCAGCCAGTACCGCACCTTTCAGATTTGCTCCCGTTAAAATAGCGCCTTCTAAATTTGCATTGCTCAGGTTTGTGACTTGTTTGGAACCTCGCGAAAAGAAGCTCTGCAAATCAGCATTTGTTAAATTACTCTTACCCAAATTGGCATATCGCAAATCAGCACCGTGTAGCGTCGCATCAGTTAAATCAGCCTTAGTGAGATTGCTACCCCAAAGTCTAGAATATAATACATTAGCATCTTGTAAATTAGCGCCAGTCAAATTTGCCAAAGTCAGATTCGCATCCCACAATCGAGTGCTATGGAAATTAGCATCCGTCAAATTTGCTTTACTGAGATTCGTTCCAAAAATATCGGAATTTGCTAAATTGGCACTACTAAGATCTGCATCAGAAAAATCAGCATTTTTTAAATTCGCTCCTTCTAAATTCGCCCCGCTCAAATTCGCCCCGCTCAAGTTAGCTTCTTCGAGATTCGCTCCTCGCAAATCGACCCCACTCAAATCGCAGTGTTTCCAGAGAAAGCTGACGCACCAATTATCTTTTAATAGATGACTCACATCCTCAGCAGTCGCGGCCATAACTGGAGGAGTTAAACAAAGAGTGAACAGTGCGATCGCCAATACTGCTACCACTATTTTTTTCAACTTCAAAATTATTTTCATTGACCGTAATTTGAAGAATATATTCTTGATCTATAAATTATCATAGCAAATAATATCCAACTTTCATCAGAAATATTACTGAAAAGTAAGTCTTCTATTAGATCCTAGACTTCTTTAAGTAATACAGCACTTGGAAGGTAAATAGGTACTAGCTATTGTAGGGACACGGCTAGCTATTGTAGGGACACTCCAAGAGCCCATTGGTGTCAACTTAAGCTGTCAGCCCGCCCCGTGTCCGTTAGTCATCTTTTAGAGGACTTTAGCTTTGAGACAGGGGTTTTAACCCCTGTCGGACTGTGAAATGAACGTTAAGTTGACACCTATGGGCTCTTGGAGTGTCCCTACAATAACTATCTGCCTATTTACTACAATAACTATGTGCCTACATACCTTCCAAGTGCTGTACGATCGTACCTAGGCGCGCCTAATTTACCCAATTCTCAAGGCTGCGTCACCGACTGGCAAGTCATCGGGACGGGAAATAGTAGAAAAGTTAATTGCAAACGCAGCATTTTGAACTGCTGTGGGGGCGGCATTTTGAACTGTTGCCAAAGTTGCTCCTCCCAATTGAATCAGAGTGTTGCTTCCAGATGCAGTGAATGCGACGCTTGATAAACTGCCGGTAATGCCAATGCGATCGCCCTCTCCCGGTCTAAAATCAAGAAGTATATCGCTGCCATTATCCAAAGCCCGATTATCACCGGTAATTAGAACAAAAGTATCAGCACCTGCACCGCCAGTGAGAGTATCACTGCCAATATCGCCAACTAAAATATCGTTGCCATCACCACCGGTTAAAACATCATTTCCTCTGCCGCCTCGCAAAAAGTCGTTACCAGCACCACCGTCGAGATTATCATCGCCCAGATTTCCAATCAAAATATCGTTGCCAACACCACCCGTAATTAAGTCGTTACCTTTGCCACCTCGCAAAAAGTCATCGCCGACTTCCCCAGTGATGGTATCATTGCCTTGGCTACCATTAATCGCATCATTGGTTGGTGAACCAGTTATGCGATCGCCTCCACTACCTCCCAGTACACCACTGGGATTTTGTTGAGAATCTTGGGAAGTAACTTGATAGTTGTTAGGGGTATTGCCTAATTTGAGCGATCGCAAAGGTAGACTTACAAGATTCGTAATATTAACGAAATTGTTGAGCAAATTAACATCGCTAATGATACTAGAAACCCGACTGGGGACAATTCCTTGAACGACTTTTGCACTCGAAATGCGATCGCCTTGCTGCACCGCATCCACCGTATTAAAACCTTGAGTAACATAGCCAAAAACAGCATAATTGCCATCCAAAAATGGCAAATCCCTTAAAGCAAAATAGAACTGCGAAGAAGCCGAACTCAAAACACTAGAACGAGCCATAGCCACAGCCCCGACAGTATGGTTTAACTGCGGTGTCTGTGTTACTACTTGGTTATAAACAGGTTGCGCGGCTCCTTGTGGCTTAATTTCCAAAGGAATAAAACGAGCCTGATTGGTATCCGGGTCAATAAAATTACCCGTTCCCAATGCACTTGCTGGAATTGTAGTATCTTTGCTGCGCGGGTCGCCCCCTTGTACCACAAAAGGATCTGGCTGACGCACAACTCGGTGAAACATCACCCCGTCGTAGACACCACGCTCAACTAAGTCAACAAAATTGCCAGCAGTAATTGGGGCATTAGTGCCATCAACTTCGATCGTAACGGGTTGACCGTTAATTACCTGTACTACTGTAGCTTTGCCTGGTAACGGGAGTGCAGCGGCCATAAGTAAATTTCTATTTTAGTGAGTGATATTTGGCTTGAAGGAACAATCTAGCAACAATCCACGAATTGCCCTTACCTATTTAATCAGAAAACTGTAAACTTGTGTTAAGTACAATTCTACTTCTAAATTTATGCTCTCTCGCCGCTACTTTTTTAGCACTTTATTGGCAATTTGTCTACTTGTCTTAAGCTTCAATTTTGCGGCCCCCGCCTCAGCCCTCGGCGGCAAGCTTCCGCAGGTGAATCAAGCCGCACCAGAGTTTACTTTGCCCACTAACAGCGGCAACAGACAAGTCTCCCTGTCCGATTTTCGTGGTCAGTGGCTGGTAGTCTATTTCTATCCCAAAGATTTTACCTCCGGTTGTACGATCGAAGCACGCAGATTTCAGCAAGACTTGCCAAAATACTTGGCTAAAAATACTCAAATTATTGGCATTAGCGCTGATGATGTCGATTCCCACGCAGAATTTTGCGATTCCGAAGGTTTGAAATTTCCGCTGTTAGCTGATACCGACGGAAAAGTGAGTAAAGCTTACGGTTCTTGGATGAGTTTCATCTCGGCGCGGCACAGTTTTATTATCGATCCCAAAGGCGTTTTGCGGGAAACTTTTGTGAAGGTGAATCCAGCGATTCACTCAAAAGAAGTGTTTGCCCGTTTGGGTGAATTGCAGGCTAATGGGTAATCGGAGTTTTTAGATTTTCCGACTCCTAGAAACCGGGTTTTTTCCGAAAAACTCTGTTCCCGCCACAAATTCGGTGAAAACCCGGTTTCTAAGCCCCATCCTAATTGACAGATTGATCATCTGAAAGATTCCTCCTTATGGTCAAAATGCTGAAATGCTGTAATTGTTATAAAATATGAAAATTGTAAAGAATTATTTACAATAGTTTGATAAACTCAAGCTAGGGACTATAGGCTCTAATCATACAAGAGCTCTAAAGTCAACCAAAAAACCAAAAATAATCCAGAGAGGATTGAACACAATGGCATTTGAACTTGCACCTTTACCCTTCGCCGCTGACGCTCTAGAGTCAGGTCATATGTCGGCAAACACGTTTTCGTTCCACCACGACAAGCACCATGCTGCTTACGTGACCAACCTCAACAAACTGATTGAAGGCACTGAACTTGCCAGCAAATCTCTCGAAGAAATTGTGATGGCATCTTCCAAGGATTCATCCAAAGCTGGCATTTTCAACAATGCAGGCCAAGTCTGGAACCACAATTTTTTCTGGAATTCCCTGAAAGCAGGTGGCGGCGGGACTCCGACTGGAGCTTTGGCTGACAAAATTACCGCAGACTTCGGCAGCTTTGACAAATTCAAAGAAGAATTTAAGGCTGCTGCGACAACCCAGTTCGGTAGCGGTTGGGCTTGGCTGGTTTTGGATAATGGCACTTTGAAAGTGACCAAAACTGCAAACGCTGACACTCCATTGGCACATGGCCAAATCCCGTTGCTGACTTTGGATGTGTGGGAACACGCTTATTATTTGGACTTCCAAAACCGCCGTCCTGACTACATTGCTAATTTCTTGGATAGTTTGGCTAATTGGGATTTTGCTGCTGCAAATTTGGCTGCGGCTTAGTAGAAGTTTTGTGGGAGGCGATCGCGCTTTCGGCAAAAGTCTAAAATAGTTTTAGAGGCAGTCACTCTTTTAGAAGTGGCTGCTTTTTTATCACCTTCACAAGCACCCGGATTGATCCGTGGGAGTAGTTCTCTAATCTAAAATTTAAAACTGGCTGACATTGTGTTATTATGGTTTAGGTAATTGTTTATGATTTTTGTACTTTCAGTGGCTGTTCGCGCGATGACCTCTTCACCAACTATAGCTCCCGTTCGATCGAGTCAAGTTACCCGCAAGCCCTATCCAAACTATCGGGTAATTGTTCTCAACGACGATTTCAATACGTTTCAGCACGTTGTTGAATGTTTGACAAAGTATATACCAGGAATGACAAGCGATCGAGCTTGGAATTTCGCCAACCAAATCCACAACGAAGGACAAGCTACTGTTTGGGTTGGCCCACAAGAACAAGCAGAACTTTATCATATGCAACTGAGCCGTGCTGGACTGACAATGGCACCGCTAGAGTCAGCTTAACTAGATTTAATTGATATTAGTTTTGTAAGCTTAATTGGAAACTTGCCAAAATGGCAACATTACTCCATCCTCTTGATTTAGATTATTTATCAACACACATAATCTTTTACTCAAGTAGGAGAGTTTTATGAATCATCCTTTTGATTTAGATACTGCTGACTTAGAAGCAATGGATTTAGATTTTGAAGAGACGCTAAATGATGAGCAGGCCGCCCACATCGGAGGTGGACTAATGGCTACCACTCTAGCTATAGGCGAAGAAGGTGGTGGGATACAGTGTATCTCAGCTCCATGTCCGGGAAGTGAATCAGGAGGAGGATATCCTCCCAAGCCGATTCCCATTGATCCTCCCATGACCACTATGGCTCTAGGTGAAGAGGGTGGAGGACATTACACGAAAGCTTGGTTTGAAGGTGGTGGTGGGCCTATTTATTGGTAATCTCATTCGTGCCGACAGTCCGCCAGGGACTGAAGTCCCTGTCTAATAGCTCAAGTCCTCTCAAGAGGACTAATGAGTTGAAAATTCTTTTTCTCAGTCAAGAAAGAGAGGACTTTCGCTTTGAGGCTCTTGTTTCAACCCTTGCCGGACTATGGGTTGTACCTGATTGTTGACACCAATGGGTTCTTGGAGTGTCCCTACTACTTCATACACCTGGAATAGGCTGTAAAAAGTTGCAGCACCCTCACAACAAGTGATGCGACTTTTCATATCTGTACTTGATTTTACCACATATTTAATTATCAAATTTCCCATGAACATTTTAATTCTGGGTGATGCTTCAGATGCTCATGCTGCTCATATAAAGGATGCTCTCAGCCAAGTCGGTGCAGAAGTAAATTATTTAGATACTTGCCTATTTCCAAGACAGTTACGTCTGTCTTGGCAACCTGATACCCTGGAAGGGTGCTTGACGCTACCAGGAGGTACCCAGTTGAATTTTCAAGACATTCATAGTGTATTTTGGCGCAATTTCTCAGGTGTTTCTGTGACACCTTTAAAAGATACAAATCAACAGCAAGTTGCATTGAACGATTCCATGAGTGTAGTGCGAACCCTAATGCAAGCTTGTCCGGCTCGCTGGATCAATTCCTGGCAGGCCTACCAATTTCACAAGGAAAAACCCCTACAACTGAGCAAGGCAAAGCAAATAGGAGTGACGATTCCTGCAACTTTAATCAGTAACAATCCAGAGCAAGTTAGGGAATTTGTTCAATCTCAAAACAAAGTAATTTTCAAACCAGTTTATGGTGGTGCTCATACCAAGTTGGTGACAGAAGCGCATTTAGAACCTCATCGACTGAACTTGGCTTTGAGTGTTTCTCCAGTGACAATACAAGAGTATATTCCTGGCACAAACATTCGCAGTTATGTGATTGGTGAATCAGTTTATTCTGCGGAAATTCGCAGTGAATCTGTGGACTTTCGGGAAGATTTGAATTCGGAGCTAATTGTGAGAGATTTGCCAGAATCAGTTCACCAACAATGTTTGGCAATATTAAAGGCATTTATGCTAGAGTGGACGGCGATTGATTGGCGTGTCAAGCCAACGGGGGAGTATGTATTTTTAGAGGCAAATCCTAGTCCAATGTTCAGACATTTTGAGCGTCAGACTGGTTTTCCGATTACACAAAAATTAGTCAATATGTTAATGTATTAACTGGGATTCAAGAGGCGATCCTCTTCGAGGGCTTTCCTTCGGATCGCTTCGCTAACGCTAACGCAATTTTGCCAATCATTCCCGCTTCTGTATGTCCAGCTACCGTACATCGAAGGTTGTAGGTTCCCGACTTCATGGGGACGAACACCCATTCTGCCATAGCTCCGGGTTTAAGTTCCAATTCGTGAATCGCTCCTTTAATTTCCACTTTCCCAGCTTCAACTTTTTGAGTCCAACTCGCATCAGCAAAGTTTTTTGCAGTAAAATAATGTTTCTGCGAACTGGGATTTTTAAGTAGTAATTTATAGCGCTTCCCAGACTCAAATTCTAGCAGATTGGGAAAAAACTTGAGTTCCCCAGTTTCGTTGCCTAAACTCACACTAATTTCGGTGATTGGTTGGCGTGATAAATCGCTAGCATTGGCAATTGTCCCAGGGATTGAGATAGCGCCTAAGCAGAGAATTAGCGCTAAAATTAGCTTGAGGGTTTTTTGCAACGGTTGGCTGTGGTAAAATTGCACTAATTGCGATCGAATTGATTTGAACATGGAATTAATTACCGTTTATTATTGATTATTGATTATTGTCAATTCCGGTTGTATTGGAATGATTTAACCACAGAGGGCGCAGAGAACGCAGAGGAGGAGAAGAGAGAGATGAGTTCTGATATAACTGGAATTGAGATAATTCTAAAATCTAAAATCCAAAATCTAAAATCAATTGGTTTGCCAAACTTCATCCCAAGGCTCACCTCCAACTTCTAAACCACATAAAGAACTTTCGGCTTCTAAAATTATTCTAGAACGCTGCTTGCCATTTTTGTCAACATTTCCGCCCAATAATTCTCGCAGTTGTAGGTGTAAATTGCCGTGGGTGGTATCCCGACAACAAAAAGCCATGCCTTTCGCTGTGGGAATTCTGACATAATTACCCGGAGTGTTGGTAGTACCAATTAACTCAACTTCAAATTGACTATTTCTCGCCCACATTGTCCACTTTCCCCAAGGTTCAATATCCCAACTAACTTGAGAATTCCAAGGTGCAAATTCGTAGAGTTTCCCTCGATAATGGATGCCAATCATGGCGACAGATTCCATCCACCATAACACGCCGCGTCTGCCACCACCAGCAGTTATCGCTAAATCTGATTCGCCTTGAAAACAATTGCAATTAATCCAAAACCATTTTTGAGGAAAAGCACCGCCCCAATTTTTTTCGCTGTAAGCTGGAACGTCTGTAAATTCATAGCGTTGGTCGTTCCAATCTATCCAGCCTGTGGCTAAACCGTGGGACATTAAAATTTGCCAACCGGGTTCAAATATTGGCAGGAAAGATAGGATTCCTGCGGTAGATTGTTGGATTTCTGCTGAGTTTCCCCAGCCGTAAATTGGTTTGATTTCATATTGCCAATAACAGTGTTTACCACTTCCTGGATCATGTAAATAACCTTGATTTAAAGTGGCAGTAGCTTGATAGCCTTCTTCGATATGGCTATCAAATGTTTGTGGTGCTAAATATTCTGGTTTGATTTGTAAGTTGGTTTTTCCCCAATGTCCTAATCCCAATTTGTCCCGGTGTGCCCAAAATTTGTTGACATCGGGGAAAGTGCGACACAAATATTCGTCTTCAGGGCCAAGAATTTGAGCGACTCCACCGCTGTAGGGTTGACTGCCTCTGGGGTCTTCGATGGAGTACATGAATGCGAAGGATTGTCCGTGGATTGGTAGGGTGATTCGATAGTACCAACCTTCAAAAAAGCGGCGGTAACTGCCATCCCAGTGGTAGCCGTTGTGGGGAGTTTGAATAGTTTTGTATTTTGAGGGTAAATCTGACATATTATTATGAATAACACGATGATAAATTTACAAAAACTGTTTTTTTAGTCTTCTTACCCTGAGCGAAACTGAAGTAGTAGGTTGGGTAGCCCTTCGACTCCGCTCAGGAACCGGAATGAAACCAACATCATCCATCCGTTAAATCCGTTACACAATCCGTTGCCGAACTTCCTTCTCTTATGACTTTAGCACTTTGGCGATCGCATCTTGCTGGTACTCTCCACCGCAACCGCAGTCTTCCTGTTTCTAGGTACTTACAATTGGCAACTGTCCGGGCTGATGGCCGTCCGGCTAACCGCACTGTTGTGTTTAGAGGTTTTTTGGAAGATTCTAATCAGTTAAAGTTTATTACAGATATTCGTAGTCAAAAGGTGGAGGAAATTAATGTCTATCCTTGGGGGGAGATTTGCTGGTATTTTCCTAAAACTCGCGAACAATTTCGGATTGCTGGAAAGCTAGTTTTGGTAGGTGCAGAATATCCAGATGCGGCCCTGTGTGGGTCGCGCAGAAGGGCTTGGCAGGAAATTTCTGAGGCGGCGAGGGTGCAGTTTGCTTGGCCGCGTCCGGGGGCAAATAGGGCTGTTTCCAGCGCTTTTGAACCTGTTGTCCCGGATGCGATCGAGCCGCTGTCGAATTTTTGTTTGTTGTTGTTGGAACCGGAAACGGTGGATTTGTTGGAGTTGCGTGGGGAACCGCAGAACAGGTTGCTTTATGGGCGGGATGGGGAGGGAAATTGGTCGGTGCGCGAGGTGAATCCTTGACAGAAGTTGTTATTGGTTATTGGTTATTAGTTATTGGTTATTGGTTATTGGTTATTGGTTATTGGTTATTGGTTATTGGTTATTGGTTATTGGTTATTGGTTATTGGTTATTTGTTATTTGTTATTGGTTATTGGTTATTTGTTATTGGTTATTGGTTATTGGTTATTGGTTATTGGTTATTTGTTATTTGTTATTGGTTATTTGTTATTGGTTATTGGTTATTGGTTATTGGTTATTGGTTATTGGTTATTTGTTATTTGTTATTGGTTATTGGTTATTGGTTATTGGTTATTGGTTATTGGTTATTTGTTATTTGTTATTGGTTATTGGTTATTGGTTATTGGTTATTTGTTATTTGTTATTTGTTATTGGTTATTGGTTATTTGTTATTTGTTATTGGTTATTGGTTATTGGTTATTGGTTATTGGTTATTTGTTGCTTCCAATGCCCAATGCCCAATGCCCAATTCCCAATGCCCAATGCCCAATTCCCAATGCCCTATGCTCCCAATTCCCAATTCCCAATTCCCAATTCCCAATTCCCAATTCCCAATTCCCAATTCCCAATTCCCAATTCCCAATTCCCAATTCCCAATTCCCAATTGTTAGATGCCGGTGCCGTCGAAGAATTCTTGAATTGCTTTATCTTTTAACTGACAAGTATTAGCAACAGCTAATTGAATTTTTTCAGCTACTGCTACATTTTGGGCTCGGTTTAAAGCTTCTGATACTAAGTGGAAATTGTGAGAATTGGGATCGGAAGTTAAGGAGATGGGCTGTTGAGTTTGCAAAGTTTTGATTTGCTGTTCGAGGGATTCGATGCGATCGACTAAAGAACGAATGACTACAGCTTCTGAATCTGGTAAGCTACCATGTTCGAGGGGATTTACTCGTACTCCCGATCGATAAACTATGCGGCCGGGAATCCCTACCACTGTACAGTCAGATGGTACGTCCCTAAGCACGACGGAACCTGCGCCGATGCGGACGTTATTGCCAATTTGAAGATTGCCGAGTACCTTAGCCCCAGCACCGACTACTACATTTTCACCGACAGTAGGGTGACGCTTGCCACTTTCTTTGCCAGTACCGCCGAGGGTGACACCTTGGTAAATCAGGGCAAAATCGCCGATAATCGCTGTTTCGCCGATCACAACTCCCATACCGTGGTCAATGAAGACGCTTTTGCCGATGGTCGCCCCTGGGTGGATTTCGATGCCGGTAAGAAAGCGAGCCATGTGGGAAATCAAGCGGGGGATGAAGGGAATTCCGACCAAATATAGCCAGTGTGCGATGCGGTGGAATACCAGGGCCTGAAGACCAGGGTAACAAAACAAAACTTCCAGCCAGTTGCGAGCAGCAGGGTCTCGATCGAAAATTATACTGAAGTCGGCTTTAAGGGTCTTTAGCACTTTCGGAGTTACCAATTTTGGTTAAACACGCCATTTTATTTTACCGGACGGGGGAAGATTGCTGCCGATCGCGTAAACCGAATCACCAAATACTTGACAATTCAAAAGTTAACAGTCCACAAAAGAGCGTGGTTTGGATACTTCTAGCATTGTTTTTAGTGCTGAGTTCCTTATTCACAAAAGTTTGTTATTATTACGATGCGTTAGTCGGGATTGCTTGACCCCCCAAGGGTCTGCCCCCCGCTCTTGATATAGTTAACAGTTCGTCATCTAATATCTAGGATGTGACATCTATCTATAAAATAATGCAGCAACAAATTTCTTCGATATCTGGATTTCGCTCTTCTGACCTAACCCTGGGGGAAACTCCTAAGAAACAGTCGCGTCCGATGCAGCGGGCGATCGTGTTGATGTTGATTGCAACGGGCTTGCTGAGTCTGCACGTCAGTCGCCTGGTGCAATTGCAACTGGTGGAAGGGAAACAAAACCGGGAACGAGCCGAAAACAATCGCGTTCGCCTAGTGCCAATGCCTGCGAATCGGGGACACATTATCGATCGCAAAGGTAAATTAATAGCTGCAAACAATCTAGCTCGATCGATATATTTGTGGCCGAAAGAACAAACGCCGGAACAGTGGAAAGTCACAGCAGAAAAGTTGAGTCCACTGCTGAAAATCCCAGCCAAGGAAATTCTCGAAAAAATAAAACAGGTCGATCCTCTATCCTACAGACCGGTACGACTCAGGCAAGCAATGCCGCCAGAAGTGTTTGTGCCACTGTCAGAAAAGGTGGGACAAATGCGGGGAGTAGAAGTGCGCCCCGAAGCCAGACGCTATTATCCCGAAGGCAGTGTGGCCGCTCACGTTCTCGGATATATAGGCGAAGCTACCCAAGCAGACCTCAAAGCTCACCCGGAGTATCCGATGGGGATGATTGTGGGTCAGATGGGCATAGAAGCGAGTTCTAACAGCAAGATTGCGGGAGTTTGGGGCGATCGACTGATCGAAGTGAATGCCCAAAATCAAGAATTGCGACTGATAGGAGACACACCCCCAAAACCGGGCGAGTCCGTGCAGCTAACTATAGACTTAGAGATGCAAAAAGCTGCCGAAAAGGCCCTGGGGAATCGACGAGGATCCGTAGTAGCGCTGGATGTTAAAACTGGCGGAGTGTTGGTTTTGGCCAGCCACCCCACTTTTGACCCCAATTTGTTTACGCGAAAAATCACGAAGGAGGAGTGGGAAACTCTTCAAGGCCTCGAAAATCCCTTTTTGAATCGGGCGATGCAAGGCTATCCTCCCGGTAGCACTTTTAAAATCGTGACTTCCGTCGCTGGTATGGAATCGGGCAAGTTTTCGCCAGACTCAATTATCGGCACTTCATCTTATATTACTGTGGGGGGAATTAATTTTAACGAACACAGTGGCGGTTACGGCGACATCGGCTTTCGGGAGGCTTTGGCTTTCAGCAGCAATACGTTCTTTTATCAAATCGGGATGAGTGTTGGGCCAGAGCAAATTTCTAAGTGGGGACACCTCTTGGGAATTGGCAAGGATACGGATTTGAAGCTTTTGGGACTTGGTGGCGGGGATCATGGTCAAATCCCGACGCCGGAGGAAAAGGAGAAAATTTATAAGGAACCCTGGTATGTGGGGGATACGGTGACAACGGCAATCGGGCAGGGTTTGGTATTGGTGACTCCTTTGGAGGCGGCGGTGATGGTGAGTTCGATCGCCAATGGGGGCGATCGGGTCAAGCCCCATCTTTTGGCTTCTATGACTGGCACACCTGAGACGAAACCGGTACCTACGGGGATGAAACCTGGGACGGTTCAGGTGATTAAGGAAGGACTGGCGGCGGTGGTGACGGAGGGTACTGGACGGGGACTCAATGACGGCTCCATTCCGCTGACTGCGGGCAAAACTGGAACTTCTGAGGTCATCGGACAGAAAGATCACTCATTGTATGTCGCCTATGGGCCTGCGGAGAAACCGGAAATTGCGATCGCCGTGGTTGTGGAAAATGGCGGTTTTGGTTCTGTGGCCGCAGCCCCGATCGCCAAACAGGTGTTTCAAGCCTATTTTGGTAAACCTAAACAGGTAAATGAACCAGTAATTAGTCCTTAGTTATTGGGAATTGGGAATTGGCCAAACAGGGAATTGGGAATTGGGAATTGGCCAAACAGGGAATTGGGCATTGGCCAAACAGGGAATTGGCCAAACAGGGAATTGGCCAAACAGGGCATTGGCCAAACAGGGCATTGGCCAAACAGGGCATTGGGCATTGGTCAAACAGTTCACAATTCACAGTCAACAGTTCACAATTACCTGATAGTGCAACCAGAATTGAGATGACAAATAGCAGTGAAAACTGGCAGATACCCGACTTCTTAAAGCAGTCGGGTATCTGATTTTACGCTTAATTAGTTTGTTTAATTTTCCCTGTTTTTTCTGCCTTCTTGATATAACTCGAAACCGTATTTTCTAACAACATAGCAACAGTCATCGGCCCGATTCCTCCCGGCACCGGTGTGATAAAATCAGCTACTGTTTTAACAGCATCAAAATCCACATCTCCCGCCAAACGGCTAGTACCATCGGGATTAACAACACGGTTGATACCGACATCAATGACTACTGCTCCGGGTTTAACCATATTAGCTGTAATCATTTCAGTGCGGCCAACAGCGGCGATTAAAATATCAGCTTGGCTAGTAATCGATTCTAGGTTTTGCGATCGCGAATGAGCTACAGTAACAGTACAATCAGCCTCTAAAAGCATGAGCGCCATCGGTTTACCCACCAAAATACTGCGTCCCAAAACTACAGCATTTTTTCCTTTCAAATCAATCTGATATTCTTGTAGCAGCCGCATCACTCCGGCGGGAGTACAACTGCGTAAACCTTCTTCGCCCCGCACCAGGCGGCCTAAATTGATCGGGTGGAGTCCATCAGCATCTTTGTCAGGAGCAATTTGGTACAGTAGAGAAATTGCATCCAAGTGATCTGGAAGTGGGAGTTGAACTAAAATGCCATCTACGCGATCGTCCTCGTTGAGTGCCTGAATGGCAAGTTCCAGTTCAGCCTGAGTGGCATTTGCGGGGTAATGCTTACCGAAAGAAGCTATGCCCACCTTAGCGCAGGCTCGCTCCTTATTACGCACGTAAGCCGCGCTGGCTGGGTTATCCCCAACCATGAGCACCGCAAGTCCCGGAAGACGCCCAATCTGGGTTTGCATAGAACGAACTCGATCGCCCAGCTCGCCTTGAATCTTTGTCGCTAAAGCTTTACCATCTAGTATGTGAGCAGTTTTGGCATCCATTGTAGACTCTGGGTTAGGGTTGACGATTCTAGATTTTAGCTTAAGCCTCGGTGCCGTAGGGACACTCCAAGAGCCCATTGGTGTCAACAATCAGGTAAAACCGATAGTCCGACAGGGAATGAATTCCCTGTCTCAAAGCAAAAGTCCTCTTAAGAGGACTGAAGAACTCATTAGTCCTCTTGAGAGGACTTTCGCTATTAGACAGGGAATTCATTCCCTGTCGGACTATCGGCTTAAGTTGACACCTATGGGCTCTTGGAGTGTCCCTACAAGAGCTGTAGATGCAACCGGAAACGAGATCAAATCTCAACTTATTTGAAAAATGACTAATGCAATTTATCAAATTTACATTCAAAAGTTCTCCCTAGGCTCTTTATTACTAATACTAGCCAGCGGTTTCCTCGGTTGTGGTAATTTACCAAATTCTCAATTTAACCTTGGTTTCAATACTGCCAAAATTAGTGATGTTCAACAAAAACGACAAGTGGATGCAGAAGTTTATCTCCAAGGAAAGGTGGAAAATCGCGCTCCCTTTGTCGGGAATGCAGCTTATCAACTTCAAGATACTACCGGCAGTATTTGGATTTTAACCAAGCAGGCTTTGCCACAGCTAGGCGATGAAATCATCCTCAAGGGGAAAGTCCGCTATCAGAGTATTAAGTTAAAGGATTTGGCAGATCAAGATTTAGGTGAGGTTTATATTGAGGAAACTGAACAGATCAAGCGCACCCCCAATTCTGACAAATCTAAATAATCAGTATGTGCAGACGATCAAATTCTCAACTTTCTAGTAATCAATCAACCGGATATGATATAATAAGTAACAGATTGTGGGAACCACGTGGTCAGGGGAATTCTTCTCCCTTCTATCCGTTAAATCCGTTACAAAATCAGTTGCCGAACTTCCTTCTATCCGTTAAATCCGTTACAAAATCAGTTGCCGAACTTCCTTCTATCCGTTAAATCCGTTACAAAATCCGTTGCCGAACTTCCTTCTATCCGTTAAATCCGTTACAAAATCCGTTGCCGAACTTTCTTCCATCCGTTAAATCCGTTACAAAATCCGTTGCCGAACTTCCTAATTACCAATGATATCAAAAGAAGTATTTATATCCAAATTATCAAACTGGGCTAATGCCCCTCAAAAGTTTTTCAAGCGAGATGTCTTGCCCGTGCTCGCAGATTTGCGGCTGGCAATTATCTTGCTGTTGGCGATCGCAATTTTCAGCATTTCCGGCACCGTCGTCGAACAAGGTCAATCCGTAGAGTTTTATCAATCCAACTATCCAGAACACCCAGCCCTTTTCGGCTTCCTAACTTGGAAAGTTTTACTAATCGCCGGATTAGACCATGTATACCGTACTTGGTGGTTTTTGTCAATCCTAGTTTTATTCGGAAGCAGCTTGACAGCTTGCACATTTACCAGACAACTTCCAGCCTTAAAAATCGCCCGTCGCTGGAAATTTTATGAAGAACCAAAGCAGTTTCAAAAATTAGCCCTCAGTGCAGAATTAGAAACAGGTTCCTTAACCTCATTAGAGCAACTTTTGCAGCAAAAAAGTTATCGGATATTTCGAGAAGGTGAAAAAGTTTATGCTCGTAAAGGCATAATTGGCAAAATCGGGCCGATTATTGTTCACGCCAGTATGTTACTGATTCTAGCTGGGGCGATTTGGGGGACGATGACTGGTTTCATGGGCCAAGAAATGGTTCCCAGTGGGCAGGAATTTCGGGTGCAGAATATCACCGATGCGGGGCCTTGGGCGGGGCCGCAAATCCCCAAGGATTGGTCGATGCGAGTCAATCGCTTCTGGATCGATTATAGTCCGAGCGGTGCGATCGATCAATTTTATTCCGACTTGTCAGTTTTGGATAAAACAGGCCAAGAGGTCGATCGCAAAACCATTCATGTCAACCTCCCACTAAAATACAAAGGAGTGACATTTTATCAAGCAGATTGGGCCATAGCTGCGGTGCGAGTTCGCCTCAACAAAAGCCCGGTTTTGCAACTACCAATGGCTCAGCTAGACACTCAAGGAAAAGGCAGAATTTGGGGTGCTTGGATTCCCACCAAACCCGATTTGAGTGCGGGAGTTTCTCTGCTAGCAAAAGACTTGCAAGGAACCATGTTAGTTTACGGTACGGATGGCAAATTGTTAACTACAGTTCGTGCAGGTACAGCAGTTGAAGTGAATGGAGTGATGCTGGCTATTGATGAAGTTGTTGGCAGCACAGGCTTGCAAATTAAAGCAGATCCGGGAATCCCGATCGTCTATACTGGCTTTGGGTTGCTGATGCTCAGCGTGATGATGAGCTATCTGTCTCACTCACAGATTTGGGCTTTAGAAAAAGACGGCAAACTTTATGTTGGTGGGCGTACTAATCGCGCTCAAGTGACTTTTGAAAGAGAAGTTGTGGAGATTTTGGATAGGTTAGCTGAATCGAAAATAGATGAAGATAAAACTGCGATTCCCGAAACTTCTTTAGCTAATTAAAACTAATTGTCGGGTGGGCAATGCCCGTGACTTACTAAAATATAGATTTTAGTAAGTCACGGGCTTACAATATCAACGTACTCTATACCTCAAACTATTGTTAATTTCAAAAAAGTAATCTGTTATACAAGAATAGTTGTTAAAAATTTGTTACAGTTGATAACTATTGATAGACTTACCCTAGTATTTTTTATGCCAATTGTTGCTTTTGTCATTCAAACAGTTTTACCTGCACTAAGTGTGCTTTTCGCTCTTTTAATTCCTGTACTGGCTGCTGTCATCCAATTCGCTCTGACTCGCATCCCCAGAATTCCCTCATATATTCGCCTCCTCAAAATTTTGTATTCAGATATTGACTCATCTGCCAAAGAGCGAAAAATTATTACTGGTGGACTGCTAGTAATTAGCAGTATTGTGACTTTCATGGCTTATTCCCTGATACCTTGGACGGGTGTACCTCTAATCGGTGCTGTTACCAGTCCAATCGCTGGTGCTGTTGCTCTGGTAGTTGCACTGGCACTTCTAGATATGATTTTTGCCACGAATAAAGGCTATTACTTAGAGCGACTCAAAGGAGAAGGTTTTGCTGGATTAAATGAAATAGAAACTGATATTAAAGAGTTAAAAGATATTTTTGGTAAATCGTGGGATAAAGTTAAATCGACGATTAATGATACCACCCAGAAAATTTATGAAGAGGGCTGTAAACGTGGCATCAACTTTAGTGATAAATCTTATCAAAGCTTTATTGACCATGAGTTAGAAGGATTGAATTTATATGTTGGTAAAAATTCAGTGACCGAGTATCAATCTATAAGTGCAGACTTATTAAAACAAAATAACGGCGAAGATTGGACAAAAGATGCTTTTGCAGTAGGGACGGGTGCAACTGTAGGGGCTTTGGCTGGTGTTGGCGCTTCAGCAGTTGCCACTTCAGTATTTGCGCCGGCTAGTATTTGGACAGCTATCCATAGCATTCCTTTGATTGGGGGATTGGTGGGGAGTTCAACGGGTATTGTTGTCAGTGCAGGATACTACTCATTACTAACATTTGCTGCTCCTGTTGGACTGGGAGTATTAGCAACTGTTGGGATTTATAGTGGTCTGACGGGCTGGAAAAATCAAGAAGAAGCTGCCAAGATGAGCAAGTTTTTATCTGAGATAATTATGGCTGCTTTACCAATGGCTTGGATTGACGGTGAATTAGATGATAAGGAGAAAGATAGTATAGATAGATTGATGACTACCTCCGGTATGAGAAAGGAAGAGCGAGATTTGGTTCGGAAAGCCATAGAACAACGGCATAGTTTTGATGAAATTATGAAAACGAGTATTCTTTTTGATGAGGAACATCGGGAAAAAAGTTGTAGTCAAAGCAATAAAGAGCGACTAAAGCATCGCCTAATATTATGTACAGCTTGGGAGATTGCCGTTGCTGATGGCAAAATTGATGGGTCAGAATTCCATCTTCATAACCGGATGGCAGATAAGCTAGGTATTTCTCGTGATGAGGTGAAAGAAATTCGGCGGGCTATAAACCTCAAGCATCAGCAAGAGCTTTGGCTGACGGAAGCATTAGAACCAAATGGTTCAAAGACTAAGTTATTGAGCGTCCGCGAACAATATCGCCTCCAACCAGCAGCGGATAATCTGTAGTCTTCTCTAATGGGGAAGGTAGCCCCAATAACTTGTAGTAAGTAATTATGAAAAAGATTAGATATAGCCAAGATGTAGATGCGATGCTGATCGAAATTTCCGATAGTCCTATCGCTTATGCTGAAGATGAAGGGAATATGATTCTCCACTATTCTAGCAGCGGAGAACTGGTGTTGATTGAAATATTAGATGTCAAAAAATTTATGTCATTAGAATCTCTATCAGAAGCAATTAAGTAGGGTGCGTCAGAAGCGCGTTATTTTCGATCCAAACCAACAATCTCACTGACGCACCCTTGCAAAAAAAACGGTGCGTCAGAATCATGTTTTCGGTGCTGATTGAGAATCTCAAACCTGACGCACCCTACCTACTAGATATTTTACCGTTTCCATTTAATTAGTTTCCCCAACGAGTGGGGAGGATTCTTGCGGGTCACTTTCAGTGCTACGCAGCATTGAGAGCGTTTCCATTCAATTAGTTTCCCCAACGAGTGGGGAGATTGATTGAGCAAGAGTTAAAGGCTCAGTTGGCGAGTTTCCATTCAATTAGTTTCCCCAACGAGTGGGGAGGTTGATTGGAACGGCGAAGCTTATAACCTTAGCAGTTTCCATTCAATTAGTTTCCCCAACGAGTGGGGAGAAACGATCGCCCATACAATTACGCGATCAAGCTTAAAATGTTTCCATTCAATTAGTTTCCCCAACGAGTGGGGAGTTCCGTCCCTGACTGTGATCGCGTCGAATTCAAAGAAGCTCACACTACAGTTTCCATTCAATTAGTTTCCCCAACGAGTGGGGAGTGCAATGGTTGCAACAAAAAGCGAGATCGATCGTTTCCATTCAATTAGTTTCCCCAACGAGTGGGGAGTAAATGGTGCGCGAATCGTGGCGTTCGATATGACTGCATGGCGCAGTTTCCATTCAATTAGTTTCCCCAACGAGTGGGGAGTCTTAAATGCTTGGTTACAGGCTACCGGGCAAAAAAAGTTTCCATTCAATTAGTTTCCCCAACGAGTGGGGAGTCTTATCTGTTAGACTATTAAATAAATCTTGCTGTTTCCATTCAATTAGTTTCCCCAACGAGTGGGGAGTTTTTTAGCAGTTAAAGCTAGAAAGGTATTCCCACAGTTTCCATTCAATTAGTTTCCCCAACGAGTGGGGAGGACTTAGGGATAGATAAGAAGGCTAAAGCTAGTGATGTTTCCATTCAATTAGTTTCCCCAACGAGTGGGGAGTATCCCCTCGGATATAGCTCGCATTCCTAGCAGTTTCCATTCAATTAGTTTCCCCAACGAGTGGGGAGTTTACATCTTGATAACTGATGTACAACACTAACATTTTGAGTTTCCATTCAATTAGTTTCCCCAACGAGTGGGGAGTGGAACCAAGATAAAAACGAGACAATTCAGCTAGGAGGAGTAGAGTTTCCATTCAATTAGTTTCCCCAACGAGTGGGGAGGGTGCTGAAATCCCATTGGTAAGCTTTGGTGGAGTTGAACGGTTTCCATTCAATTAGTTTCCCCAACGAGTGGGGAGTATATATAAACAACACCAAGAAGGTCTATTTAAGTTTCCATTCAATTAGTTTCCCCAACGAGTGGGGAGGAAAGTAAACAGGCAACAAACAAGAAAACCCATGAGTTTCCATTCAATTAGTTTCCCCAACGAGTGGGGAGAGGATTCTCCTTCGAGGATAAGACTGTGGTAGCCGCGAGTTTCCATTCAATT
This sequence comes from Oscillatoriales cyanobacterium, assembly GCA_004294385.1. Classification (GTDB taxonomy): domain Bacteria; phylum Cyanobacteriota; class Cyanobacteriia; order Cyanobacteriales; family Microcoleaceae; genus Microcoleus. Next base: position 29,288 of record REAP01000039.1, on the reverse strand, counting down.
AGTTTCCCCAACGAGTGGGGAGAGTATTAATTGAAACGGGCAATGTCCCCAATGCCGAGTTTCCATTCAATTAGTTTCCCCAACGAGTGGGGAGGGTGATTGTGACGATAAAGTGATAAAAGGCAAAGTTTCCATTCAATTAGTTTCCCCAACGAGTGGGGAGTCTACTTCGATCTTTCTTTCTGATTGAGTTTTTCTCTTCATTGTTTCCATTCAATTAGTTTCCCCAACGAGTGGGGAGCAAATATTTGGGCGCAGCCGAAGAAATGATTTTTTGTTTCCATTCAATTAGTTTCCCCAACGAGTGGGGAGTTTCAAGAATAAGATCGGGAGATGCGAGAATAGGAAGATATAGTTTCCATTCAATTAGTTTCCCCAACGAGTGGGGAGCTTCAACTTATGGGAGCCTTGGATAGAGGTGATACTACTGTTTCCATTCAATTAGTTTCCCCAACGAGTGGGGAGTTTATACTAATAGTTTAAAAGAACTAACTAATAAAAGTAGAACGTTTCCATTCAATTAGTTTCCCCAACGAGTGGGGAGACATTAATGAAGTAGGGGCTATTAGATATTCTACGTTTCCATTCAATTAGTTTCCCCAACGAGTGGGGAGATTTTGCTTCTGATGACTTAGGTACTGATTGCAATTTATTAGGTTTCCATTCAATTAGTTTCCCCAACGAGTGGGGAGCAGGTATTGAAGCCGAAAGTATATCTGATGTATTCTCGCAATGTTTCCATTCAATTAGTTTCCCCAACGAGTGGGGAGGAGTATGCTCTTAACCTTTAAACAGTCGAATAGTAGATGGTTTCCATTCAATTAGTTTCCCCAACGAGTGGGGAGATTTCCATTATACTATTTTCTAAGGAAACCGGGAAGATTTTTGTTTCCATTCAATTAGTTTCCCCAACGAGTGGGGAGGTAAGAGTAAAGGATAGGCTTCTCTCATTGCATTATCTTGTTTCCATTCAATTAGTTTCCCCAACGAGTGGGGAGTTCATATAATTTATCTGCTCTGTTATTATTGATCATCATACGTTTCCATTCAATTAGTTTCCCCAACGAGTGGGGAGTTCTATACTTGTAGTCGAAACTATTCCAGAAGCAATGTTTCCATTCAATTAGTTTCCCCAACGAGTGGGGAGTTTATACTCAATCAAACTCTTTTCTTTAACTCCTGCATTTCCATTCAATTAGTTTCCCCAACGAGTGGGGAGTTCTAACCTAAGTGATTTCTTAAGAGAAGTAGAAAAAGTTTTCCATTCAATTAGTTTCCCCAACGAGTGGGGAGTTTTGTAAGACCAAGGCTAGTAACTCCTATAAAATCTATTCGATATTTCCATTCAATTAGTTTCCCCAACGAGTGGGGAGTAACCCAATTTTCGCGGCGGAACATGACCTACATCCTATCAATTTCCATTCAATTAGTTTCCCCAACGAGTGGGGAGTCCAGAATTCTAGCCACATTTACGATGACGAAAGACTATTTCCATTCAATTAGTTTCCCCAACGAGTGGGGAGTAGAACAAAATACTCTTGACAAAATTAGGAATAAAGAATTTCCATTCAATTAGTTTCCCCAACGAGTGGGGAGTGGTTACAGATAACTTTCATAATCGCCACTATATTTTTTTTCCATTCAATTAGTTTCCCCAACGAGTGGGGAGTTGCCTCTATATTAAACCTCATACAGCGCAAGATGTCCAGAGGCCATTTGCGAGGGATAGCAAATTTGTACCTGCAAACCCCCTCCGAGCATACCCTTGAAATCGCTGAAACCTTTACAGAGCAATATATCGAAGGATAGAACCAACTTCAGTTATCACAGCCATTTCTTCCATCCCTCGCGAGTGATATTAGATAATCACCGACCCCGGCAACTCCGTGACAGGCGGCCCACCCCAGGGCTGTTTCATTCTCAGACAAATCATCATTTTGTAGGGGTAGTGCCCCCGTGCCTACCCTCCTACCTTATTCAGCACACATTCAAAAGCAAAAAAACGGTGCGTCAGAATCATGCTTTCAGTGTTGATTGAGAATCTCACAACTGACGCACCCTACCTGCTACCTGCTACTTCTCGTGTCGCACCTCAACCACAGTGTGCACGTTCCCCCGTGGCAAAAAATCGCCCTTAATCGTCGCTTCCAACGGCGAACAAGCTGCGACAAAATCGTCTAAAATTTGATTGATCGATTCTTCGTGAGAAATGTAGCGATCGCGATAACTGTTAATATACAACTTCAGCGCCTTCAATTCCACCACCCGTTCATCGGGGACGTAAGTAATATGAATCGCCGCAAAATCGGGATAACCCGAAAACGGACACTTGCAAGTAAACTCCGGTAAAGTAATGTTAACCGAGTAGCGCCGCCCGATTCGCGGATTCGGGAAAGTAATTAACTCCCCGTCCAAAATCTCGCGTTCCCCGTATTTCATTTCCTCCTCACTTGACTTTTGCGACATACTTTGTTCTATTGGATGGTTGTTCATGCGATCGCAGGCAAACTTCTAAGATTTCAACTAACTATTAATATCTGTCAGGCTAAACTAAAATAGCTCACTATCGCCATCTACAATTATGCAAAATACTACCTTACCCGAAAATAACTCATCCGCCAACTCAAATAACTACTCTCCATCAGTACCCATTTCCCTCTACCGAGAAGTCACAGCCGAATTGCAATCCGCCCAAGCAATGCTTGACTCTCTCAAAACCCACAACCAGCAACTACTCCAACAAAATCAAGAATTGCGCCGAGAAGTAGAAACAGTAGTCCAAGCATCAGTATACCTACAGCAAGCAGTCAACTCAGCTCAAGGTGTCACCCAGACAGGGATGCCTCAAATGCCCTCAGTCAACAGATTTAATCTCACCGCTGCATCGCCTCGCCTTGCCTCTTTACCATTACAGGCTAACTCTGCCATACCGAACCAACCAACTCCGGCTAATCAAAGTGTAGCATTGCCCTTCCCCGTAGCGGAACCTGAACCCACAGCCGCCCCAATACCAGAAAAACTTCCAGAAAAACTATTTACAGAAGTACCCGAAACTCCTTACCGTTTGCGTACTCAACCAAAAAAAGCATCAGACTTAAGCGGATTGTGGTTAGCGATCGCCATTTTTCTGATTGTGATTGCCGCTTTCGGCGCTGGTTATATAGTTGTCCGCCCTTTGTTGATGAAAAAGTAAGTTTCAAAAACAATAATCCCACGGCTCGAACCGTGGGATTTTAATCAAGACCTAGCATAAAATAATCAAACTTACGCTAATTGGTTGATTATGCTCTAGCAGCAGTCGTTTCTATCAAACGAGGTGCATACTGTTCTTCAGAAGCAGAACCTAAGATGCCCATCCCAGGCTCGAAACCGCGCGTGAACTCGGTGAGTTTTACCTGTTTAGCTTCCAGAGCTGTCTGTAGCACCTTCATGGCCTTGTGAGGGTCGCCGGCCCCGCAGAAAAATAAGTCTGCGGCAAAATAACCGTGTTCAGGCCAAGTATGGATTGCTATATGAGACTCTGCCAAAGTAGCAGTAGCCGTCACTCCGTGAGGACTAAACTGGTGTACGCACAAATCGATGAGAGTAGCTCCTCCGGCTTCGATCGCATCGAGAATAGCGCGGCGGATACGTTCAGGATCGTTGAGCACGTCTCCAGGAGACTGCCAAGCATCAGCGACCAGATGGGTTCCCAATTGTTTCATTCTGCGGGGTTTTACCTCTATTGATTTTTAAGTCTCAAACCTTCTAACCATAGCACGGTCTCTAAAATTTTGCAAGTAGGTTTCCCCAAAATTTTCAACTATAGTGGCGCTTGACTGTTGGCTGTTGACGGTTGACTGTTAACAGCCAACCGTCAACCGTCAACAGTTAACTCAATCAATCCCGACTGTGAGTAGCTCCATTCGGCAAAATCGCCCCGCTCAAAGCCGCTTCATTCAAATTAGCAATATTCAAACTCGCCCCAATCAAATTAGCCTCGGACAAATTAGCCCCTGTTAAATTTGCTCCCGCTAGAGAACTCAGCAGCAAACCGGCACCAGACAAATTAGCCCCGCTCAAATTAGCCCCCCGCAAATCGGCTTCCAGCAAACTAGCACCAGACAAATTAGCACCAGACAAATTAGCTCCCCGTAAAGAAGCTTTGTTCAAATTTGCCCCCCTCAAATCAGCATTGTGTAGAATCAAACCATTTAAATTAGCTTTACTCAAATTAGCACCTTGCAAGTTGGCACCGCTCAAATTAGATCCATTCAAATTAGCCGATTGTAAATCAGCACCGCTCAAATCAGCACCGCTCAAATTAGCAGCACACACACAAGCCTCCCGCAAACTTACTTCGCTCAAAAAAGCTCCAACCAAATTGACACCACCGAGATTTCCGCGATTGATGTAAGCCCGAATTAGAGTTGCTCCGATCAGGTTAGCCCCGCTCAAGTCTATCTCGCTCATAATCGCTCTATTTAGATTGGCTCTGCTTAAATCAACCCCGCTCAGAATGGCTCGGCTCAGTGTCGCTCCACTCAAATTAGCCTCAGTTAGTTTCGAGCCGTTGAGCACACAAGCTCCTACTAAACTCGCTCCAATCAGAATCGCTTTGCTCAAGTCAGCATGAGATAGTATTGCTCCGGTGAGATTAGCTCCGCTAAAATCAGCTCCGATGGCAATAGTTCCAGTTAAACTAGAACCGCCGAGGTTAGTTTCAATTAGTTTAGCCTTAGATAAATTCGCACCGCTCAAATCGGCTCCGTTCAAATTAGCTGCAATCAGTTTGCTTCTAATTAAATTTGCCCCTTTCAAATTGGCATTGCTCAAATTTGTCCGACTGAGATTAGCTTCACTGAGATTAGCTTTAATGAGGTTATAACCTCGAAAATCTCGTTCTCCGTTTCCATGTCTAATTAAAAGTTCATCAGCACTTAAATGTTCAGTGGAATTCATAAAAAAATTGAGTGAGTTTCCTTGAGTTCTCGATTTGATGTTCTATGCTGTCTGAAAATTCGTAGTTTCGAGGCTGCTATTTTGTTTGATAAATATTTATTACAACAGTAACAATTGCAAAAACTGGGTTGTTCCCAGAAGCAGCCTGCGAGGTAAGTCTTATTTTGTTAATAGTTGGTTTTTGGTTGATATAAATTATTAGTTATTAGCTCTTAGCTGCATTTTCTACTAACTGCTAACATCTAACTATTAACTACTAACCATTTACCAAAATACCTAAAAATTGTCGATCGATCGCAGACAAGAGCGATCGAGTATTTGGGATATCGCTGGCGGCCTCTGTACCGCATTCTGACCTAAAAATCAGTCAGTTCAGCTAGTGTCACCCCCTCCCACTATGTACAATGCCAGTGAAAGCCAACAGGAAGACTGTTCCGTTCTGAGTTCTGAGGGACTCACAAACGATGGAAGGCACGCCCTATCCTTCTCCTGCGACTTCACAAAAAAACTCACCGCGAGCCAATTCCCTGCTCCCGCGCTAATATACTGGCTGTAAATCCCTATTCGATCCATGAGCGCTTGCGGTTCTAATTAACAGAATACCGACACCAAACCCACTCTCGGATATCATAGCTGTTCCTGAGCTTTTCAAATGCTTCGCTGAGGCATTCCCAAGAAAAAAGATAGTGGCTGGTAGACGAACTAAGCAAGATCTGCTGTACATTAATGCCTTAATTTTAATCATACTGCGTCGTTGAGAATCTAGCAGTAGTAAGTGCTACAGATATATTTTTATCAGAAATCAAAAGTCGGCAATTTCTCTAAAAAATTGCCGACTTTTAAAATTATTTGGTAATTCAATCTCTAATCAAAAAAGCTGAGGTCACTTACCGCCGTCGGCTGGTAACGCCCTGATTTGGGTCGTAGATATCAGCCGTGGTATCAACACCCGGATCACCGTAATCGGTATGAGCGGTATCCACGCTGGGATAGTCGTAGACGCTCCAATTCTGAATGCCTCCACTGCTCAAAATGGTTTCAGCTTTAGCAACTTCTGCTTCGCTACCGTCAAGCAGCACCAAATAATCTCCACTCGCCACCCGATCGCTATATACTTGAGCTTCTTCTTCGGGAATTCCCAAACCGACTAAAGCTCCGATCAAGCTACCCGCAGCCGCTCCCAAAGCAGTACCAGCAAGTGTAGTTGCGATCGCCGTAGCTGAGGCTCCTGCCAGCATAATCGGGCCGATTCCCGGAATTGCCACTAAGCCCAAACCCACCAACAAGCCCGTCAAACCGCCCAAAGTGCCACCTGTAAGAGCACCCTTAGTGGCACCTTCATCAGCCTTGTTATCCGCGCTCTCTTTGACATCAATACCTGCAATTTCGCCTTTGGAGTCCGCATCCTTGGCGATGACGGAAACCCGATTCATGTCAAAACCCGCAGTTCTAAGCTCCGTGAGCGCTTGTTCAGTCTCGCGTCTAGTGGAAAATACACCCACAGCGCGCTTGTGCCGGCCCGAAACTCTGCGCCCACTGTCTGTCGGCACATCATAAATGCCCCAATCTTGAATACCCCGCACGCTGAAAATTCTTTCTGCTGTGGCTATTTCGGTGTCTGTTCCTTCTACGAATACCAAATATTCTCCGCGAGAAATGCGATCGCTGTAAACCTTAGCTTTGTCTTCAGGAACTCCCAAACCTACCAAACCGCCAACTAAACCTCCCGCAGCCGCTCCAATAGCGCCGCCTACAGCAGTATCCGCCAGCAGAGTTGCCAGAGCACCCCCCGCCATCACAGGCCCAACTCCCGGAATCGCCAGCGCACCAATGCTTCCGAGCAAGCCAATCAAACCCCCAGTCACAACTCCCGCTGTCGCCCCTGCTTTCACGCCGCCACCAACTTTTTCGTCGGTACTCGTGCTGGCTTTAGCACCAGCAACTTTGCCTTCATCGAGATTTTCTCCGACTACCGAAACTTGATTCATCGGAAACCCTGAACTTTGGAGTTCCATGAGAGCGAGTTCAGTATCTCGATAATTAGAGAATGATCCTACAGCCCGCTTGTGTTGACCTAAAGCCATTTTTTTTCTCCTTGAAAATATACTACTTTTACACAACTACAGAACTTTTTTTCTGCTGACTGACCTTGCTATATTTAGTCACTTTTGCCAGAAAATTTCATCGACCGCTGGGGGTAAGTGTAGCCTCTCTCTTCCGACTGATATCCAAATAGTTATTAGTTATTGGTTATTAGTTATTGGTTATTGGTTATTGGCTATTGGTTATTGGCTATTGGTTATTGGTTATTAGCTATTGGTTATTAGTTATTAGTTATTGGTTATTAGTTATTAGTTATTGGTTATTAGCTATTGGTTAATCCCAATGCCCAATGCCCAATGCCCAATGCCCAATGCCCAATGCCCAATGCCCAATTCCCCATTCCCAATTCCCAATTCCCAATTCCCAATTCCCAATTCCCAATTCCCAATGCCCAATTCCCAATTCCCAATTCCCAATTAACAATTCCCGATCGATCTGCGCTAGCCTAGAGACATCTCCGCAAACAAAGGATTGATGCTGAATATTATATTTGCTCAACGGCGAGGCCACTCTCAAGTGCGATCGCCCGCTAAAACCACTAAAACCAATATACTCGCTACTGTAAAGGCTTTGCTGACAATCAGTCTGCTAGCGGCTTTGACAGCTTGTGCAAACAGCCCCAACAGCAAGGCAATCGAAGAATCATTCGCCGCTGATCCCAAATTAAAAGAAAATCCCGTTGCTTTCTCAACCCCCCAGCCAGCGACACCAGTTGACACCAGCACAACCGCCAAACTACCAGCCGATTTCCCAGCACAGATACCACTCTATCCTAATGCTCAGTTGCTCGAAGTGACAGAGCCAAGCGCCCCAGACAAAAATGTGCGGTTGCGCTACCAGAGTACAGATCCTATTAATTCTGTTCAGAACTTTTATGCTACAGAGTTTGGGCGTCGCAACTGGGAAATAGTCAGTCTCCCAACCCCCGACGGACAAGGTTCTTTGGTAGCAACGCGAGAGGATTTGCGAGTAACAGTCTCACTTTCTCCTACTCAAAAAGTAGGAAGTTCTACAGAATTTGGGATTGAATACGGCAAAAAAAGCGGGGAAATTGCCACAAATCCTCAACCTAATAATTCCAATGCTACTCCATCTCCTTCGGTTTCCTCAACTCCATCTAATTCAGATTCAACCACTCCAACGCCATCCCCTGCGTCAAAATCTCCAAAAGTCAGCGAATTAGATAGCAAAATTCCTCAACAGTTACGGCAATATGTGGCAGATTTGACACAGTTAGATGTGCTAAAAGTGCGATCCAAATCCGGTGCAAATATAGAAACTGGCAACACTTTACCCGAAGCCAACAAAATTGTGACTCGTCGCGAATACGCCCGCTGGTTGGTAGCTGCTAACAATCAGATTTACGCCAGCCGTCAAGCCAAACAAATTAGATTAGCAGTAGAATCTAGCGAACCAGCTTTTTCTGACATCTCCAAAACCGATCCAGATTTTGCAGCAATTCAAGGTTTAGCAGAAGCAGGCTTAATTCCGAGTTCGATTTCTGGAGAAGCTAAAGATGTTAAATTTCGCGCTGATGCACCTTTAACTCGCGAAACAATGATTCTCTGGAAAGTACCTTTAGATACTCGTCAAGTTTTGCCAACAGCGAACATTGATGGAGTGAAAGAAAAGTGGGGTTTTCAAGATGCTTCTAAGATTGACTCCCAAGCATCGCGGGCAGTTTTAGCTGATTTTAACAATGGAGATTTGGCGAATATTCGCCGGGTTTTTGGTTTCACAACTTTGTTCCAACCAAAGAAGTCGGTGACTCGCGCCGAAGCTGCTGCTAGTTTGTGGTATTTTGGCGTTCAGGATCAGGGTTTGTCGGCTAAGGATGCTGGGGAAACGAAAGTTCAACCTAATCAGTAATGAATGAGAATTTATCTGCGTTGATCTGTGTCGATCTGCCTGTATCTGCGGTTAAAAAAAGAGATTTTTGTAACCGCAGATCACAATGGATTCACGCAGATACACGCAGATGAGGAAAAGAGAAAGCGGATTGGATATTAGTCATAAGGATGACTCACTCGGATTTGGTATTATATCAAATCTGCTAATTTACATATTTGTTTTAACTTGTCAATATTAACCTTTAGATTTGAAAAATGTGGGGCGCTAGGATTATTGGGAATTTCATCACCGATCAAATAGAGATAATTAGCTTGAGCATAACTTGATAGAGCATAAAAGAAACCATCTAAATAACCGAAAGGAAAGATTTCAATTACTGTGATTTTTTCCCGGATGAACAGTAAATTTGTTAAAGCCGAACCACAGACGGAGATGATCACATCTGCATTGTAATATATGTCAGCTTGCTCCTGTATTGTTCTCCCTTGCATTGTTAAGGATTCAAAGCCGATACTTTCTAAGTATTCTATAACTTCATTGTCATTGATGACTTCACGATGATCTACCTTACCGCGTTTTACATATAAGCGTTTTGGATATTTCGTATTTGCATAATTATCTTTAGGCAAAAACAGGTTTCTGGCAAATCTATAACCAAAAATAGTTGGGTATTTATGACCGTTATTTTGGATTTTCCTGTCAATTACACAAGTGATTGCTCTATCAGGTTTAGATGGGAAAGTAACTACTTTTTCTTCTGGTATGCCAAGTGCAACTAGGGTTTCTCTTTGGAAATTTACTAGGGAACCACCTATATAGTAATAATCAATTTCTTGTCGATCGATAAATTTCCAATATATTTCTAGCATCGGCAAAGTGTAAATAAACCAATGCCCATAATTCTGAGGCATGGTATTTGACAAATAGGCCATTGTTCCCGTTATCTTTTGATAATTTGCAGATATTTCCTCTCTGTATACTGGCAGTTGTTCAAATTGAATGTCTTTTTCATATATAACCTTGAGTTCGGGAGTGATGATGTGATTATTGGAAAAGGCAAATCCTTGTTTTCTAGCATCTATCATTACTGATTCAACTTCATTTTTAAAAGGAGTAATGATTTCCAAAAAATCACATTCTAAAAATTTTGGTGGCGGAATTTCAATATCTTCTTGAGTTACTAATTTATGAATTTTTATATCTGGATCGTTGCCAAAATATCGATCGGCATTATCAATACTGAGTTGGATAACTCCCCTGGCATAAGGTCTAAAAAGAATATAAACCTTAATCAGGTATTTGAGCTTATTGTATACTTTTGAAGCTAAATCTCGGAGATAACTTCTCTGAAAGTTGCTAATGAGTGAATTTGCCATAAGTTTTTGCCTTTCTGATTGAAAAAATGTATTTTAACACCTACTGATCATACAGCAGCATATCTATTTTACACAAGAACTCGATAATTTGGTATGCGTGCTCTGCGATCGATGCGAAAATGTAGTTAAAGCAACATTTTCATTGTTGCAGAATTCCGCGCTGTCGAGAAGGTGTAGTTTTTGTAACTACCAAGACAGTTAAGGCGTTTTGAAACGATGAAAGCATTGCTGTGACTGGATTCTCTTTCTTTTTTCTTCGGGGTATCTGAATATTCCGGATCCGACAATAGTCAGCAAGGATAAATAGAAAAGAGTATTTGAGATCTGGGAGAGCGTTTTTTGATGTACAATCATACCCCGTTTACGTCGAAAGATTTAGCCAAATGTAGCTTAGTTCTGCGCCACTTGGGTAAGAAGGCTGCTAGTATGCAAGACAGTAGTCAAAAGATTGTTGATTATATATATGAACATTTTTATGACTCCGAAACTGGACAAAATTCTTGTGCTTTGGTGCGTTTGTTCAAAACCCATCCCTACGGGGCATTGGAAGATTCATTGCAAGCATCCGCCCGCTGTTTGATGACACCTACTATTCCTGTAGCGGACATGAAATGTTGGACACTGCTAGCAGCAGCCGGAAAAGAAACACATTCTAACTATAGTCTCGTGAACAAGAATATAGTCATTCCGTTAGTTAATCAAGAATTTGTAGCTGAAATGCCAGGGATTTCTGAAATGATATTACGGTTTGGTTTGGACATTCCAACAGTTCTTGGTATGGATAGAGAAAAAATGTTAGAATCAGAACATAAGTTATTAAATGCTTTCTATATATCCAATGCAAAGGACAGTCCATTTATTGGTGAACAAGATTCATTGATTATTCCCTATGGAGTCAAATCTGTTTTGGGAATTGGTGGACTTCTACCTTCAGGAAGTTTATTTGTGGTGATGATATTTCTGAAAATTCAAATTTCTCAGAATATGGCAGAAATGTTGAAAAATTTGGCACTGGCAATTAAAACATCCCTGTTGCCTTTTGATGATGAAGTTAGTTTTGACTCTTCAAAAAAAAGCAGTTTACTGTTCCCAGTTAACAATATTATAGAGCCGGAAATTCTGCAAGCAAGTCAAGCGATCGCTTTGACTCAGTTGCTGGATATTTCTCAGCAGGAAATGTTCAAACAGGCGATTCGTCTGCAATTTATCATAAGCAAATTGAAGCGCAAGGTTGAGGAACGACGGGAATCGGGCATCGGGCATCTGGCATAGGGCATAGGGCATAGGGCATAGGGCATAGGGCATAGGGTATAGGGTATAATACTCAGAGATTAATGGGGGTATTTAAGTACGGGATGCTAGAATCAAACCGTACCATTTATCTATTGGTATTTGCTTGTTGATCTGAAATCCTAAACTTTCAATAACTTGTCGAGTTTCGGCATGAGTGTGGCCAGACCATAAGTGATATTCTAAAGAAAGGTTTTGCACGAATTGCCAAATTTCTCTATCTTCAAATAACAGCCATTCTGCACCTTCGCAGTCGATTTTTGCTAAGTCGATTTTGCCACCAATGCGATCGATCGCCCTTTTGAGCGAAATCATCGGTATGTCGCCGTTGGCGCTGACAGTCGATCGCGTTTTTCCCGATACTTCCCGGATATCGAGGACTACTTTACCATCTTCGGCTCCGATCGCTTCCATGAAGTATTCAAAATTGGCAACTTGAGACTGATTTTTCAGATACTTTTCCAAGTTGGGATTGGCTTCGTAGGCGTGAATCACGGCTTGGGGGAATCTGTTGCGGGCCGCAATTGAAAACAACCCGACATTTGCTCCAATATCTATAATTTTCAGCAAGGATTGAGGTAATTGCTCTAATCCGTAACAGTCGTCTAAAAGCACTTCGATAAATTCTCCATCCATGCCTTTTTCTGAAGGCAATTTTACTGGTTGGCGCTTTCCTTGTATAATTAAATTATCGGGTAAATTAAAGTTAGCAACTCTGGGGAATTTTATGCCTAAGTTTTTAGCTCTAGTTTTACGTTGCAGGAGTTGAATAATTTTATTGAAAAACATAGGTAAAGATTTCGCAAATGAAATAAGATTGTTATTTGTATATTAACCTGCGCTAGAAAATCAAAAATGTTGGAGTTCGATCGACTGTTTGAAACGATCGCAGAATTAGTCATGCTACATTCGCCCAGCGGTGTGGAGTCGGAAATTAACCAGCGGTTAATGGAAAAATTCGCCGCCCTGGGTGTGAATGCTTGGCTGGATCGGGCGGATAATGCGATCGCCCTAATTCCGGGCCGCAACCCCCAAAAGTCGATCGCCATTACCGCCCACAAAGACGAAATCGGGGCGATAGTCAAAACTGTCGGTTCCCACGGGCGCGTGGAAGTTCGCAGATTAGGTGGCGCTTTTCCTTGGGTGTATGGCGAAGGTGTGGTGGATTTGTTGGGCGATCGGCAGACGATTAGTGGGATTCTCAGCTTTGGGAGTCGCCATGTTTCTCACGAATCTCCTCAAAAAGCTCAGCAGGAAACCACTCCGCTGACTTGGGAAAATGCCTGGATTGAAACTAAGTGTACTACTGAAGAATTAGCAGATGCCGGAATTCGACCGGGAACGCGGATGGTGGTGTCCAAGCACCGCAAACAGCCGATCCGCTTGAAGGATTGGATCGCAAGCTACACCCTGGATAACAAGGCTTCAGTGGCGATTTTGCTGGCTCTGGCGGAATGTTTGAAAGAGCCTGCGGTGAATGTTTATCTGGTGGCTTCGGCGAAGGAGGAGGTTGGGGCGATCGGGGCTTTGTATTTCTCGCAGCGGCAGCCGTTGGAGGCGCTGATTGCTTTGGAAATTTGCCCCCTAGCTTCAGAATACCCAATTCTGGATGGCGAAAACCCGGTGTTGCTGGTTCAGGATGGCTACGGAATTTATGATGAAGGGTTGAATGGAGAATTGCGCGTAGCAGCCGATCGCGCGGGGGTAGAGGTGCAGTTGGCGGCAATTAGCGGTTTTGGTAGCGATGCTTCGATCGCCATGAAATTCGGTCATGTCGCCCGTGCTGCTTGTTTAAGTTTCCCTACGCAGAACACCCACGGCTTTGAAATTGCTCATCTGGGGGCGATCGATAATTGCGCTCGTATCCTGAAAGCTTACTGCGACGAGCTTTCGGACGAATAGAAAAAAAACTTTCGCAAAGTAGTTGACAGATTGGGGAAGATTAGCTATTGTAATAAAGGTGCTAACTAGAGGCCTAGGACACATCCCTTTCACGGATGCGACGGGGATTCGAATTCCCCTGGGGGTATTGAAAATCTAACTCTGATATCAAAATGATATCTAGCGATTATAATCGGTAATATGCCGGTTTCAAAAGCCAGATATCATTTTTGCTTTTGGGGCGATCGAGAATAGGGCATAGGGCATAGGGCATAGGGCATACCTTACTTTTTTGAGAACCGCTATAGTTCACGCTGCTATTATTAATATAGATATCGCAAGAATTGACAGTCTTGAACAGGCAAGATGCCTGTTCCACACAGGTTTAAAAAGGCGGCATGATGAGCAAAACAGGATTAGGTATTCAAGAATTACTGTATTGTGAGCGATCGCAAATTCTCACAATTGCCGAAAAGCATGGAGCTTATAACGTGCGGGTGTTCGGCTCAGTGGCGCGGGGCGAAGCGACTTCGGAGAGTGATATTGATTTTTTGGTTGATTACGATTTAGAAAAAATTACGCCTTGGTTTCCTGGTGGGCTCTTGCTTGATTTAGAACAGTTACTCAATCGCAAGGTGGATATTGCAACGGTGGATATGTTGAAAGAACGTATTCGCGATCGGGTTTTACAGGAGGCTGTAGCGCTATGAGGCGAGAGGCTGAACGTCTACCAAAAATTTGGGGTTAGAGCCTCCCCCTTGACGGGGGACTTGTCAATATATTTGCAGAAAACCAACCATTTCTATGATGGACGTGTTATCATAGGAAGTATAGGAGGAAAACACAATGCTTGTTCTCGAATTTAAGACTTATTGTAAAACTGAACAGTTCAAAGCGATCGATGAAGCGATTAGAATTTGTCAATTCATTCGCAATAAATCAATCCGTCTATGGATGGACGGTGGCGCAAAGTCTTGGTTTGACCTTTCTAAGTATTGTGCAATCTGGGCGAAAGAGTTTGACTTTGCAAATAAGTTAGGCGCAATGGCTAGGCAGGCTAGTGCAGAAAGAGCGTGGGCTTCTATTTCTCGCTTCTATGAGAACGTAAAAAAAGGCATCAAAGGTAAAAGAGTTGGGTTTCCAAAATTCCAGAAAGACTGTCGTTCTGTTGAGTACAAAACTAATTCTTGGAAGCTTTCATTCGATAGAAAATCAATCACCTTTACCGATAAGTGTGGAATTGGCAAACTGAAGTTAAAAGGGACTCGCGATCTGAATTTCTATCAACCAGACCAAATTAAGCGTGTACGGTTGGTTAAACGAGCAGATGGATATTACGTCCAGTTTTGCATTCAAGTAGAACGACTAGAAACCGCTCCAATGACAGGTAAAACAATTGGATTAGATGTAGGGCTAAAAGAGTTTTACACCGATTCAAATGGCTTCATGGCTCCTAATCCGAGATTTCTGCGTAGAGGTGAAGTACGATTGAAACGTGTTCAACGTCTTGTAAGCCGGAAGGTCAAAGGTGGGTCAAATCGCCGTAAAGCCAGAGTGATTTTAGGTAAGCGACATCTCAAAATAAGTAGACAGCGTAAAGACCATGCTATCAAATTGGCAAGGTGCGTAATCACATCAAACGATGTAGTAGTTTATGAAGATTTGAGAGTGTCTAACATGATTGAAAATCACTGCTTTGCCAAGTCAATTAGCGATGCTTCTTGGTATCAGTTCAGAGTGTTCTTAGAATACTTTGGGAAAGTGTTTGGTCGGATTACCATTGCGGTGAATCCTGCTTACACCAGTCAAGAATGCAGTAATTGCGGGGAAGTCGTTAAAAAATCTCTATCCACTCGAACCCATGCTTGTCAGTGTGGGTGTGAGATGGATAGAGATCATAATGCCGCAATTAACATCCTGAATCGCGGGATAAGTACGACGGGGCACGTCGGAACTTCGTTGCTAGACAACAACGTAAACGCTTAGGGAGATTGGATCTCTGGATTAGGTGCGGTAACGCTCTTAATTTAAGTCCGGTCGTTGAACTAAGAATCACTGTCCCTTTAGGGCGGTGAGTGTCAATTGTAGAGCTTCGCATCATTATACGGCGGATGTTCGCAAGCTATATAAAGCGCGTTTGTCGGTTCCAGTGATTCTCCGATCACGGGGTCGATCGGCTTAAGCACAAAGCATAACAAACTGAGCGATCGCCAATCCAAGCTTTCTAACTTCCCACGTTCGTAGCGACTAACAGTAGCATTACTGATGCCCACATCTTTTGGTACAGGATCTCCTGCTGTCCGAAATAAAGCAGCTTCGTATTCTTTTGTAACCATTTCTGTTTCAATTATTGACCAGCCTCGAATCTCTCTAGCTGCTTTCAGAAGTTTGCCCAATCTACCACGTCCCGTATCCGTGAATCGCACAGGGCGTAGTTTTTCCTGCTCGACGACAGCCTTAAAGTCAAGAAATCCCGACATTTTACAAATCCAATTTAACTATTACGTCAATCCTACGCCTAGACGTTTGGATTCCAAAACTCAGTCCCAATCAACAGCAAGTCTTCCAAAGTCAGCAATCGCTGCTCTACTGGGTGAACAGGTTCGAGAACATCGAGAAAGAGCCACAAAAGATCCGGTGCTGGCTTGTTGTAATAGCCATTTTCAATTCTCGAAATCCCTGCAATGCTGACCCCCAAAACTTTCGGCAAAGGCTCTCCCGCTAAAGTATAAAATTGAAGCTCGTAATGCTTGGTCTGTTCGCTCAATTCGTGAACACTCCAGCCCCTAGCTTCCCGACACGATCGCAGCAGTTTACCCAATCGCCGTAGCCCGGTGTCAGTAAATCTCCGTCTGAGGTATTTTTTTTCTTGTTTAACTTCCGCTACAACCATCGGTCATCCCCTATCTGCATAAAGCTAAGCTACCACGCCTGACTTTTTAGTTTTATTTTTTAGTTTGCAACTTTCGCTAGTTGTGTTACAATGTCGGAATAAATCAGGTAACAGCCATGACACCACTATTTCGCCGCATCGAACCCTCGAAAAAGCTCCGCATCACTGTTCGGTCGATCGCGCAATTCCTGAAAATCCCCCAAAATATAATTAAGAGAGTCGAGTCTTGGGCTAACGTCGTGTTCGTACACAGACGTGACAAAGGTGGACAATTTATCTCCTACCGCAAGCTGCAAGAATGGCAAAACGCCATCGCGCACCAAATTCAAACCTGCCCCAACCTCTCCGAACTTTCGCAACTCGCCACGTCCATTAAACAGGATAGCCGCAAATTCAAAAAACAATATTGTCAACAAACACTTGACTTTTTGCGACAAATGTGCATTCAACGCCAAGACACTCTCGAAAGTTGGGAAAATTTGAACAGTGTTGCTTCCTAATAAAAATGTAAGCACATTTTCTGAACCAAACAGAAGCGAAACATTGACGAGCAATTGCGAGACAAATCCACCCCAAAATCACGCGCAAATGTTCCGCCGCATCGGCCACAACAGCAATTAAGACATTGACTGAGCAATATAATCAAAATAAGGGGCGGCTTCCTTAGCATCATCCTGATTGAGCAAAGCCAAAGAAGCTTCTTTCAAACAGCGGATAGCTTCTACCATCCCAGGAACAGGAACGCCCAGAGAATTGTACATTTCCCGGACGCCAATCAAACCGATACTTTCGATCGGCTCCTTGTCACCGGCCAAGATACCATAGGTGATCAGGCGCAAATACCAGCCGTAGTCGCGCAGACACAAAGCCCGTTCGCGTTGACCGTAAGCATTACCTCCAGGGGAGATAAAGTCAGGGCGTTTTTTCCAAAGTTTTTTGCTAGCTTCATCAACAATTTTTTTCTCACTGTCAGAAAGCGCAGTAGCAATGCGTACTCGCTGTTCGCCCGTTTTAAAAAAATCTTTGATGCTTTGAAGTTCGCCGGTACTGGGGTAGCGAAGTTCGTCATCGGCTTGGAGAATTAGTTGGCTAACTACGCTCATAAAAAAAATCTCGGTAAATAGGAAAGTGATAGTCTAAAGACTTGAGAAGGTACTGCGGGGAAAATTCAAAAACTGCGATCGAGGGTTTGAATCTCGGCAGACATTTGGACTTTTTGACGAGTTTTGGTTGCTTCGCCCTAATAGAAGATCGCGATCGACCTCAATTTGAGCGATGTTGCACTACCATAGTGAATTCTACCACGACTACTTGTGACCAAATCTAATTTTCCCATCCTCAACCCGAAACCGGCAAACCCTTGCCAGCAAGGTCAACTGATTGAAATAGACATTACCGACTTAGCAGACACCGGCGACGGAATTGGTCGTTTTGAGCAGCTAGTGGTATTTGTGGCCGATACAGTTCCAGGCGATCGAGTCGCTGTCCGTCTCCAGCAAGTCAAATCCACCTATGCTACAGCTAAGCTGGAGACACTTGTCAAAAGTTCGGAACACCGCATCCGCCCCAACTGCATTGTCGCCGACAAGTGTGGCGGCTGTCAGTGGCAACACGTAAACTATGACTATCAGCTTAAAACTAAGCAAAATCAAGTCATTCAAGCCTTAGAACGCATTGGCGGATTCACCGATTTGCCCTGCGATGAAATCTTAGCTGGAAAAATCGATAATTTTCCTCAATTTTTGGGATATCGTAACAAAGCAACCTATCCTTTAGCCAGATCTGCGGCAGGTCAAATCCAAGCTGGCTACTATCAAAAAGGTACTCACAAATTAGTCAACTTAAATCAGTGTCCAGTCCAAGATCCGCGCCTTGATCCTTTATTGAAAGAGGTGAAAGAAGACATTTATTGGATGAAATGGCCAGTCTATGACGAAAAGCAACATACAGGAGAAGTGCGTCACATATCCTTGCGAATCGGACGTAGAACTGGGGAGATATTACTAACTTTAATCGCTCGGACGGGAGATTTGCCCGGACTTGAAACACAAGCATCTGATTGGTTGAAAAGCTATCCGAAACTGGCTGGTGTTTGTTTGAATATCAATTCTGCGAAAACCAATGTGATTTTTGGTTCGGAAACTCGCTGTATTGCTGGTCGTTCTTTTCTGCGGGAAGAATTTGCTGGCTTGGAGTTTCAGCTAAGGGCGGATACTTTTTTCCAGGTGAATACAGAGGCTGCTGAGGGTTTGTTGCAGGTGATTGCAGCGGAGTTGAATTTGCGGGGAAATGAAATTTTAGTTGATGCTTATTGCGGAATTGGTACTTTTACTTTACCATTGGCGAAACAAGTACAAATAGCGATCGGTTTGGAAATGCAGCCAGAGGCGATCGCCCAAGCTGAGTTAAATGCTCAGTTAAATGACTTGACAAATGTGACATTTCATGTTGGAACTGTGGAAGAATTGCTACCACAGTTAGGAGTGAAGCCGGATATTGTGTTGCTAGATCCGCCACGTAAAGGTTGCGATCGCAAAGTTTTGGAAACCATCAAGGAAATACAACCAAATCGGATTGTTTATGTTAGCTGCAAACCGGCTACTTTGGCTCGCGATTTGAAATTCTTGTGTGAAAATGGGGATTATAAATTAGTGCGGGTACAGCCGGCTGATTTCTTTCCTCAAACTTCTCATGTGGAATGTGTGGCTTTTTTGGTAAAGCAATGATATCAATTCCGGTTAAACCGGAATGATGTTGACTGCGCCGCCCTGAGCCCAACGACTGCGTTCATCCTGAGCCCTTCGACTACGCTCAGGATAAACGCAGTCGTTGGGCTCAGGATAAACGCAGTCGTTGGGTTGACAGTTAACTGTTAATTGTTGACCCTTCGACTACGCTCAGGGTACTGCTGTTGACTGTTAACTGTTGTCTGTTGTCTGTTGTCTGATGCCCAATTCCCAATTCCCCATTCCCCATTCCCCATTCCCAATATTACCTTATGTTACTGAGAAATATATCAAGATCAACTGAGAATTAGATCCTCTAATCCTTGGTAAACCTAGATATTCCGGCTAGCGCTCTAAACCCTTCGACCCTTCGACTACGCTCAGGGAACAGATCCGCAGCGGTTGGTGAGCGGAGTCGAACCATGACTAAAGCATCTTAGTCGATGTCTATTAAGGTTGAATGAAAACACCGATCGCATTATGAACTCTCGCAGCCGTTGACAAAGGTCGATCGAGCAAACTACCTCCCAAATACAAACTCGTCGAACTTCCCCCATCCAAGTTTAAAGCCTCCACAGCACCCATTTGCTGCAATATCTGGGCGAGTTCGGCAAAATTTGGCCCCGAACCCCCGGCGCGATTGTGCACGGCTACAATCAGCAAATTCCCCGCAGCAGTTCGCCCGATCGCACTTCTAATCGCTGTCTGTCTAACGTAAGCATCGCTAAACCCTTCCGCCTTCGCATCCACAGCCACTCGACTGTTTTGGACTAACACGGGCCCGCCGCCCAAAATGTAGGGAAAACGGTTGAAATCTAGCGGAATTGTGTTGGTTTCTAGGCGTAATAAAGTTCCTGGTGTCAGTTGAGATGCGATCGACAAATCGGAACGTAATGCTAAAAGATAACCGTTAGCTGGAATCGGAAAAGCTGTTTTTCCTGCCATAGCAGAGGGAGATTGACTGATAATGCGATTGGCTACCACAGTTACAACTATTTCATTGTCGGAAAACGGAGTGTAAGTCGTTCCCCAATCAGGATTGTAGCGGCCGATTCCCGATTGCACATAGGCACTATTGAGATGAGAAATTGGTAAACGTTGATTTGTGGGAGTTATCAAGGTTTCTTGCAAGCTTAAACGGGCGATCGCAAATTCACCGCGATCGTTCCAGCCGATCGCCCCCCGGTTCAATATCGGCCCAGACAGCCATTTGCTATCGCGCCGAATTGCTCCTAATGCTAACCGATTTATCCGATTGAAAAATCCGGCATTAATCGCAGCCGCAGTTCCCGAAAGTTCCGCTGTTTGCAATAAAGGTGCAGTGCCTTTATCTGTAGGTGGATTACTCAAAATTGGTCGAACTTTGACACCAGTTTGACGCGGATTGACTTCTAATGAAACTACCGGAAAACGAGCAGTTCCGATATTTTGATACTGTTGTCGCCACCGGACTCCTCGCGCCCAAACAATGTCTTTTTCGACTAGGGAATCTGGCCGAATATCGATGACTAATCGGTTGGGATTTCCCAGACTTAAAACTTGTGGCCGCCAACCTAAAGGTATTTTGACTTTGACTCTGGTTTGATTCCCCGCAGGTTCGATTTTTAGTGATAGTAATTGTTTGCTGGTGGGAAAAGCGCGCGCAATTATGGCAGGTGCGATTTTGGCATCGATCGCGATCGACCATTCTTGACCAGTTATTGTCGCTGCGGGTGCTACCGGAATCGGGAAGGCGGGTTTGGTGGGGTCGTCTGGTGTTTCGAGGTTTGGCGCTGCGAGGGTTGTAGCTTGCGGGATAGCGGGCTTTGTGGGGTCGTCTGTGGGTGTGGGAGATGGGCTTGGTGTATCGACAATGTTAACTTGCCACGGGGCGCTGCGATCGAGATCGATAACAATGCGATCGCCCCATTCTCTCTGGGCTTGCCGAATTCCGGTAACATTGGCTGGGGGAGATGTGATTTTCAAGGTATTTCCATCGGTAGATATCTGCCAACCGCTAAGTCTGGCAAAATCTGTGATATCTAAGTATCGATACTGGCCCTGCGATCGCGTTGCTATACTTTGAGTCTCGGTTAGAGATACCGAAAACCACTGTACGGGTTGTTTGGTATTGTCTGTTGTATTCAGTAAATCCACTCCCGCAGATTGCATTAGGCCAATGTCGGCAATCCAGGTTCGGATGTTCGCAGAATTGCTGTTTGCTGGCTGTTGTGTCCAAGCTAGGGGAATGATGCGGCCGTTGAGAGAGATTTGGCGGCCGCTTTTGATTGTGGCTGCGGGCGGTAGGGATTGAGTTAAGGGGAAGGAAGAAGGAAGTTCGGCAACGGATTTTGTAACGGATTTAACGGATGATGGAAGATGGTTGAACCGCGAAGACGCGAAGGACACGAAGGAAGAAGGATCAGGGGAGTTCGGCAACGGATTTTGTAACTGATGGATGGAAGAAGGATGAGGGGAGAAGGATGAATTTAGCTGTGTTTCTTTGATGTCTGCAACAGGCAAGATGCCTGTTCCACAAGATTTCCCATTGATTGTGGGGTGGACATCTTGCCCGCCCTGGATGTCTGCAACAGGCAAGATGCCTGTTCCACAAGATTTTCCACAAGATTTCCCATTGATTGTGGGGTGGGCATCTTGCCCGCCCTGGATGTCTGCAACAGGCAAGATGCCTGTTCCACAAGATTTCCCATTGATTGTGGGGTGGGCATCTTGCCCGCCCGAAGCATTAATCAGCCCCGTCATCTCGGACTCTTGTGCTTTCCCAGGAAGATGCCAGACTAAGGTAAGGACGATCGCCAGTATGGGCGAAATTGACACTGATAATATCGAAGCGCGATCAGACAATTTATTTTTCACCACTCACAACCTAATTTTGAATCTTGTTAATGAACTGGGTATCTACGGGCCCGGAGTTCGCGGCATAATAAGAAGACTGAGTTTCGCGATCGATCCCAAGACATACACTGCACCTACCCATTCTCCTTGGTTGGTGGCTTTTGTATCTGCGGCGGGCAAAATTAAGCTAAAGTCTATATCTATCTGTGTTCGCCCAAGGCAGAGCGGGCGGACTCAGGAATAAGAAACAAGGGAAAGTTCGATCGCCTGCAATTTATCTAGTGCGAGGTGAGGATTTGCTCAAGAATAACTGCTTCAGTCCTGGACGCACGGGCAACCAAAAACCCGGTTTCTGCCTGAATATTTGTCGAAAAAATCGATAATTTTTGGCAGAAACCGGGTTTTTTGACCTTATTCCTATGCTTTCCAACGGCACCGTATTCTATGAGACATCCCCGAAACGATTCGATCGAGATAATTTAAGATATGCAAACAGGGTTTCAGGGCTATGGGCGGGCTGCATAAAATGTAAATTTTTATCACATCTGCTTGCGATCGGCTGCTTGAAGGTATACTCGGCCCTGCCGCTGGGTAGCACTCTTTTCGAGCTATAACAAATTAACCACACAATCACCGAAATAGTATTCAATCAACATGGGTAACATGAGCGATCGAAATCAAAATCAAAATCAGGGTCATCGAGGAGTTCCTTATGCTGGTCAAAGCTGGCTAATCGAAGAAAGAGATGCTTGCGGTGTTGGCTTTATTGCTAACCAAAACGGTGCTGCTACTCACTCGATTATCGAAAAAGCTCTACCAGCCTTAACTTGTCTGGAACACCGTGGCGGTTGTAGTGCTGACCAAGATTCGGGTGATGGTGCTGGTTTGATGACGGCAATTCCTTGGGAATTGTTCCATTCTTGGTTTGCAGAACAAGGCATTGTGCCTCCCGCCCAGGAAAATTGTGGCGTGGGAATGCTGTTTCTGTCTCCAGATGAACAGCAAGCAACTATAGCGCGGCAGGTGGTTGAGGAAATGCTGCTAAAACGCGGATTGACTCTGCTGGGATGGCGCAAAGTTCCTGTGGATGCGTCAGTTTTGGGGCCGCAAGCGCGAGCAAATCAACCTCAAATCGAACAAGTAATTGTGAGTTCGCCAAACTTAACTGGTGATGAACTCGATCGACAGTTATTTCTAGCCCGTCGTTCGATCGGACACGCTTTATCCGATCGCCCTGACTTCACTCGCCAAGATTTTTACAGTTGCTCTTTTTCCTGTCGCACGATCGTCTATAAAGGGATGGTGCGATCGGCTGTACTGGGAGAATTTTACCTCGACCTCAAAAATCCCGCTTACAAAAGCGCTTTTGCTGTCTATCACCGACGCTTCAGCACCAACACCATGCCTCGCTGGCATCTAGCTCAACCGATGCGTTTGCTGGGACACAACGGCGAAATTAACACGCTGTTGGGCAATATTACCTGGATGAGGGCGCGACAAGCCAATTTAGCTCACCCCAATTGGAGTCAAGCTGATATTGACACATTCAACCCAGTTGTCAATTCCGAAAGCAGCGATTCGGCAAACTTGGACAATGTGATGGAATTGCTGGTGCACTCCGGCCGTTCTCCCCTAGAATCGTTGACAATTCTAGTACCCGAAGCTTACAAAAATCAGCCGGATTTGGCGACATATCCCGAAATTGTTGATTTTTATGAATACTACAGCGGGATGCAAGAACCTTGGGATGGCCCCGCACTGCTGGTGTTTAGCGATGGTAAACAAGTAGGTGCTACGCTCGATCGCAACGGTTTACGTCCCGCCCGCTATTGCATTACCAAAGACGGTATGGTAATCGTTGCTTCCGAAGCCGGAGTTGTAGATATTCCCGAAGCCGATATCATCGAAAAAGGCCGTTTGGGACCAGGACAAATGATCGC
Organism: Oscillatoriales cyanobacterium; assembly: GCA_004294385.1. Lineage (GTDB taxonomy): Bacteria > Cyanobacteriota > Cyanobacteriia > Cyanobacteriales > Microcoleaceae > Microcoleus. The sequence continues at coordinate 5,452 of REAP01000039.1, read as the reverse complement.
AGTCGATCTGCAAAGTCAGGAAATTCTCAAAAATTGGCAAATCAAACAACGGATTGCGACACAACACCCTTATGGTGAATGGCTGCAAAAACACCGCGAAACCTTGGAACCCCAACCTTTTGCTGAAACCGCAACCCTCGACGCGCAAACGCTGTTAGCCACCCAAACTGCTTTTGGCTACACCGCCGAAGATTTGGATATGGTAATCGTTGAGATGGCGAGCTCCGGGAAAGAACCGACTTTCTGCATGGGAGACGACGTTCCCTTGGCTGTGTTGTCAGAAAAGCCTCAGTTGCTGTACAACTATTTCAAACAGCGGTTTGCTCAAGTCACAAATCCGCCGATCGACCCCCTGCGCGAGGGGATGGTGATGTCTCTGACGGTAAATATCGGACTGCGGGGCAATTTGCTGCAAGCAGTACCGGAAAATGCCAAGCTAATCAAAATAGATTCTCCGATATTGAATGACGGTGAACTGTCTTTGTTGAAAGAGCAAAAGTCTTTCCCCGCAAAGGTTCTGTCAACGCTTTACCACATTGTGGCTGGCCCGGAAGGCTTGAAAAATGCGGTAGATCAACTTTGTGCGCTGGCTGCTGATTCGGTGCGATCGGGCGCTAAGATTTTAGTTCTGAGCGATCGAGTTGCGAAGGAAGAAGGAAGATTGGCAGCGGATTATGTAGCGGATGTAACGGATGTTAAGAGGAAGGAGGAAGGGGGATTAGCAGCGGATTATGTAGCGGATGTAACGGATGTTCAGAGGAAGCAGGAAGGGGGATTAGCAGCGGATTATGTAGCGGATGTAACGGATGTTCAGAGGAAGCAGGAAGGGGGAGAGGTATCTGCTGCTGGTTTGAGTACGGAATATACTTACATTCCGCCTTTTCTGGCTATTGGTGCTGTTCATCACCACTTGATCCAGGAAGGGCTGCGGATGAAAACTTCCCTAGTTGTCGATACCGCTCAATGCTGGAGCACTCACCATTTTGCTTGTTTGATCGGTTATGGTGCGGCCGCTGTTTGTCCTTATTTAGCCTTTGAGAGCGTGCGTGGTTGGTGGGCTGACAGCAAGACTCAAAACTTGATGAAACATGGCAAAGTCCCCAATATTACTGTTGCAACGGCTCAAGCTCAATACCGCAAAGCTGTGGAAAATGGGCTGTTGAAGATTATGTCGAAAATGGGGATTTCGATGCTGTCTAGCTATCAAGCAGCGCAAATCTTTGAGGCGATCGGCATTGGCGGCGATTTGCTAGATTTGGGCTTCAAAGGCACTGTGTCTCGCATCGGTGGTTTGACTGTGGCGGAACTCGCCCATGAGGTGATGTCCTTCCACTCTCAGGCTTTCCCGGAATTGAACGCTAAGAAGCTGGAAAATTATGGCTTCGTTCAATATCGGCGCGGTGGTGAATATCACATGAATAGCCCGGAAATGGCCAAGGCTTTACACAAGGCTGTGACTGCGTTTAACGAAGGAAGAAGGCCCTTCGACGTAGTTTATCCTGAGCCCTTCGACTACGCTCAGGATGAACTCCGTCGAAGGGCTCAGGGAACGTTTCAGGAAGAAGGAAGAAGGGAAGAAGGAAGCAAGGGTGTTAACTCAGAAACTGCCACCGAACCAGAAATGACACCAATTGGTGACAAAAATTCGGAGGCCTACGATCACTACGCGGTTTACAAGAAACAGCTTGAAACTCGCCCGGTGACTGCTTTGCGGGATTTGCTGGACTTTGCGAGCGATCGCACTTCGATTCCCATTGAAGAAGTAGAATCTGTAGCAGACATTTTCAAACGCTTCGCCACCGGCGGTATGTCCCTCGGTGCTCTATCCCCGGAAGCCCACGAAACTCTAGCGATCGCGATGAACCGCATCGGCGGCAAATCCAACTCCGGCGAAGGCGGCGAAGACCCAGTTCGATACAATGTGCTCAAGGATGTCAGCGAGGCTGGTTTCTCACAAACTCTCCCTCACTTGAAGGGTTTGCAAAATGGCGATACCGCATCGAGTGCCATCAAACAGGTAGCTTCCGGGCGTTTCGGCGTGACTCCAGAGTATCTGATGAACGCCCAACAAATCGAAATCAAAGTTGCCCAAGGTGCTAAACCGGGCGAAGGTGGCCAATTACCTGGGCCGAAAGTCAGCCAGTATATTGCCTTCTTGCGCCGATCGAAACCTGGTGTCACCCTAATCTCACCTCCGCCTCACCACGATATTTATTCGATCGAGGATTTGGCACAGTTGATTTTTGACTTGCATCAAATCAATCCGAAAGCCGGAGTTTCCGTCAAGCTAGTTTCGGAAGTCGGGATTGGTACTGTCGCCGCCGGTGTTGCAAAAGCCAATGCTGATGTGATTCAAATTTCCGGCCACGATGGCGGCACCGGTGCGTCTCCACTTAGTTCGATTAAGCACGCAGGTTCTCCGTGGGAACTCGGATTGACCGAGGTTCACCGAGTGCTGATGGAAAACAAGTTGCGCGATCGGGTTTTACTCCGCGTTGACGGTGGTTTCAAAAGCGGCTGGGACGTGATTGTAGGCGCTTTGATGGGCGCAGAAGAGTATGGGTTCGGCACCGTGGCAATGATTGCTGAAGGCTGCATTATGGCTCGCGTTTGCCACATGAATACTTGTCCCGTCGGCGTTACCACCCAGAAGGAAGAGTTGCGGAAGCGTTTCCCCGGTACACCGGAACACGTTGTCAATTTCTTCTACTTTGTCGCTCAAGAAGTGCAGAGTTTGTTGGCGAAATTGGGTTATAAGTCGATCGCCGATATCATTGGCCGCGGTGATTTACTAACCATGCGCGCTGGCGTGAAGTTGACGAAAACTCAAGCGATTAATTTGGACTGTTTGATTAAGTTACCGGATACTAAGCACGATCGCACTTTCTTAATCCACGGCGACATACACACCAACGGGCCTGTGTTAGACGACGATTTGCTGGCGGATGCCGAAATTCAAAGTGCGATCGCCAATCAAACCAGTGTTAGCAAAAGTGTAAAATTGGTGAATACCGATCGCACTGTGGGCGCAAGAATCAGTGGTGCGATCGCCAAGCAATACGGTAACACCGGTTTTAGCGGACAAATTACCCTCAACTGTACTGGTACTGCGGGTCAAAGTTTCGGCGCATTCAACCTACCAGGAATGACTTTGGTACTGGATGGCCAAGCTAACGACTACGTTGGTAAAGGAATGCACGGCGGCGAAATTGCGATCGCACCGCCGATTGATGCGACTTATGATGCTTCCCAAAATGCGATCGTTGGTAACACTTGTTTGTACGGCGCGACGGGGGGAACTCTGTTGGCTGCGGGTAAAGCTGGCGAACGGTTTGCGGTGCGTAACTCGATGGCGAAAGCAGTCATTGAAGGTGCCGGCGATCACTGCTGCGAGTACATGACTGGTGGCGTGATTGTCGTGTTAGGAAAAGTCGGCCGCAACGTCGGCGCTGGAATGACTGGCGGCTTGGGTTATTTCCTCGATGAAGATGGCAATTTCCCGGCTCACGTCAACGGGGAGATTGTCAAGATGCAGCGCGTTTCTACGCCCGCTGGGGAGGCGCAATTGAAAGAGTTAATTGAAGCTCAGCGCGATCGGACTAACAGCAAGAAAGCCGAGAAAATCTTAGCAAATTGGGCCGAATACTTGCCGAAATTCTGGCAAGTTGTGCCACCAAGTGAAGCGAATTCGCCGGAGGCTTCCGAACAAAAGATTGCTGTGGAAGTTTAATTTTGTAGTTGGTTAAATAGATGAGGGGCGACGCGAGTTTTGCCCCTTTTTTTGTTCCGTTAGCATTGGAATTATTAATCTCTCTCTTCTCTTCCTTTGCGTCCTTTGCGCCTTCGCGGTTAAATCATTCCGATGCAACCGGAAACGATATGAACCCAACGACTGCGTTTATCCTGAGCCCTTCGACTACGCTCAGGATAAACGCAGTCGTTGGGCTCAGGATAAACGCAGTCGTTGGGCTCAGGGAACGATCGCATAAATGCCTTAACCACCTTGACGGTTGCTATACATGAGCGCTAATATCGAAGAAAACAGGAGGATGAAACTAGGTCTTAATAAGATCAGCTAAATCAGGCGAAAGTAACTGATTGGGAAATAGTAAAGTTTCCAAATAATGAAACTTTATGCCATAAAGACTCTTGATTTCTTGGATTTGTCCAAGAATCTGAACTTTATCGATGCTCCGATTACTCTTAATTCCGACAATCATGATATTTTTACTTGTATGCTCAGAAGATATAAACTCAAAAACCTTAGCTTCATAGCCAGATAATTCAAGTAGGAGCGCTCTCAATCCATCAGTCACTATTTCTGATTGTCTCTCCAGCAAAATTCCAAACTTCAGCAAATCCTTTACACTCGTACTGGGATGAATTTCTTTCCTAACTTGCTTGTGGCAGCATGGCGCTAGGATAATCAAAGAAGAATCAGACTTTATTCCTTGATAAATTGCATCATCCGTTGCAGTATCGCACGCATGGAGTGCGATGGTCACATCAGTTTTTTCGGCGCTGTAACTCTTGATATTTCCCGGCTCGAAATGTAAATTTCCAAAATTAACCGATTCGGCAACAGAATTACAAAAAGTGACTAAATCCGTTCTGCTTTCTATCCCAGTAACTGATGCTTGTTTATTGAGAATATTGTTCAAAAAATCATATATTGCAAAGGTCAAGTATCCCTTACCTGAACCCATATCAACGACAGATAACTGATTTATTTCTGCTAATCCTGATGATGTAAGTAAGCCATCCACAATTTCAATAAACTTATTGATCTGTCTGAACTTATCTTCCATCGTTTTTACGATGTTGCCCTCCTTATTTGTAATTCCTAGTGCTGTAAGATAGGGATTATTTTCGGCTTCAATCAATCGTTTCTTTTTGCGATCGTGTTCCTGCGGAATTGTTGTAGTAGAATTAGGAAAAGTAGGCTTAATAAAAGAGAGTTTTAGCTTTTGATGATTGCCACATTCAAGTTGAATATCTTGTTTGATGGTGAATAATCTGCTACTCATAAAATCGTTACCAATCAAGGTATTGATTAGACCGATACCTTCCTGTGTTGAGTAATTTTTTCCGATTTCTTTAGTTTTATAGCAGTATGTCAAAGATAATCTGATGCCTGATTTGATTTTGATAATTTTAGCAACGATTTTATTTAAAAATTCTTCTTTGCCTCGATATTTTCCTAAAGTCAATCTAACAAATTCTTGGCTTTCTATACTGGCAGTGAGAATGGAGATGAACTGTTCTTGTGTGTTGGTATTGGTAGTCATTATTTATGATGAATCATGTTTTTACAGCGGTTTGTAATTGCTGTATTGGATTTCAAGTAAGCCTCTCTGACATCTTGCACTATTTTCAATAACAGGCAAGATGCCTGTTCCACAAAGAGTGAATTTTCTGGTTCTGACATCTTGCACTATTTTCAATAACAGGC